>NZ_BSWS01000008.1:0-64269 GCF_030270165.1 Helicobacter sp. NHP22-001 | reverse complement strand
TCTTATGCAAAGCAATGCAATGATTGTAGCAATGCTATAGAGGCGCAGAAGTTTGCCGATGTGCTTATTTTTGCTTGAATTGTAGAGTTTCTGCTTGTAGGCGATTAACATGAGGGTATTGTAATTTGAAGATCATACTCATTAAATATCTTTTCTACTGGCGCATAACTTAGTCATGCCAGTCTATTTTTATAAGAAACATAGGTAATCTTGATTTTAATCATCATGCTAAGAAGTTCCATAAAGCCTTTTCTGTCTAAAGACATCTCGTTTTTAATGTCGGAATAATAGATATTATTTACGGATCTTCCTTTAGTGTTAAAAAAGAGATTCAATTTTTCCACTTGATTTTGTAAGTCTCATTTCTGCCTTTTAGTGCTTACCATAGCATAAATCACATTCAGTCTTTTGCCTTTAATTCCTGCTAAAGCCCACTAAAGAATAAACATCAGAATCGTTATATTTACTAGTGACCGTAATGCCAAGACCCCCAAAAACATCCTAAAATCCACCGAAAAAGATCTGACATAGAAAACCACGAGGCGTTTAAGTATGAGCACCTAAAGCACCTTAAAAGAGTGAGTGGGTGCGTGAATTAGAACTTTAGCCCTCTTTTCTCACTTCTTGCATCACCAAATCAAAGGCATCTTTTGTCCCCGGGCGCACAGAACTTAGTAAGCTAAAGACGATGATCGCTAGAGAGCTGGCTAAAAAGCCGGGGACAATCTCGTAAATGTCTAAAAAGCTTCTGCCAAACTTGTCGTATAAAATCACTGTGCTCGCTCCAAAGATCATGCCCATGATTGCCCCGAGCCTTGTCATGCGCGCCCAAAAGAGGGAGAACAAAATCACCGTTCCAAAGCTTGCTCCAAAGCCCGCCCACGCATAGGATACGATTTTTAACACGCTAGCGTTGCGGTTGGTGGAGATGAAAAAGGCGATAAGCGCCACCGCCAACACCGAAGCCCGACTCACCATCATCACGGTCTTTACTGGGGCTTCTCTATTAAAAATCTTGGAGTAAAAGTCTTCAGCAATAGTAGAAGAGCTGACTAGAAGTTGCGAGCTGGCGGTGCTCATCACGGCGGCCAAAATGGCGCTTAAGAGAACCCCACTGATCCACGGGTTGAAGAGAGTTGCGCTCATGTGGATAAAGATTTTTTCAGGGTCGGCTAGGCTTAAATGAAACTTCGCCACATACGCTACACCAAGTAGACCAATTAAGCAAGAGCCAATAAGGCTGATCGCCATCCACGAAATGCCCACAGTCGTGGCTTGGGGGATTTCCTTAATGGAGCGGATAGACATGAAGCGCACCAAAATGTGCGGTTGCCCGAAGTAGCCAAGCCCCCATGCCAAACTAGAGATCACCGCCACAAACGAAGTGCCCTCGAGAAAAGTTAGATTGCTGGGTTTAACATGGGCAATGATGCTAAAACTTTCTTGCAGTCCACCCAAATGATAAAGCATCATGCAAGGCACCGCCACCAATGCCCCCATCATCAATAGCCCTTGGATCAAATCCGTCCAACACACCGCCTTATACCCGCCCAAAAAGGTGTAGGTTACGATGATGAGAGTCCCCGTGATGAGCGCATGGTTGTACTTCACCCCGAAGGTCGCCTCAAAGAGTTTCGCCCCGCTCACTAGCCCCGAGGACACATAAAAAGTAAAGAAAATCAAGATCACCACCGCCGAGATCAGGCGCAGAATGTGTTTATCATCGCTAAAGCGGGTTTCAAAGTAATCGGGGATGGTGATAGAATTATCGATCACGCTAGTATACACCCGTAAGCGTTTTGCCACCAACACCCAATTGATGGTCGCCCCGATGGTGAGACCTATGGCAATGTGGCTGTTAATGAGCCCGCCCACATACAACGCCCCGGGCAGACCCATTAAAAGCCACCCACTCATATCACTCGCCCCCGCACTTAAAGCGCTCACCACGGGCCCCATAGAACGATCCCCTAAAAAATAATCCTCTGTGGTTTCATTATTCCTGTAAAAATAAAACCCAATGGCGAGCATTAACAATGAGTAAAGAACAAAAACAATCGCAATCTGGTAACTAATTTGCATGGATCTCCTTGATTTTTTTAAGCCCTTGCATTTAAACTACCATAAAAGTAAAAAAAGTCAAAATCAAAACCGTCAACCCCCCAATCTTAACCTTTATCCTGCGTGCGCTTTGGCTTTAAGCCCCCTTGCGCCCAAATTGCCGTAGCGGTGGTAGGAAATGCTGATGGACTTTTCTAAGTGGTAGTTTAAAAGCTCAAAGCGTCCACAGCATAGAGCCTTGGCATTTGCCACCACAATCCCCTGCTTGCTGCTGGCTTCATAAAGCGTGTCTAATTCTTGACTAAAGTAGCGCACCCGCCCAAAATTGCTAAGTTTTTGGCTAAACTCCTCCAAGCTCTCGTAAACAATGGTGGGGTTGAAGTGGTGTTTGAGATACTCCACGCACTCTAATAAGAGCGGGGCGTGGGGGTTGTCGCTCTTGCTAACGAGGCTAATGGTGAGTGGGATTTGACACACGGCCGCTGCCATCAGCACGCTGAAAATGTCAATGAGGCTATCCTCTGGGCATACACGATAGCCAATGCTAGACACCTTAGTGTAGGTGAACCAATTTTCCTCACCGCGGATTTGCACATAGTCTTTCTTTTGGGTGAACTCGGCGGCGTTGTAGTGGGCGTAGTTGCGCGCCATCTGCACAATTTCTTTAAGCATGTCGCTGTGGTGTTGGTTGAAGGACTCCAGGGCTTGGATGAAGGGTGTGTTCCCGCTGTGGGTGTTCTCTGTGGGGATTTCCTCAATGTGGACAAATTGCGTGATGTAATTATAAATCCCCACCTTGCGCCCAAGCCCCACTGCCGATTTTTTCACCCCACCAAAGGGCTGGCGCAAAACAATCGCTCCGGTGGTGGGCTTGTTGATGTAAAGATTGCCCACTTCAATGTTGTTGATGTAATACTCCCACTCGCGCTCATCCAAAGACTCCAAAGCCCCCGTGAGACCATAGCCCGTAGAATTGGCGATCTCCACGGCTTCTTTTAAATCTTTGGCTTTCATTACAGACAAATAAGGCACGAACAACTCGGTCATGTGCGTGTAGTCGCCCTTTTTCGTGCCGTATTTAATACAAGGCTTCATAAGATAGGCATTGTCGTTTAAAAACTCAGGCTTGATCGCCCATTCCTCGTGGGATTCGATGTTGTTGAGCGCCTTTTGCACCTTGGGGCTAGGCGTGTCTGCCAAAGTCCCGATTTTATTCCACAACGCCAAAGGATCGCCCACGCTCATGGACTGGGTCGCGTCCACGAGGGTGCGCTTAAAGTCTGGGTCGTTGTAAACCTCTTCTTCTAAGATCAAGAGAGAGGTTGCCGAGCATTTTTGCCCCGAATTGCTAAAAGCAGAGTGTACCACATTGCGGATCGCCTGATCTCTATCTGCCATTTTGGTAACAATAGTGGCGTTCTTGCCTCCGGTTTCAGCACTGAGTGCCAAAGTGGGGCTAGCCTCTAGCATGCGCTGTGCGGTGTCCTCTGAGCCGGTCAACACGGAGAACTTAATGTCAGGGCTTTTTAAAAGGAATTTGCTGACATCCTCGCCTTTGCAGGGCAAGTAAATCAAGGCATCCCTTGGCACGCCCGCATCCCAAAAGCACTCACATAGGCGGTAACCCACCACCGCGCTAAGGCTGGAGGGCTTGTAAATCACGCTATTGCCCGCTGCTAAAGGGGCGGCGATCGTGCCCACGGAAATGCCAATGGGGAAGTTCCAAGGGGCGATCACCACACCCACGCCCTTAGGCTTAAAGCGCACTTCAGGGTGTTGCTCTAAAAGTTTTTGCAAGCTGTGGGGGTAAAACTCCAAAAAGTCAATTGCCTCGCTCACCTCAGCATCGCTTTCCATAAAGGTCTTGCCCACTTCAAGCGCACTAAGCCCGATCAAATCCCCCCGTCTGTCTCTAAAGTTCTGCGCCACTTTGCTTAAAATGGCGTGGATTTGGCTAAAAGCTTGGTGCCCAAAGGTGCTGGCTTTGGCAGATTCTAGGGCTTGTTGCATCACCGCTTCGTTGGCTTGGGCAATGGTGGCGATTTTTTGGTGGGCAATTTTGTCAAAGACTTGCAAAGTTTTACAGCCCTCTTTGTCGTAATCGCGCCCGATCACAGGGAAGAGCTCCACAATGGCAGCGTTCTTGGTCTTGTCGACAATTTGATCCGCCCATGCGCGGTTTGCCCGCAAAATAAAATCTGTGTCGCTTTCGTTTTTAAAGGGGTGGTTGGGGTAGGTGCTTTGCGCGGGCTGGTGGGTGTTGCGATCCTGGGTGCGTCTAGGGCTGTTGTCTATATTTTCAATGCCCGCAATGCTTTTTAAAAAGCGATCTTCTTGGTCCTTCCACGCAGGCGAGTCCACCTTAAGGTTAAAAAACGCCTTCATAAAGTTGTCTGCGGCCGTGTTTTCATCTAGGCGGCGCACGAGGTAGGCGATGGCGTTGTTGAAGTGTTTTTCATCGCACACGGGGGCGTATAAGATGAGCTTATGCATTTCTTTAAGCTCAAAGCTAGCCTGCAAGCTCATGCCCTCAAGCATTTCAAAGGTGAAGTGCTCCAAAGCCACGGGGTCGTTTAGGGTGTGTATGCGGGTGTAGGCGTAGGCGATCTCAAAGAGATTATGCGAGGCGATCCCGATGTGGATGTATTTGTAATTCTCATCACTTAAGACATAATCTAACATTTTATTATAATTCGAGTCGGTGTCTTGCTTGCGGCTAAAGGTGGGCAGCGACCACCCGCGCATGGATGCGATCGTTTCCTCGCTCTCCATGTTCGCACCCTTAACAAAGCGGATTTTAATGGGGGGCAAGTTGCTTAAAACCCTCTCTTTAGAGAACGCCACTAATTCCTTGAGATATTCATAGGACTCGGGGATATAGGCTTGCAACACGATACCCGCTTTTAAGGGGAATTTAGAGATGGACTCTTTAAACGCTGCCACCGTGAGCTCTAAATCCTTATACTCCTCCATGTCTAGGTTAATGAATTTATCCATGCCTTGTTTTTCTTGTTCCTCCAGCGCAAGGCTGTAGAGCTTGTCTAATCTTTTCACCACCTCTGTTTTAGACTGCTCAAAGTCTAGGATATTGATTTGGGAGAAAATCGTGGTGATCTTGATAGAAATGTATTCAATGTAGCTAGACCTGATCGCCTCCTCGTATTTGTGCATGCGATAGGACGCCTCAGCCTCGCCTAGCACTTCCTCCCCGATGAGATTGATGTTGAGCGTGATTTGGGCTTGTTGGCGTTTTTCAATCTTATCTTTTAAGCTGTCGCTGCTCTCATCAAGCACCAAACTTTGGGTATCTTGGCGAATCTTACGCACAAAGAAGGGCACGCTCATGGAAGGCGCAAGTTTGCCCACGCTCAAAAAGCCAAAGAGTAAAAACTTCTCAAAGCCGCTAAAAAAGTCGGCGATGCCGTATTTTTTTAGCGTGTGCTCGATCAAATCAAAGCGTGCGCTGTTGTCTTGACAGCGAAAAGAGCGATCTAAAAGCTCGATCAACATCACCTTATTTTCAGCGTTGGCTAAGAGCTTTTGCATCTTGTTATGGAACGAGCGCTCTTCTAGGCTTAAGTGGTCGCTGATTTTACTTTGCAAGGTGCGGGCTAGGGTTAGACTGGAGTGGATCACTTCCTTATCGGGTTGGGCTGTCATGCAAGTCCCCTTTCATAAAACTAAAATAAGCCCGCAGTATAGGACAATAAAGTTAATAAAATGAGGCGAAAAATCGAAGTATTATAAACAAAGTGAAAAGGGGGATATCTGGGTAGAGTGGTGCGCTTGACAGGACTTGAACCTGTGGCCTACGGCTTAGAAGGCCGTTGCTCTATCCAGCTGAGCTACAAGCGCATGGTGCGCTTGAAGGGAGTCGAACCCCTAACCCCCAGATCCGAAGTCTGGTGCTCTATCCAATTGAGCTACAAGCGCTTAAAACAATTGAGTAAAAAAGTAATGGGGAAATGGGGTGGGTGATGGGGCTTGAACCCACGACCCCCAGGACCACAATCTGGTGCTCTAACCAACTGAGCTACACCCACCATAAAAAACTTTGCTGGTCGGGGCGAAAGGATTCGAACCTTCGACCCCTTGGTCCCAAACCAAGTGCGCTAACCAGACTGCGCTACGCCCCGCTACTCCGTAAGAGCGGGTATTCTAGCCAAAACTAGGTTAAATGTCAAGGTAAGTCCTAGAGGGCAAAGCGCATGGAATCCATAGAATAGCTACTTTAGCCGTATCTCACCCAGATTATGGTATATATCCCACTTGAAAGTGTATTTTATGTTACTTAAAATCTAAAAAAGGAGCTCGAATGTTAAAAGAAAAACTAAAACAACTAAGAAACGCCAATAACCTCACACAAGAAGAACTTGCGATCAAGTGTGGTGTGAGTTTACAAAGCATCAAGCGCTACGAGAGCGAACAAAAAAGCAACATCACTTTAGACACCCTGGAAAAGCTAGCCAATGCTTTGAACACCGACTTGCACTTTTTCACTTCCACCCACCACGAGATGGAGGATATTATTATGGTGCCCTATCTCAAGGACATTAAGGTGAGCGTGAATAAAGACCCACACAACGATGAGACCATGACCTTCTTGCCCCAGAGCAAGTCGTTTTTGATCCGCCGTTTTGGGCTCACTTCTACCGAGCATTTGGGGTTCGTGCAGGCGGTGGGCAATTCTATGGAGCCACGCATCAAGGAAAACGATTTACTGCTTTTCCAAAGCGATGGGACGCGCTATGAGGGGGCGGTTTATGTGGTGAACTTGGGTGGGGAGCATTACATCCGCCGCCTAAGCAAACGCCCCCAGGTCTACCTGATCAGCGACAACCCCGTGTATAAACCCATTGTGGTGGAAAACCTAGACGAGCTCACAATTTTGGGGCGGGTTGTTGGCGTGTTACACACTTTCAATATTTAACATTATCTTTGGAGGTGGGATCTGTTAACTTTTTTGTGTCATTCTAGGGCGGATTTGAAAGCAGATTAATTTAAGCGGGTTGTGATGGGTTTTTTGCGTATATTGCAAGAAAAGCGTTTCTTCTTGTTTTGGCTTTTTTGTGGGGGATGTGTGCTGGGCGTGGTGTTGACGGTGATCACCGTGCAGGCGGTGGAGTGGACGGGCGATGATAAGTTCTGTGGCATGTGCCACATCATGACCCCTGAGCTGGAGTCCTACCACTTAGACAAGCACGGTGGGCATAACCACACGGGGGTGAAGGCAGAGTGCGTGGATTGCCACCTACCCCACGATAATATCATCCATTATTTCGTGGAAAAGACCTTGCTTGGAATGGAAGATGTTTATGGCAACACCATGAAAAACCCCCGCAAATTTGACTGGGAGATGAATCGCCGCGAGGCTAGAGACTATGTCTTTGACTCCGGTTGTTTGCGCTGCCACACTAACCTAAAAGACGCCACACAATCTAATATGAAAGCCTTTTTACCCCACAGGGACTACTTTGCCAAACTCACCAAAAAGCATTGCGTGGAATGCCATTTGGATGAGGTGGGGCATAAAAACTTAGGCATCCACCTAAGGAAGTTTTTAAAACAAGACTACAAACCGACTGTGCGTGCCTTGATCAGCACGAGCCACAACTAAAGGAGTAAAAATGTTGATTTTACTAAAAGGAGAAAAGCATGCGTGCTAGTTTGGCTGGATTTTTAGCCTTTGTGTTCTGTCTAGGGTGGCTTAGCGCACACCCACCCAGAGGGGGGACAAGCATCGATAACGCAATGGATACACAACTGCCCTTAAAAACTTTTAGGGGCATGAAAGCAGAGGCTAAGGGCTGTATTGAGTGCCACGCTAAGAAAAATCCGGGGATTGTGGCGGATTGGAAAATGAGTCGCCACGCTCACGCTGGGGTGAGCTGTATCGACTGCCACGCCGTGAGTAAGGATAGCCCCATGCTCACTAGGGATGGACATGAAGGATCTAAGGTGCCCATCTCTGTGTTGGTTTCCACCAACACCTGCGCCAAGTGCCACGAAAAGGAAGTGACCGAGTTTCGCCACAGCGGGCATGTAAGAGGTGCGGTGCAAGTTTGGGCCAAAGCAAACATGCGTGATCTGATGGTGATGGTGGAGGGTAGAAACCACCCCGATTTAAAATACGCCCCTGCGGCTACGGGTTGTCAACAATGCCACGGCTCCATCATCAAGCTTGATAAAAACCGCCGCCCCACCCCCGAAACTTGGCCCACTTATGGCATCGGCACCGCCTTTCCCGATGGCTCTGTGGGTAATTGTGCCAGCTGCCACAGCGCGCATAAATTCAGCCTAGAAGAGGCGAGAAAACCCGCTGCGTGCGCAAGCTGCCACTTAGGACCCGATCACCCCGACATCGAAATTTACAACAACTCTATGCACGGGCATGTCTTCAACGCCGAAGGGGCTAAGTGGAACTTTGATGCTGCGCCGGGCACTTGGAAAGTCCCTGATTTTAGAGCCCCCACTTGCGCTACATGCCACATGAGCGGAAACACTAAAAGCATGGTAACGCACAATGTGAGCCGCCGCTTAAAATGGAACTTGTTTATGCCCCTTAGCAAACTACGCACGGGAGGGTATGAAACCGCCAGCGATGATTTTAAATACGAAAATAAAATCACCATCGGTAACCCCCTAGCGGGTAACCCCAAAGGTCCAGAGGCCGCCCGCGCTGAAATGAAGGCGGGTTGTATCGATTGCCACAATAAGCAACACATCGATAACTTCTTTGTCATGGCGGATAAAAACATCATGCTCTACAACGAGTATTGGAAGGAAGCGGTGAAAATGAAGGATGAGCTTGCTAAAAAACACCTGCTTGGCAAAGACATGTGGAGCGATGACTTCCAAAACACCATGTATCATATGTGGCACCACGAGGGTCGTCGTATGCGTCAGGGTGGCATCATGGCTGCGCCAGACTACTCACACTGGCATGGGGTCTTTGAGGTCCAACAAGACATAAGAAAGCTTAGAAAAATCTACGCCAAACGCCTCAAAACCAATAAAATTGAGGACTAAACCCCAAGTTGCCCCTTTAGCGGGGCTAGCCCCCACCACCCTAGACACCCTCGTTTGCTTTTTACAAACCCAAGCCACCCAAAGGGGCTTTAGGCGAGTGGTCTATGGTCTAAGTGGAGGGGTGGATAGCGCGGTGGTGGCTCTGCTGTGCCAAAGGGCGTTTAAAGACAACGCCCACGCCTTGTTAATGCCCTCCCTTAGCACCCCCCAAAGCGCGCTAACACACGCCACAGAGCTTTGCGAAAGCTTTAACATTGCCTACAGCCTACACTCCATCGCCCCCCACCACGCCCTTTTTAAGGACAGCCACAAAGATGCAAGCCTCATTAGGCAGGGCAATTTTTGCGCTAGGTTACGCATGGCAACCCTTTACGATCACGCTCTAGAGCGCAACGCCCTAGTTGTCGGCACGAGCAATAAGAGCGAGCGGTTACTTGGCTATGGCACAATTTTTGGAGATTTGGCATGCGCAATCAACCCCATAGGCGATTTATATAAAGGCCAAATTTACACTTTGGCACGGCTTTTACAAGTGCCCGAAAATATTCTAAACAAGCCCCCGAGTGCGGACTTTTACGCCGGGCAAAGCGATGAGGATGAGCTAGGTTTTAGCTACGCCGAAATTGACCCCTTACTTTTTGCCATAGAGCAAAACCCCCATTTAGACACAAACGCCCTTGTGGCCCTAGGCTTTGCGCCCACCCTAGTTACCAGCGTGCAAGAGCGCATGGCAAAAAACGCCTTCAAGTTAGAAATGCCCGCCATTTGCCCTCTATGACTTGGCTTGAGCGTTATTTTTACGCCCCCACACTCTGCCAAAAAGCCCTAGCCTACGCCCTAAGCCCCCTATCTTTAGTGTATCAAACAATAGCCACAATGAAACGCCAAGTTGCGCCCTTTGAGGATTTAGGCATTCGAATTGTCAGCGTGGGGAATTTAGTGGCCGGGGGCAGTGGCAAAACCCCTTTTATTTTGGCTTTGGCACAAGTATTAGCCCCGCTGTATCAAGTGGTGGTGGTGAGCCGGGGTTATGGGCGCACTTCTAGGGGGCTTGTGGTGGTGAGTGAGGGAGGCAAGGTGTTAGTGGAGCAAAACATGGCGGGTGATGAGGCGTTTTTATTGGCAAGTAAGTTAAGCACCTGTGGCGTGGTGGTGAGCGAAAAGCGCAAAATGGGGGTGTTGAAGGCTAAAGAGATGGGCGTACAGGTGGTGCTTTTAGACGATGGCTTCCGATTCAATTTTAAGAAGCTGAGCATTTTGCTAAAGCCCGCCTTAAAACCTTATTTTGACTTTTGTTTGCCCAGTGGCATTTACAGAGAGAGCCCTAAATGCTACGCCCTCGCCGACCTTGTGGTGCAAGAGGGACTAGATTACACTAGACACACAAAGCTTTTAAACTCCACTCAGCGCATGCTCTTGGTTACGGCTATCGCTAACCCCACACGCCTAGACCCCTATTTGCCCCCCCTGGTGGGCAAGCTCTACTTCAAAGACCATGCCACTTTTGACTTCAAACGCCTCGAGCGCGCTTACAAAGAGCACAACGCCACTTCGTTATTGGTTACGGCTAAGGACGCAGTGAAGCTCACAAACTGCCCCCTGCCCTTAAGCCTTTTGGACTTGCGTCTAGAGATCGCGCCCCAAATCCTAAAACAAATCTTAGATTATCTCGCCCATTAGCCGAAAATCTGCTAAAATGCCTTTTATTTTTAAAAAGGAGTGCTTATGTCTGTCAGTTTAGTCAAAGGGGGGCGGGTGTCTTTGAATAAGGAAAAACCCGGGCTGTCTAAAATCGTTGTAGGCTTGGGTTGGGATGTCAATAGCACGGATACGGGCGCAGATTTTGACCTAGACGCTTCGGTGTTTTTGACGGCGGGCAATGGTAAGGTGAGCGATGATGCGAATTTCATCTTTTACAACAATCTTAAAAGCAAGGACGGGGCGGTGGTGCATATGGGCGACAACCGCACGGGGGCAGGCGAGGGTGACGACGAGCAAATCAAGGTGGATTTAGCCCATGTAGATAGTGGGGTGCAAGAAATCCACATTGTGGTTACCATCCACGAAGCCGAAACCCGCAAGCAAAACTTCGGCATGGTGCGCCACGCCTTCGTGAGGATCGTCGATGAGAGCGACAACCAAGAAATTTTGCGCTACGACTTAGAGGAGGATTTTTCGGTAGAAACCGCTTTGATGTTTGGCAGGTTGTATCGGGATGGAGCGGATTGGAAGTTTGCCGCCGTGGGCACCGGCTTTAAAGAGGGCTTGGCGGGCTTTTGTAAGCAATTTGGCGTGAATATTTAGGGGGGGCAAATGGCGGTCAGTCTAGTTAAGGGGCAAAAAATTTCGCTTAAAAAAGAGAGTGGAGAGAAATTAAGTGCCTTTTGTGTGGGGGCAAATTGGGGGGCGATCAGCAAAAAAGGGTGGTTTGGCAACACCAAGACGGAAGCCGTGGATTTGGATTTGAGCGTGGGGCTGTTTGCGGACACGAAGTTCGTAGATTGTGTGTATTATGGCAAGCAAGCGGCTAGCGGGATCAAGCACAGCGGGGATGACCGCACAGGCGATGTGGGGGGCGATGACGGGCTAGACAATGAAGTCATTAGCATTGCCCTAGACAGCCTGCAGCCAGAGATCACGCAATTAGTCTTTGTGTTAAGCTCCTACACCCACATTAAATTTGACGCGATCCCTTTTGCAAGTATCCGCTTATATGAGGGCACGCCTAGCCAAGTCAAATCTATTTTTGCGACCTACAATGTCGCCAACAATGCCGCCTTTGCGGGCAAAGAAGCCATGATTTTAGGCAAGCTCTATCGACACAATGGGGAGTGGAAGTTTAGTGCTATTGGCGAGCCCACCTCTGACTCTAAACTCGAAGACTTGCTTTTAAAGTCTGTGCCTAAGTACCTATGACCCCTCCCCTCTTAAGCAAGGCTCTCTTAGAGCGGCTCTTTGTGGCCGCCTCTATCCGCCGCTGGAACGACCAAGCTTGCCCCATTGAGTTTAGCGAGTTAGACAAACAAGCCCACAAGGCGATGGTAGTTGTCCTGTTGGCTAAGCACCATGTGGGCGTGGATTGGGACAAGCTGCTCTCCTACTTTTGCTTTGAGTTTTTAAGCCGTGTGGTGCTGACTGACATTAAGCCCCCCATTCACTACAAGCTCTTAGAAAAGCATCGCATAGACCTAGCTGCCTATGTGTGGGGCGTGCTTGAGCCTGAAGTGAGGGGTTATGGTTTATTCTTAGCTTTGCAAGATTACTTTTGTAACCCCCCTAAAGATTTAGAGAGCCAATTACTCAAAGCCGCCCACGACTATGTGTCGGCGTGGGAGTTTGGTTTTATCTACCGCTTTTACCCTAAGGGCTATGGGGTGCAAGACATTCAAGACAGCCTAGAAAAATCCCTAGCAAAGCACGCCCCCATTTTAGAAAAAGTGGCGCATTTGGAGCTCTTAGCCTCCATGTTCGGGCAGCTGCGTTTTCAAAAGCGCTGGAGTCAAACCCCCCGCGTGCCGCCCACAAGCGTGCTAGGGCATGCGCTCTTTGTCGCCTTTTGTGCTTTCTTGCTGAGCTTTGATTTAAAAGCCTGCCGCCAAATGCGTTTAAACCACTTTTTGGGCGGACTGTTGCACGACTTGCCCGAAGTGCTGACCAGAGACATCATCTCGCCCATAAAACACGGCGTGAAGGGGCTAGAGAGCCATTTAAAAGACCTAGAGGCGGAGGTGATGCAAGAGCACATTTGGCGCTACCTGGATGCAGATTTGGCGCAAGATTTGCGCTATTTCACAGAAAAGGAATTTGACGACCGCTACATAGACCCCACCACTAAAGAAGTGAAGAGTTTAGAGAGCAACACCGCTCTTTGGGAGTGCTTTAACGAAGATAGGTTTAATGGGGTGAGTGGGCGGTTGTTAAAGTTTTGCGATCAATTGAGTGCCTTTTTAGAAGCTAAAATCTCCATTGCGCATGGCATTAAAAGCGATGTGTTGGTGCATGGGGCGAAGAAAATCCAACAAAAATGCCAAAGCACTTTTTTGCAAGGGGTGCATTTGGGGGCGTTGTTCGGGGAGTTTGCCTGAAGTTTTTACTCCTCTGCCTTTTTGGCTTGCTGCACGCAGCGGCGGTGATCACTTTAGATGTGCAAGCCAATGCAAGGTTAGCCACTTCTAACGCCAATGAGGGCACGATGATTGCCAAAATGCAAGAGCATTTGCACCTCTTTAGCCAGCTGCTAGAGCGCGCCAAAGAGCAGGCCGCCACCCTAGAGGGCATGCGCCACACCCTAGAGCAAAGCCAAGCCCTCAGTGAAGCTAACATTGCCCCCCTAGAGCCCATGCGCGCCTATTTAGAGCAGGAGTTGCAGCACGCCAAAGAGCAGGAGCAGGAGCTGCAAACGCGCCTAAGCGCCTATGAGCACGCCCAAAACGCCCAACTTGCACGCCTCAAGCGCGCCTGTGCGTGGCTGGACTTTGACACCGCCACAATTACAACCCCCAATGACACCGCCCAAGAGATTTTAAACCAGCTTAAGGAGCAAAACCCACCCCTAGCCCCCAAGCCCTTAAGTGCCCTTCTTTGCCAAAAGGTGCAAGCTAGAGAAGCCAGCGCACAGCACCAAGAGCGGCTAAAAAGCATGCAAGAAGCCCTGCTTAGGGGGGATTTTACCCACTATGAAGAGCTGCAGGCGAAGGACTTTAACGCACTTGCAAGTTTTAATGAGAATGCCCAAAAGCCCCCCACCCACGCCCTAGAACAGCGCCTAGCAGAGTTGCAACATAGATTTGCCAAAAACCCCCTAGAGCAGCAAATTAAAAGCCTCAATGAAAAACTCGCCACCGCTTTAAAACAAGCCAAAGACACCAACGCAAGGGCTGTAGCTTACGCCACCTACAACCAGCAAGCCCAAGCTTTAGAGCTTAAATTGCTTTTAGAGCTCACACGGCATTTAGCCTTTTTAAACGAAACGATGGCGATGCAGGTGGGGATTTTGGCTAAGAGCGCAAACACGCCTTTGAACACCCCCCTTAACGCCCACACCCCTCTAAATGCCTATGGTTTTCCTAACTAGCCCCTAGTGTCTAATAAATTTTCTTCAAAGCTAAAGAGCGGTTCGGGCAGGGCTTTGGCGGTGTAAATCTCTATGTGGCTAAAGCCCTTGAGGCTATCTATTTGCCCCCTTAAGAGGTTTGCCACGCTCTCATACGCCACGCCAAGGGACAGACAAACCCCCCCCTCTTGCTTGTAAAGCACGCCCTGCAGAGGACCTAAGTGTGGGTAGAGGGCGTAAAATTCTAAGCGTTCTTGTTTGCCCCCCTTTTTAAACTGCACCAAGGACTCTTTATGCCCGTCTGTGATGACAAAGCTCGCCACTTCATGCTGCAAAGAGAGCAAGAGATTGCCAAAGAATAAAAAGTCTTGGCGGGTGGGGGCGTGGGTGAAGTTCTGCAAAATCTGCTCGTGATAGTCTTTAAAGACTTCCTTACTCTCATGGCTTAAGAGTTTATGCAATTCTTGCAAGTCCAGCTTTAAGGGAGCGTTTTTCAGCTCGCTTAGGATGGGCGGTTGTGGGATTAAATTAGAGAGCATGGTCGCGCCCACGGAACTTTTATGCACCAAAGCCCAATAGGTTTTGCCTAAAACAAGGTTCTTTTGGCTCTTGCTCTCTAAGATTTGGTTGCCCAGCTGTAAGAGGTATTGATCCGCCCCCTTTTTCTCTAACACCTTTAAGAGCAGGGGTAGCGTCCCGTTGAAGTTTTGCGCCTGCGGATGGTCTTTTAAGAGGTCTTGGAGCAAGCCGAGTTGTTGGAGCGCATTGATGGGGTTTAACATGGGCACAATTCTAGCATAAAGCCCTTGTCGGTTAAGTCAGCGTTAACATGTTTCACAATAGAATAGGGACATGTTGAGTCATTTTGATATAGTTGTGGTGGGTGGTGGACACGCCGGCATTGAAGCGTCCGTTGTAGCGGCAAAAATGGGCGCAAGGGTGCATTTACTCACCTTGTTGATTGAAAATATCGGGCTCGCCAGCTGTAACCCTGCCATTGGCGGGCTTGGCAAGGGGCACTTGGTTAAGGAAGTGGATGCGCTGGGCGGGGTTATGGGGGTGCTCACGGATATGAGCGGCTTGCAGTTTCGCACTTTAAACGCCTCTAAGGGTCCAGCGGTTAGGGGAACTCGGGCGCAAATTGACATGGACGCTTATCGCATCAACGCCCGTAATTTGGTGCTCAACACCCCGAATTTGAGCGTGTCGCAGGAGATGGTGGAGGGGCTTTTAGTGGAGGGTGGGGCTGTGGTGGGCGTGAAAAGCGCGCTGGGTAAGGAGTATTACGCCAAAAAAGTCATTTTAACCACGGGGACTTTTTTACAAGGTTTGGTGCATATTGGCACGCACCGAAGCCAAAATGGGCGTTTTGGCGAGAGCGCAGCGGTGGCGCTGTCTTTAAACCTTGCGGATTTGGGCTTTGAAATGGGGCGGCTTAAGACGGGCACCTGCCCTAGACTTGCCGGGGCCAGCATTGATTTTAGCCAACTAGAAGCGCACGGGGGCGATTTAACCCCTCCCAAGTTTAGCCATCACACCAAGGATTTTAACCCCCAACAGCTGCCTTGTTTCATCACCTACACGAACGCAAACACACACGCGATTATCCGCCAAAACTTCCACCTAGCCCCTATGTTTAGCGGGCAGATTGAGAGCGTGGGGCCGCGCTACTGCCCGAGCATTGAAGATAAAGTCTACCGCTTCCACGAAAAAGAACGCCACCAGCTTTTCTTAGAGCCGCAGACGAGGAGCTGCAGCGAGTATTATGTCAATGGTTTAAGCACTTCTTTGCCCTTTGAGGTGCAAGAGCAGGTCATCCACTCCATTAAGGGCTTGGAACACGCCCAAATCACGCGCTATGGCTACGCCATTGAATACGACTTTATCCCCCCCACACAGCTCAAATACACCCTAGAAACAAGGCAAGTGGGTAATCTCTATTTGGCCGGCCAAATCAATGGCACTACGGGCTATGAAGAGGCAGCCGCACAGGGGCTTATGGCAGGTATCAATGCATGTTTAAGCCTACAAAACAAGCCAGAGCTAGTTTTACGCCGCGATGAGGCGTATATCGGGGTGATGATAGATGATTTGGTGAGTAAGGGCACGCAAGAGCCTTATAGAATGTTCACTTCAAGAGCGGAGTACCGCTTGCTTTTAAGAGAGGATAATGCCCGCTTAAGGCTTGGCGCATACGCCTATGCTTTGGGGCTGATGGGCGACGCAGAATATAACGCCCTTTGCGCCCAAAAAACGCAGATCCAAAGTGTCTTAGAGAGGCTCAAAAACACCGCCATCACCCCCACTAAGGAAGTGTTAAAACGCTTAAAAGACGCAGACCAAGCCCCCCTAAATGACAAGTGCGATGGGGTGTTTTTAATGGGGCGGGAGGGCTTTAGCCCGGACATTTTGCCCGAATTTTTGGGTTTTGTAACAGAGCTTGAGCCTTTTATTTTAGAGCAGATTAAAATTGAGTGCAAATACCACGACTACATCGCCAAACAAAGCGCGTCCATTGCCAAAATGGCGCAAATGCTAAACACCCCCATACCGCTAGATTTTAACTACCAAAGCATCACAGGTTTAGGGCTAGAGGCGTGCGAAAAATTGGAGAAATTCCGCCCAAAAAGCCTTTTTGAAGCCTCCCAAATCAGCGGGATCACCCCCGCAAACTTAGAGGTCCTGCAACTTTATTTACACCTACACCAAAAACTCAAGAAAACCCCCCATGAATCCCACTAAAATCGCCCAAAAGCTCATAAGCTACAAAACCATCACTCCCAAGGAGGAGGGGATTTATGAGTATGTACAATCGCTCTTGCCCGACTTCACGCCCCTAAGGGCAGATAAAAACGGGGTAAAAAATCTTTTTTTGACAAAGGACTTTGGTGGAGAAAACCCCTTGCACTTTTGCTTTGTGGGGCATATAGATGTCGTGCCTGTGGGGCAGGGGTGGCGTTTTGCGCCCTTTGGCGGAGAAATTGTAGAGGGGTGTTTATATGGGCGGGGGGCACAGGACATGAAAGGTGGGGTGGCGGCGTTTGTGTGCGCCCTGCAGGAGTTTTGCGCCAAAGTTGCCCCAAATACACCCTTAAGACTCTCTGTTTTACTCACAAGTGATGAAGAGGGTCCGGCGGAGTTTGGCACAAAATACATGCTAGAAGTGTTGCAAGAAAAAAAATTACTGCCCCATTTTGCGCTTGTGGCAGAACCCACTTGCGTCAAGCATTTGGGCGATAGCGTGAAAATCGGGCGGCGTGGTTCGATTGCGGGCAAGCTTACCATATATGGCGTACCTGGACATGTCGCCTACCCTAAAACTTGCTTAAACCCTATTGATGTCGTTGCTGATAAGCTAAATTTAGTTGCGGGGGCATTTTTAGACAAAGGAGACACTAACTTTGAGCCATCTAGGCTTGTCATCACTTCCATGAAAACCGACTCGAGTGCTGAAAATGTTACCCCAAAGACCCTAGACATCGCCTTTAATGTCCGCAACTCGCCCGCCACGACTTTAAAAGACCTTGAAAACTTTTTAGAAATTGTCCTTGCCAAAGTCCCCTACGACTTGAATCTGAAGCAAAACTCCATGCCCTTTCTCTCATCTAAGGACTCGCTCTTGGTGGGGTGTTTAGAGCAAGCTATTAGTGAAGTTTTAAACACCACACCCACACTCAACACAAACGGAGGGACAAGCGACGCACGATTTTTACATGCCTTTGGGGTGGAGGTGGTGGAGTTTGGGCTGACCAATGAGCACATACACGCCATTGATGAACGCTTGGAGATCAAGCAACTCGAGGGCTTGAGCCTTGTTTTCTTAAGGCTCTTGGAACTCATCGCCCAAAGGGGCTTGAAGGTTTAGTTGGTGCTGCCTTTAGGGTAGCAAAAGCGATAACCCCTACGGCGCACGGTTTCCACCGTGGAGATGCCTAAAGGTTTATCCATTTTTTGGCGGATTTGGTTGATCGCCACTTCAATCACATTAGGCGTTACAAGTTCGGGTTCTTCCCAAATCGCATCTAAAAGCTGCTCTTTTGACACAATTTGATCCCTATGTCTAGCAAGGTGTGTCAACACTTCAAAGGGCTTGCCCTTCACTTCAATTTCCTTGCCCTTATACACGATTTTCTCTTCATCGGGATTAATGATTAAATCCTCAATCTCAATGATACTAGAGCCCCAAAAACGCAAGCGCGCCTCGATCCTTGCCACCAAAACCCCCATGTCAAAGGGTTTGGCGATAAAGTCGTCCACGCCCTCTTTAAATGCCTTGATCTCTTGCTCGCTCGAGTCATGCTCGGCCAAAATGATGCTGACAATGGAGGGGTGTTTGGCTTTGGCGTAAGGCACGAGGCTTAAACCATTGCCATCTTTGAGTTCAAACCCAATCAGCACCAAATCATAGTTGCGGATACTGATATAATATTCCCCATCCTCAAGATTTTCGGCGACATCAACTTGAAAACCCTTTTCATTGAGAAAGGTGCTGACCTCTTTACTCAAGTCCCCATCGTTTTCGACTAATAAGATACGCATTTCAATCCTTTACCTTAAACTTAAACTTGAAGAATTATAACATAAGTTTTTAAGCTCTTGTAAAGTTTAAGAGAAAGATATAAGTTTTTTAGGTATCATGCGTCTTGGTTGGCTTTCCAACCGGGCATGGGCGGGGTAACCTCCCCCTCCTTATCCTCGCCCACCCTTTTTACATTTTCTTCTTGGCTTCAATCCCTAGCAGTTTTAACCCGATTGTTAAACTCAAGCTTACCATTTGGCATAGCTTCAAATAGGGTAATTCTTGGGGCGTGTCTAAAATCCTATGGGCGTTGTAAAAGCTGTGTAAATCCGCCGCGAGGGCTTTTAAATAGTCGCAAATTTTTTGCAATTCCTTGTCGTTGAACGCCCCTTGCAAGACCCTGGGTAGGTTGAGAGCGTTAAAGAGCAAGTTCTGCCCGGCGGGGGGCAAGTCCAATAGGTGGCTTTGGTGCACCGCCTCTAAGCTCCCCCCTTTTTGGGTGAATTTGTCTAGCATGGTGTGGATACGGGCGTTGGCGTAATGGATATAAAAAATGGGGTTGGTGCTATCCGTGTTTTGCAAGCTCGCCACATCAAAGTCTAAATGCGTGTCTAGCTTTTTAGACAAGAAAATAAAACGCAAAGCGTCCTTGCCCATGTCTTGCAAGACATCTTTAAGCAACACGAAATTGCCCGCCCGCTTGCTCATCTTATAAGGCTGCCCGCCCTTTAGCAGAGCCACCATTTGCACCAACAAAACCTCTAACTTGGACGAGTCGTAACCCAAGAACTGCAAGGATGCTTTAATGCGGGGGACATAGCCGTGGTGATCTGCCCCAAAAATATTAATGTAGTGGTGATAGTCCTGCTGAAACTTATAGTCGTGGTAAACAATATCGGGGGCTAAATAGGTAAAATCCCCATCAGCTTTACGCACCACGCGGTCTTTCTCATCGCCAAAGTCGCTGGATTTAAGCCACAACTTACCCTCTTCTTCATACACTCCCCCGCCCGCCTCTAGGCGTCGAAACACCTCTGCACTCTTAGAAAACACCGCCTTTTCGCTGACATACGCATCCATATGCACGCTCGCCTCAGCTAGGGTTTCTTGGATTTCTGTAAGCATTAAATCCTTAGCAAAACCCCCAAACTCTGCGCTCAACACCTCCTCATCCACCCCCTCTAAACTCTCTATTTTAAAGTGCTCTTTAGCGGCTTGGGCAAGCTCATAGATATACTCCCCCTGATAGCACTCTTTGGGATAATCCACTTGATAGCCTAAACTCTCTTTAAGCCTTAAAAACACAGATAGCCCCAAAGTTTTGATCTGTGTGCCCATATCATTGACATAATACTCGCTATGCACCTTATAACCCAAGAATTTAGCGAGTCTACAAAAGCTGTCCCCAAACACCGCCCCCCTTGCATGCCCGATATGCAGGGGCCCCGTGGGGTTTGCGCTCACAAACTCCACATAATAACTCTCCTCTTTGCTGGGCTGTTTGCCAAAATCCTCCCCTAAAGTTAGAGCCTCATTACAAAGGCTGTTTAAAAACTCTTCTTTGAGTGTGAAGTTGATATACCCATTGAGCGGAGCGACTTGGCTAAACACCTCTTGGCACTCGGGGTGGGTGCTTAAACTCTTTGCCAGATCTTCAGCAATGAGTTTAGGGGCTTTTTTACGCACCTTGGCTAGGGGGAAGGCCACCACGCTGGCGTAATGCCCTAAAGAGCGATCTTTGGGGTGCTCTAGCACCACTTCAGTTTGTAACACCCGTTCTAATAACTCCTTGACTCTGCGGTGCATGGTTAGCTTTGTTGTTCTTGCTTGGGGGCGGTGGGGGTGGGTTGCGCGCTCTGTTGCGGGGGTTGCATGCCCACACTCTCGGGTTTTTTGCCCTCCTCCTCGTCCTCCTTAATCGCCTTTTTGAAGTTTTTAATCCCGCTGCCTAGCCCTTTGGCTAACTCGGGGATTTTCTTTGCCCCAAATAAAAGCAAAATCACCGCTAAAACAATCAACCAATGCCAAACACTAAAAGTACCCATTTTTATCCTTTATTTATGACTTGCACCCCACGCCTCACAAAATGTCTCTTTGGGGAACATCTGTTGTTTGTAGCCCAGGGTGTGGGCGACTTCCAAGACCATTCTTTTAGACAATTCCAAATCCTCGTTAATCAACACATAGTCAAACAACTCGATCTCTTGGATCTCTTGCAAGGCGGTTTGTAAACGCCGCTCGATCATCTCGTGGCTGTCTGTGTGCCTTTGTTCTAGGCGTTCTTTTAAGGTGTGGATGTTCTTTGTAGTGATGAAAATAGAAGTTGCTTTTTTGTAAACTTCTTTCACACTGCGATGCCCTTGCACATCGATGTCAAACAAGACCAACTTGCCCGCCTTTAGGGCCTTGTTAATCGGCTCTAGCGAAGTACCGTAATAATGCCCATGCACCTTAGCCCACTCTAAAAACTGCTTATTCTCAATGCTCTTGATAAACGCTTCTTGGCTCACAAAGTAGTAATGTTGCCCCTCCACTTCGCCCGCCCTCTTGGGACGGGTGGTCGTGGAAATGGAAAAGTAAATGTTGGGGCAATGCTGTAATAAATAGCTGATTAAAGTGCTTTTGCCCGAACCACTAGGCCCTGCTAAAACCAACATGCGGTAAGCGTGGTTACTCATCTTTATCCGCTAAATTGACTTGTATTTTTAATGTTTTGCCCTCTAAGAGTTTGGGGTCAATGGGTAGGTCTTTGAGCAAATCTTGCAAATTAAAACTCAAATGCAAGGGTGTTGCTCCCATTTTAAGGCTTTCTGTGGGCGCGCTCTCTTGGAGGGTTTCTTGCGCCTTTTGCTCTTGGGGAGCTTCTGCTTGGTCTTTTGTGGTTTCGGGTTTTGGGCTTTCTGTTTCTTGGGGGGGTTCTTCTGCTAAGTTTTCTATCTCTTGGGGGGCTTGCTTAGTGTCTGCTGGGGGTTTTTTGGGGCTTGGGGCTGGGGCTTCATACGAGCCGTCCACCACGCTAGACATCACCGGTTCGGGGATGTCCTCAATGTTTTCATACTCTTGCGGGTCTTTTTCTAGCTCTACTTGAGATTCTTGCGTGTCTTTTGTCGCAGGGGTGTTCTCTAACTCTGCTTGGTTTTCTAGCTCTGGGTCTTCTTGTGCACTCTCTTGGGGTTTTAGGGGTTCTTGTAGGGTTTCTTGAGGTTCTTGCGCTTTAGGGGTTTCTTGTGCGCTCTCTTGTGTTTGTGGTTCTTGTTCTTGGGGCTCAGGTTCTTTAGGGGCTGTGGATGTGTCTAAATCGTCCAATCCCTCTAGCTTGGGGACTTGCGCCTCTTCTGTGGTCTGAGGTTCTTGCGCTTTAGGTTCGGGTTGTGGTGCGGGTTCTGTGGATTCTAACTCTAAATCATCTAACCCTTCCAATTTGGGGACTTGCGCCCCCTCTGTGGCTTGGGCCTCTTGTTCTTCGGACTCTTGCTCCAAATTGTCTAGCCCCTCCAAGTCCTCTAATCCCAGTTGTTCTAAATTTTCTTGCGCGCTCTCCATGGTTTGGGGCTCTAGCTCTTTGGGGGTTTCTGTAGCGTTCTGTGTAGCTGTGGGTTCTTGTTCTGTGGGGATTTGGGTTTGTGATTCTTGTGTGGGTGCTTCTAATTCTGTGGGTTTGGATTCTTGGGGGATCTCTTCAGTAGGATCTGCAACTTGGGGTGTTGGTTCTGTAGATTTAGATTCGGGCTCTTGTGGGGTTTCTGCGCTTTTTTGAGCCTCTGCTTCTAGGGCTTCTAGTTTCCCTAGCATATCCATGGGGTCCTGGTCTGCGTTTTCTTTAGGGGCTGGGGGCTCTTTGGAGGTTTGTAATTCGGGTTTTTTAGGTTCCTCGATTTCGTGGTCTGCAGATCGCATGAGATCGCCCATGTTTTGCATGCTGTCCATCAAATCCTGCGCCTTTGGAGAGTCCTCTTGCACCAAATCCTCTAACATTTTATCGTGTTCTAAGCCGGCGTGGGTTTCATCCTTACCGCTATCTATGGGCAACAAATCCTCCAAATCCAAAGCTAGGGGGCTTGGTTGGGGGACTTGTTCATCGGGGGAATTTTTAGCTTCTGCTGCTTGGGGAGAGACCGCTTGGGGCTCGGGCTCTTGATGTTCTTGTTCTGGCTTTGACTGGGATTCTTCTAACTCTTGGAGCCCTTGCTCTTGGGATGTTTCTAGGTCTTTGACACTTTCTTGTGGCATTTGGGCTTCAATCTCTTTTTCTGGGAACTCTTGGGGGTTTTTTTCTAGCGTGGACTTGTCCTCTGGGATTTCTAAAACTTCCGCCTTTTGTCCATCTTGGGCTATAGGCTTATTAATATCTAAGAGCCCCTCTAGCTGGTCAAGGCTCGAGTTAATATCCTTAAAAAAATCACTATCTGATTCAACCGTCGGCAAGTGCGTCTCCAGCTCATTTGCGGGGTAAACGGTGGGCGATGCAGATCCCATATTCCTTTGGAGAATATGGAGCACATCTGTGGGTAAAAAGGGTTTTTTGATATAGTGAGTGAATTCTCCAAATTCTTTAATACCCTTACGCAACAAAAGCCCACTAAAAGACACCCCACCTAAATGCGGTTTTAGGCACTCATATTCCTCACCATCTACCGCTGTGTCATCAGCGAAAAAGAAACAATCCCGATTTTCCTCAAGGGTGGGCAAAATCTCTTTAACATGCTCCTCGGCTACAAGCTCTAAGCCTAGCTTCTTGGCGATGTTCTCAAAAAGTTTACCCACCATTTTGTTCTGGTTTACTAAGAGAATTTTCAAGGACACTCCTTAAGCTAGGCTACCTAGGCTGCGGATTATAATATAAGTTCCCTTGATTTGCTTTAATTTGCTTTAATTTAACTAATTCAATTTACTTTAACAACACCACTCAAAGGAAGTCCCATGGGTCGCTTAAAAACTTTTCTACTCCCTTGTCTGTTAGCCTCTGTTTTACAAGCCACCCCTACCCTATACATGCTCCCCTACGAACAACACGAAGCCTTAAAAAGCTTGATTAGTGGGATCAACGCCGCTAAAAGCCAAATCAACATCTCCATTTACAGCTTTACACACAAGGACATCGCTAAAGCCCTTAAAGACGCGGCGAGTCGGGGCGTGAAAATCCACATCATTTACGACACCAGTGGGGCACAAGGCAAGTACTCCACAATGGGCTATCTAGCTAAATATAGAGGGATTTCTACCTGCACTCTCAGCGGTAGGCAAGCGCACTTTTTTGGCAAAGGCAAAGAGTACAGAGGCATCATGCACCAAAAACTCGCCATCATTGACAACAACACGATTTTTTTAGGCTCGGCTAACTGGAGCAAAAACGCCTTTGAAAACAATTATGAATTGCTACTAAGGGATAACGACCACAGCCTCATCCAAAAAGCCCAGAGCTACTACAAAAAAATGTGGAGCGAATGCCGCTAAAAGTGATAATTATAGCCAATGTAAAAGGCAAAGGTACGGCGGAAGGTAACGCTGTAGTCGCCCCCACTGTAGTAAATGTGGTTGATGGTGGGGATTTTAAAACCAATGTCAATGCCATGCTGCCCCACCACTAAAGCCCTAAGTCCCACATTAAAGAGAAACTGAAATGCACTCACGCTAGGGCTGGCATCAGCGGGTAAACCCATTGCCTTTTGCCCATCTGCACCTATAAGCCAAGAGGTCCCCGCAAGGGCAACCCCCACATAAAAGCCCAAGTCCAAAGAAATGTCGTTACGATAAAAAGCCCCTTGAAAGAAGTTATAAAAAAAATCCGCCGCCGCACCATAGGTGAGTAAATTATTACCCCCATAATACTGCCCTCCCCCATAGAGGGTTTTAGGGTAATGTGCGCCAAAACCCTGCCAGTCTAAAAAGGCGTAGTAACGCGCTCCAAACATTTGGTCTTTTCTAAAATAGCCCGTGTAGCCCACATTAAAGCCCAACCCATTTGCCCCCGCATTCATGTTGTCGCGCCCGGGGTGGCTTGTGCTCATGGCACTAGAGTTTTTGGTTAGGATCGTAACCGCGCCTGTTTGGTAATTTGCGCCCACAAAGAGCCCGTCCGTCCAAGAGTTATGTTGCCTGAATTGATCGCTACTTTGCGCCTGTGCGGACACCAACCCCAAAGCCGTTCCAAAAACCCAACCCAATACCTTCTGTTTTGCCATACCACTCCCTAAAATCTTGGTGATAAGCCCTTATTATAGTATAATTTAGCCCTAAAATATGCCAACCTCAAAGGATACTCTATGGTGCTGCAACGGATTTTTAGCCTGGGCGTTTTGGCTGTGGGGATTTCTTTTATGGGGGCTGTGGAGCCTAGCATGAAATTTGACCCCCCCGATTATGTCGAAGACATGCCCTCTAAAGAGTTTATCCCGCAAATTGCCAAGCCGGGCAGTTTATTCGGGCAGGGCGAAAGACCGCTTTTTGCCGACAGACGAGCGATGAAACCCAATGATTTAATCACCGTGATTGTGTCCGAAAACTCCAGCGCAAACTACAGCACCTCTAAAAACTATACCAAAACCTCTAATGGCACTGCTACAGCCCCACGCCTTACCTACAATGGCACAAACCCCAACAAGCGCAACCAAGCCCAGTTTTTAGACGACAATACTAACTACAGCCTCACGCAATCGGCGACCAACAACACCTTTAAGGGCGGGGGTGCGCAGAAGAAAAGCGAAGATTTAAAACTCACCCTCACCGCACGCATTGTCAAAGTCCTAGAAAATGGCAATTATTTTATCTATGGTAGCCGTGAGGTCTTGGTCGATGGAGAAAAACAAGTCATTAAAATCAGTGGGGTGATCCGTCCCTTTGACATCGCGCGCGACAACACCATCCAATCTAAATACATTGCGGATGCCAAGATTTCTTACACAAATTTGGGGGCACTGAGTGCCAGCAACAAGAAAAAAGTGGGGGGAGATGTGCTAGATTCGAGCTTTCCTTACTGATGATTGCCTTAATCTTGGCGCGTGGGGGGTCTAAACGCATTCCGCTTAAGAATATTGCGCCCTTTTTGGGCAAGCCCCTTTTAAGCTATGTCATTGAAACGGCACGAGCTAGCCAACTTTTTAGTCAAATCTTTGTCAGCACAGACCACGCCCAAATTGCCAAGATTGCCAAAGAAAATGGAGCGTGTGTTTTAGAACGCCCCACCCATTTAGCCGATGACTTTAGCACGACCCTAGATGTGGCTAGCCATGCCGCTTTAGAGCTCAAGTTAAAGCCTGAAGCTTTGCTTTGCGTGCTTTACGCCACTAGTGTGCTTTTAAGGACTACACACCTTAAGGATGCTCTGCAAGCCTTGCAGACAAACCCTCACAAAAAATACGCCTTTGCTTGCAGTGCTTACAGCGCCTCGCCTTACCGCAGCTTTAGCATTCAAAACAACACCCCCACCCCACTTTTTGCAGACAACATGTCCAAACGCTCGCAGGACTTGCCCTTGCTTTACCACGATGTCGGGCTTTTTTACTTAGGGCAAGCACAGCATTTTATGGCTAAAGAACCCCTCCTTGCCCCCCACTCCTTGCCCCTCATCTTGCCCCAAGCGTGCGTGCAAGACATCGACAGCCTAGAAGATTTAACCATCGCTACCTTGAAGTACACAACTCTTCATGAAAACGATTTATCTTTTTGCTGATGCCAGCCCACAAAGTGGGCTGGGGCATTTAAGGCGCATGCAAAAGCTCAAAGTCTTGTTAGCACCTTTGGCAAAAGTGCGCCTTTTTGCCCCACACCCGCTAGCCGATGAACCCATTTCTTGGCTCAATCAAAAAACTTTAGGGGCTGATCTGTGTGTTGTGGACAGCTACTTAGCCACATCTAAGTTTTACGCCCAAGTGCCAACCCCCTTAGTGGTTTTTGAAGATTTTTATAGGGCAGAAATAAAGTTTTCTAGCTCCACTTATATTTTTAACCCCGCTTACAATGCCCACACAGCCTATCCTCAAGAGTTGCAAAATCACCCCCATTATTTTTTAGGCAGTGGGTATTACCCCATTGATCCCATATTTTGCCAAGTAAAATCCCTAAAAACCACCCCTAAAGAAGTCTTGCTGTGCTTGGGGGGCAGTGATTTAACTTTAACTCTCTTGCAAAACGCCCTAAAGCTTTTAAAACACACCCCCCTAAAAATCCATACCATCGCCCCCAAGCCTTTACTGCCTCACTTGCCAACAGCCCACAACTTTGTTTTTGAGCCGCTCTTAAACCCCACAGAGCTCGCTAAGCGTCTATCTCAAGCCGACATTGCTCTATTTGGCGGGGGGCAGATGATCTATGAAGCCATCTTAAGTCAAACCCCACTCATTAGCCTACCCATCGCCTCTAACCAGCTCGCCCAAGTGCAGGCCCTAGCCAAAGTGGAAGCGTTGTTTCTCGCCAGCCTAGACAATCTTTTATGTGTGTTGCAAGATTTGCTAGACCTAAACGCTAGGGAGCGCATGCAAGCCGCCCAAAAGAGTTTAAAACTTGGGGATAAGCTCCTCCCCACTTTACAAGAGATTTTAACCTATGCTTAAGCACCTATTAACCCAAAGCTTTGAAATCCCTAGCCAGCATTTTGATAAGAGCCCACCCTTGCACGCTTGCCACTTTTGCCACACCACCAAAGCCGAAAAGCTCCAAATCCTAGACTTCCGCAACCACCCCACCACCACCGCTTGGATGTATACGCAACACATTTCTAAAGAAGCGCATTTGCATTTCATCGAGCAGCTGCAATACAGCCAAAACGCCGCCTACTATCTTTTTAAACAAGGTGAGACATTGCTAGGCGTGGGTTCTCTCACCCGTATAGACTTTGCCCACAACCACGCCTTCTTGGGTATTTATAAAAACCCAGACTTAAAGCACATCGGGGCTTTGATCTTAGATGGGCTAGAGTTCATCGCTTTTTTTAAGTTTGGCTTGCACGCCTTGCATTTGGAAGTGATGGCAAACAACACCCATGCCATTGTTTTTTACGAAAAACACGCCTACCGCAAGGGTGGGTTCTTGCGCGACTTTGTATGCCACGAAGACACTTATTACGATGTATGGCTCTTTTCTAAAATTTCTCCTCTAGACAAAGGCTTAAAATGACCCCCCTGGTCGTAGCAGAACTTAGTGCTAACCATGCTAACTCCCTAGAAATTGCTAAAAAATCCCTAATTGTGCTTAAAAATATAGGCGTGGGGGCGGCAAAGTTGCAAACCTATACCCCAGATTGCCTGACCCTGCCCATTAACAAGCCACCCTTCATCATTGAAGGCACGCTTTGGGATCAACAAAGCCTCTACGCACTCTACCAAGAAGCCGCCATGCCCCTAGAGTGGCACAAACCGCTTTTTGAGCTTGCCAAGAGTTTGGATTTATGCCTCTTTAGTTCGGTGTTTAGCCTCAAGGGTTTGGAGCTGTTAGAGAGCCTAGATTGCCCCCTTTATAAAATCGCCAGCTTTGAGATCACGGATTTAGAATTATTGCGCCACACCGCTAGCACCAAAAAGCCCTTAATCATTTCTACGGGTATTGCCACGCACGAGAACATCCTAGATGCGCTAGAAGTGTGCCACAAAGTGGGCAACACAAACATCACGCTTTTAAAATGCACCAGTGCCTACCCTGCCCCTTTGCAAGACGCACATTTATTAGCCATGCCAAAATTTAAAGAACTTTACGGCACAGATTACGGATTAAGCGATCACACTTTAGGGCACTTGAGCGCGATTGTCGCCACGACTTTGGGCGCAAGCGTGATCGAAAAGCATTTTACACTCGACAAGAGCTTAAAGACCCCCGATAGTGCCTTTAGCCTAGACACTAAAGAATTTAGCGCACTTGTGCAAGCCGTGAGCGACACCAAAGAAGCTTTAGGTAGCCCTACCCCACCAGTTAAAGAGCCACAAGGAGCGCAATTTGCCCGTTCGCTGTTTGTGGTTAAGCCGCTCAAAAAAGGAGAAACCATCACCAAAAGGCACATCAAAGCCTTGCGCCCCAACGCCGGGCTAGCCCCTAAGTTTCTCCCCCAAATCCTAGGCAAAAAAGCCCACCAAGATTTGGAAGTGGGGCACCCCCTAAGTTGGCAGGATTTACTCGACCCCTGAAGCCAAGCATTTGGCGCAGACCACGAATAATTTCATGTCGTGGCTGACCAATTTGGCTTGGTGCTTTTTGGCGACTTGATTTTGCCGCTCCTCAATTTCTTGGTCGACAAATTCAATGATCTCTCCGCAATGCAAGCAAATAATGTGGTCGTGGTGCTCCTTTGCTGCAATCTCGTAACGCCTGCCGTTTTTATTCGTTTCTAAAGTGTAAATAAAATTTTCTTTTTCTAAAAAATTTAAAATACGGTAAACAGAAGAGATGCTGGTGTTTTTGTCGTTTTGACGGATGCTTTGTGTGATTTCCTCGGGACTTAAATGCGTCCCGCTTTTGTAGAGCACGCTCACCACTTCCTCACGCTGTTTGGAATTTTTAAGCCCATTTTTGCGGATCGCCAAACGCAAGCGCTCCAAAATGGATTCTAAAGTTTCTAGTCGGTTCATGCCAACTCCTTATTAAAATCATCCCATAAAAGAGAGCGAAAGTCGCTATTATACACAAATGTAGTGAATATGACTTGCCAATATAGGCACGCAAGGTTAAAATTAGGGTATAATCAAAAATTCACTTTGAAAGGGCGTGGTATGTTTTTTGGTAAAAAAGACCTAATAAGGCAGTTAGAAAACAAAGACGCAGAGATTAGGATTTTGCAAGAAAAGTTGGATTTTTACCAACAATTGATTGACTTATGCGATCACATGGGCTTTATTGGGGTAAAAGACCATAAAATTGTGTTTAAAAATGGCGACATTGTGGATTTAGAAGGGATCGACACTAAGACCAGCGACCTTAGCAACCCTAACCAAGACTTTAGCCTCAATAACCGCCTCTACAAAACCAAGAGTAAGCACATCGATGACACGCTTTATCACTCCATTACAGAAACCATAGATTTACTCACGGAGTGCGGTAAAAACTCTATTTTTAGCCTCTACTACACGGGCATGCGTGAGGGGCTAGAGGGTTTACAAGCCACCATGCAGGATATTTTTAAAGGTACGGATGAACTCACAAAAGCAGCTACAAGTGGGGGAGAACATTCCCAAGAGACGATCAATAAGCTCACCCAAGCTAGTGACAATATCAACAGCTTATACGAGAAAATGCAAAACGCCACAACTCTTGCCGACTCGCTCAACCAACGCAGCAGCGAGATCACCCAAGTGATTTCTTTAATCGACGACATTGCCGAACAAACCAACTTGCTAGCCCTAAACGCCGCCATTGAGGCGGCTAGGGCGGGCGAACACGGACGGGGCTTTGCTGTGGTCGCTGATGAGGTACGCAAACTCGCTGAGAAGACCCAAAAGGCGACCAAGGAGATCGCCGTGGTGGTTAAATCCATGCAACAAGAGGCCAGCGACATCCAAAGCAACACTCACGACACCTATGCTACTGCCGAAGTGATTAAAAACGATGTTGATAACATCAAAAACATCGCTACAATAAATTTAAATACAGCCAATGCTGCCCAATACTCTATCGATAATCTAAACAATCTTGTCTTTTGTGGTTTGGCTAAGACCGACCATGTCGTCTATAAGGCGAATTTATACGGCGTGATCTTTGACATCCCCAACAACTTTAAGATTGTGGATGGACATAATTGCCGCTTAGGCAAGTGGTATTACGAGGGTGAGGGTAAGACACTCTTTAGCAACACCTCTAGCTACCGCTCTTTAGAACCCTTCCACAACGGCTTGCACGATGATGCCAACAATCTAGTGAATATGCTCAAAGACCGCTCTAGTATCACCGAAAATGATATTGAAAAATCTATTAGTGCCGTAGAACAAGGCTCTAAAAATGTCCGCGATACGATCGATAGAATGTTTGAAGAGAAACAAGAGGAATTAAAAAAAGAAATCGCAAATATCTTAGGGCAACACCAATAATTGCCCAACTATGCGTTTGAGCTCAAAGCCTTAGAGCGGGCAAACTTACATAGAAAACGCCGCCTTTACCCACCAGGTTTAGCTGACTTTGCCTCTAACGACTATTTGGGCTTAGGGGGGCGCAAGGATTTATTGCAACAAGCTTTTGAACTCCTACAAGAGCAAAGCACCCACGCGCCTAAAGCCTCCATGCTCGTAAATGGCTACCACCCCTTGCATCAAGAGCTAGAGAGTTATTTATGCCAGCTCTTGGACTTTGAGGCGTGCGTATTGGTGGGGAGCGGGTTTTTGGGCAATGTGGCTTTGATCGAGGCACTAGTGCGCAGAAACGATCTGCTTTTCATGGACGCGCACTACCATGCCAGTGGGCAGTTCATCGCTAAAAAATCCCCAAATACGATTTTTTTTAACCACAACGATGGCCAAGACTTGCACGCCAAATTAAAGCAACACCAACCCAAAGGGCGGATTTTAATCGCCATTGAGGGGGTGTATTCTATGGATGGCACAATTCCACCTTTGGAGATTTTAAAGTGTGCTGGAGAGCACAACGCCTATTTAGTTTTAGATGAAGCCCACAGCCTAGGCACTATTGGGACAAACTTAAAGGGGGTTTTAGAACACTACGGCTTAAAGCCCACAGAAAAAACGATTGTCTTAGGCACATTTTCTAAAGCCTATGGGAGTTATGGGGCGTTCATTGGGGCAAGTGGTGAAATTATAGATTTTTTATGCAACCGCGCTAAGAGTATTATTTATACCACGAGTTTATCTGTGTTAGACACGGCTTTGAGCCTTGTCAATATCCAAGAAGTTTATAAAAACCCCAGCTCCTATATAGAGTTGTTAGAGCAGATGCGTGGCTGTGTAGTGGGCTTTGGCTGGCACACGCCAAGCAATATTTTAACCTTACCTTTTGCCAGCATTAAAGACTTGCTAGAAGCTCAAGAGACACTATTAGAAGAGGGGTTTATTTGTGGGGCGATCCGCCCCCCCACGGTAAAGAGACCCTTACTGCGTGTGGGTTTAAATGTCCAACCTACAAACACCCTAGGGCTTTTAAAAGACCTATGCGGGTGTTTGCAAGAGCGTTATTTGCCGAAGCGACCACCTGTGGTGGGGTAACCATAAATGGAGCCGTCTTTGATTTTCATGTGATCTTCCCAAGGCAATTTGTATTTGCCTGCGGCTAGGTCTTTGATGTAGGTTAAGCCTGCATCGCTTTCTCCGCCCGGTTTAGCCACATAACCGCGGTGACCGAGGTTGTAGATGTTGTTTTCCAAGCCCCAGCTTAGGCGGGCGTTGTCTGCCATTTTGGGGTAAATCTCGCCCGTTACAATCTCCCAGGGGTTGCGATGGCCCTGCACGAGGGTGGTGCCATCGAAGTTACAGATTTGTCCTTCGCCGAAGTAGTAAAAGACATTGTCATAGCCGGCGAGATTCACGCTCACGGTATACATCAAGTTGTGCCATGCATTGGAGCGGTTGGTGAGAATCCATTGGTCGTTGACTTGTGTGCTGTAGCCAGAGATGCGGATATAGACATTGCATCCTTTATAGGCGGCTTCTCTAGCGAGCTCAGGGATCATGCCATCGTGGCAGATACACACAGCAAGCTTAGAGCCACCAGGACCATCGCACACGGGCATGCCTAAATCCCCGGGATACCAAGGTTCGATGGGGTTCCAAGGGAAGAGTTTGCGGTATTTTAGGATGATTTCGCCTTGGGGGTTGATAATGATGGCGGTGTTATAGGGGTTCTTGTTTGAATCAGGATTGCGCTCCATAATGGAGAAAACCCCATAAACTTTAGCCTCTTTACACGCCTGAGCGTACATCTCTGTTTCTTTGCCAGGCACATCTAGTAAAAATTCTTCAGTGAGCCATTTAGCGGTGTTTAGCCCTTGCGTGCTGTATTCGGGGAAAATGACGAGCTCTACGCCCGGATAGCCCGCTTTCGTAGCATGTAAAGTTTTAATAATGCTTTCAATGTTGTGGTCAATGTCCTTGCGGCTGTTGACAACGGGGACTGGAAATTGGATGGCAGCGACCAAAAACCCTTCAATGGGTTTACCCATACTACCGATGCTTCCCATGAATGCTCCTTTTGCTGTTGTTACTTTATTGTGTTTTGCAACACGGGGGTATGCTAGGACTGGATATTTAACGCTGGGTAAATATTAAAAAAAGGGGAGGGGTAGGGAGCGTAAAGGGAGGCGTTGCCTCCCCTCTCCAAGCGGTGTTACTTCTTGGTGATGTTGCGGATGTATTGGTCGGCAAGATACAAGCCATGTCCGCTTTCGCCCATGAGCTTGATTTTGTCGAGGATGTTTTTAAACAAGACCTCTTCTTCGTGTTGTTCGGCGACATACCATTGCAAGAAGTTAAAGGTGGCGTAGTCTTTGTGGGCGAGCATGTGATCCACCAAGCTGTTGATGGAGTGGGTGATGTGTTGCTCGTGTTTGTAAGCTTTTTCAAAGATTTCCACCAAACTTTTAAACTCATGCTCGGGGGCTTTGACTTCTTTTAAATGCACGCCCACTTCGTTTTCATTGAGGTAGGTGATGATTTTGGTGGCATGCGCGTATTCATCGCTGGCGTGGTCGAATAAGAACAAGCCAGACCCGTCAAAGCCATGCGTATAGCACCAAGAGCTCATGCTCATGTAAAGGTTGGCTGAGTAGAACTCGTCCATCACTTGTCCGTTGAGCAATTTCACAGTTTCCTTAGGCAACATAAAAACTCCTTTTGTTAGTTTGTATCATTATTATAGCTAAAATGAGAAAATAAAGTCAAGGTTTTTAGCCCATAATTTCTCAAAATATATAGTATTTTAAGAAATAATAAATCTAGTGAGCCCATAGGCGATTAACGAGAACACATACGCCACTGCTGTGGTAAAAACAAAGAGATACACCACGAATTTAAAGCCACCCGCTTCCTTACCAAAGGTGATGGTCGCTGCAAAACAGGGGATGTAAAACACGATAAACACGATGAAAGCGATAGCCGAGGGCAGACTCACACTTTGCCTCAGGGCAAGTTTGGGATCTTTCTCCCCTGCATACAGCACCGCCAAGGTCGAAACCACCACTTCCTTCGCCATAAAGCCTGCAACTAGAGACACCGATAAACGCCAATCAAAGTCCATGGGCTTAAACACCCCGTCAATGCCTCGCCCCACACGCCCCACAAAGCTATTTTCTAAACTCTCTTTGTCTAGTTTCTCTTGCAAGGCTTGCAAAGCTCGCTCTTTTTGTTGAGGGGTTAGTGCGCTCGCTTGGATTTGGGTTTTAGTGGCGTTGTAGGGGGTTAAATCGGGTTTAGGGTATTGGGAGGTAAACCAAATTAAAAGCGAGCCGCCTAAAATATAAGTCCCTGCCTTTTTGATATAAGATAGACTTTTGGTGTAAATGCCAAAGTACAACACCTTTAGGCTTGGCAGGCGATACTTTGGCATTTCCATCACAAAGGACTCTTGCTTGCCCTTAAAGACGCTCAAATTTAAAAACTTTGCCATAAGCAGAGCCACCACAGCCCCCAAGATGTAAATGGCAAAGATCGCAACGCTTGCGTATTTTTGCGGGAAAAACGAGCCGACAAAGAGGACATAAATGGGCAGTCTTGCGCTGCAACTCATAAAGCCGATGACAAATAAAGTGATCAGTCTTTCGTGTTGGTTTTGCAGGGTGCGGGTTGCCATATAAGCGGGCACTGAACAGCCAAAGCCCGTAATAAGGGGGATAAAACTCTTGCCATGCAAGCCAAACTTGTGCAAAATCCCATCGAGCAAGAAGGCGACACGGCTCATATACCCCGTGCCCTCCAAAAGCCCGATGCCTAGATACAAGATGACAATGAGGGGCAAGAAGGAGAGCACCGCCCCCACCCCCGCCACCACGCCATCGCTGAGCATTGAGGCGATTTGTGGGTTGGCGATGTGCTCTTTTAAACTTTGGCTTAAAAAAGCAAAGAAGTTATCCACTAAGTCCTGCCCGAGCCCACCCACAAGAAAGCTTAGGGTAAAGACAAGAAACATCAAGCCTAAGAAAATAGGCAAGCCATAGTATTCGTGCAAAAAGAGGCGGTCGAGCTTGCGGGTGGGGGTGGGTTTGGTTTGTTTACTCACTTCTTTAGCAAGCTGTCTACAAAATTGCAAGTCGGCTTGTGTGGGTTTGAAGTTTAAGCTATCGGCACTCTTGGCGGGGGTGGGGGCGGAGTGCAAGGCAATGATGGCATCTAATAAAGTGTTTATGTTGGTGCGTTTGTAGGCAGAGGTGGGGATGCAAGGGGCGTTTAATCTGTGCGCTAGAGTCTTGGTGTCTATCTCTAGCCCCTCTTGTTGGGCCTCGTCAAACATATTCAAGGCAAGTAGGGTTTTATGCGGGAGCTTGAGTAATTGGGTGCTAAGGGCCAAATTGCGCTCTAAGTTCGTGCAATCCAGGACATTTAAAATTAAATCATAGGTTTCTATGTCTAAAAACTCCCTTGTGAGCTTTTCCTCTAGGGTGAAGCCATTGAGGGCATAAATGCCGGGTAGGTCTATGATGGTGATTTGTGTATCTTTGTAGGTGGTTTGCACTTGGGTTTTTTCCACCGTAACGCCTGCAAAATTGCCGACTTTTAAATGCGCTCCGCTTAGAGCATTGATGAGTGAACTTTTACCCACATTGGGTTGCCCCACGAGGGCGACAACGATCGTTTGCATGGATTGCCTTAATGACTATGAAAATGAAAACCTAGATTATATCTAAAGTTTTGCTAAAATTAGAAGTTTAGCGAAAGGACCACATGGAGCAAGAATTTAGCGTCACAGAAACGGGGCGTTTAGACCATTTTTTAGCTATGCAGTTAGGCGTGGCAACCAACCAAGCCCTGCAGTGCATTAAGGCGAACTGTGTGTGGGTGAACTCTAAGCCTTGCAACAAGGGGGGGGTGAAGCTCAAGGCGGGGGATGTGGTGGTTTTCACCCCCCCAAAGGTGCAAGCAAAGCCCACTTGCGCCCCCTTAGATTTTGAGGTGATTTATGAGGATGCAGACTTGTTGGTGCTCAATAAACCGCCTCACTTGGTGGTGCATCCGGCTAAGGGTGTGTGCGAACCAACTTTATTAGACCACTTAAAGGCAAAGGGCTATCGCTTGTCTACGCTTAGTGGGGAGTTGCGCTGTGGGATTGTGCACCGCCTTGATAAGGACACGAGCGGGGCGATCGTCATTGCCAAGACAAATTTAGCCCACGCCCACCTAGCCACACAGCTCAAAAACAAAGAGATGGGGCGTTATTATTTAGCCATTTTAAGCACGCCTTTAAACGCACCCACTAAGGTAGAGTGCCGCTTAGGCCGCCACCCCAAGAACCGCCTAAAGATGACAAACTTAGACGCTTTGCGCCAAGAAATCAAGGGGGGCAAGTGGTCTAAGAGTGCGTTTATGCCCCTTGTAACCAATGCCAAGGGGCAACAGCTCATTGCCATAAAGCTTTATAGTGGGCGCACGCACCAAATCCGCGCACATTTAGAGAGCTTAAACCGCCACATTGTGGGCGATCCTTTATACGGGCAAGCGGACAGCTATGGGGGGCGGATTTTGCTCCACGCTTATTTGCTTTATTGTATTCACCCGCACACGGGACAGAGCCTACTTTTTAAAGCCCAAATTTTGCCTGATATGCTAGAATATTTGCAAGATAATTTTCAAGAGGTTTTGTGGGATGGGCTTTTACAAGAACGCCGTATTTTTGATTTGTTTGGGGCTGATTTTTAGCAGTTGCGCCCACCCCCACAAGAACGACACGCTCTCTTTCAACCAACAAAAAGAGGCGACTAACGCTAGTCTGCCCGTGGTGCAAGGCATTAGAACGATCAACGATGTGGAGTCGGTGGGCTTTGAGTGGCAGGCGATTGATAGGCCTTGGCTCATTGACGGCTTTGTGATTTACCGCATGCAAAAAGACCAAACCTACCGGCGGGTCGCCACGATTAGAAACCCCCTAGCCACGCACTACTACGATGATGGGCTGACTCCGCAAACCGACTACACCTACCAAATCGCCACGATCGGCAGGAATGGGGGCATTTCGCAAATGTCGGCGGCGATCCTAGTGCATACCTCTTATATTAACCCCGTTGAAAGGGTCTTTGCCAGCCAAGCCAGCCCCCAAGAGATCAAAATCTTTTGGAGTCCGCACCCCAATCCTAGCATCGCCCGTTACATCGTGCAAAGGGAAAACCCTGATGGCAAGTTCTCTAATATCGGGGTGGTGAAAAACCGCTTGTATGTGGAGTATTTTGACAAGAATTTACCCAGTGGGGCGAAGCAACACTATAGAGTGATTGCCGAGAACTTTGATGGAGCAAAGTCCTTGCCTAGCGTGGTGGTGGAGGGGCAGACTAGACCCTTGCCCCTGCCCCTTGTGAATTTGCAAGCGAGCACCAATTTAACCCGCAAGGTGGAGCTGTCGTGGACCCCTTCAAGCCAAAGCGATGTGGTGGCTTACCGGATCTATGCCACAAACCGCCTAGACGGGCATTTTAAGAGCATTGCCGAAACCAAAGCCCCCCACTACACCGATGAGGTGGATATGGACGGGGCAGAGCGCTTTTATAAGGTCGTGGCGGTGGATAGCAGCGGTTTAGAGGGGGCGATGCCAAACGAAGCAGCTAAAGGCATGACCTTGCCCCGTCCAACCACGCCCATCATCACCAAGGGTACGATTGAGGACGGGCAGGCGATCATTGAGTGGCAGGGGGTGAGCGATGGACGGGTGAAGTCCTATGCCGTCTATCGCTTTGATGGCAGTTCCAATTCTAGCCCCCTGCGCTTTGGCAACTTAACCACCACCCAATTCATCGATAAGCACATGGAAAATGGGCAAAAATACCGCTACCAAGTGGTGAGCATTGATGGTGCCGGACTAGAATCACGCCCTAGTAAAGAAGTGGAATTGCGTCTAGACCGCTAACATGCCTCATTTTTACGCCAAAGAGCTAGCCACACCGCCCATGCCCTTTGAAGAGCAGGGCTTTAAATTTTGCTATGAAGCCCAAAGTTTAAGGGACCCTAGGGTGAGCCTAATACGGGTGCAACACCCCTCAAGCGATTTTTGTTTGCTAAAAATTGTGCAACAAGGGGGGGTTTTATGCAAGGGAGAGAAATCCAGTCGCCCTATTCCTGTGGGGATTTTGCAACACGCCCTAGAGATTTTAAGCCACTATGGCAAGCAGGTTAGGGGCAATTTAGCCCTAAGCCACTGCCCTAGTCAGGCGTTTTTGCTAGATTTTAAGCACTTTAACTTTGAGAGCTTTTACCTTGAAATCGGCTTTGGCTCGGGGCGTTTCTTGCTCCAAAAGGCGCAAGCAAACCCTGAAAATATTTATATCGGTTTGGAGGTACATACCCCATCCATAGAACAGGTCTTGCGCCAAATTGAGCTTTTGGAGCTCAAAAATCTTTACATCGCCCACGCCGATGCAAGGACACTCTTAGAGGTTTTGCCCCCAAATTGTGAGGGGCTAGACATCCACTTCCCCGTGCCATGGCCAAAACACCCCAATCGGCGCATTTTCACCCCACACACCCTAGAGAACATGTTAGCCATTTTGCGCCCAAAGGGGGAGATTTGGTTGAGGACGGATAGTTTGGAGTATTTTAAATCCAGCCTAGAGCTCGCCCTAAATGCCCCCACCTGCCAAGCCACCATTGCCAAGAACGCCCCCCAGGAGGTGGTGAGTAAATACGAAGCCCGTTGGGTGCGCCAGGAAAAGGACATTTACGACTTGCGCCTACAATCTAGTGCTAAAAGCGTGCACCCAAACTTACCCTTATTGTTGCCAATGCCGCAAAATGTCAAACCCAAAGGGGTGAAAGCATCTAGTTTATGGCAAAAAAAACCCATAATAGGGGAGGATTATTTTTTAAATATCCAAGATGTGCTAGAATACGAGGATTCATGGTTACTCGCAGTGAGTTTGGGCGATGTGCGTTTCCCTTTGAATAAAATCCTTTGTTGGGATCGTGGGGGTGGGGGTTTGGAGTATGTGGGAGGTGTGCCTTTCAACACGAAAGCGCAACGCCACGCCCATGAAGCGTTGTGCGCTCTCTTACAGGAGGTTTGAAGTTGGGAAGCATCATTTTTGCGCGGGATTTGTCCTTAGGCTACAAAAAGGACGAGTGGGTGATTAAGGGGGCGCATTTTAAAATTGAGCAGAAAGACTTTGTCTTTATCTCGGGGGCGAGTGGGAGTGGAAAAAGCACGCTTTTACGCTCTTTGTATGGGGATTTGCCCATTTTGAGGGGGGATTTAGAAGTGTGTAATATCAGCGTGAATCGGGCTTCTAAGAGTTTTATCAACGAGCTTAGGCGCAATATCGGGGTGGTGTTTCAGGACTATAAGCTCATTGAAGAGTGGACGGTGGAGCAGAACATCAAGCTGCCTATGATCATTAATGGCTATAAAAAAGAGGAGTGCAATATCCAAGCCGAAAAGCTCTTAGCCCATGTGGATTTACTCTATAAATCTAACCGCTACCCTTTGGAGTTAAGCGGGGGCGAGCAGCAACGGGTGGCTATGGCTAGAGCGATCGCCCACAAGCCTTTTTTAATCCTAGCCGACGAGCCCACGGGCAATTTGGACGACTACTCAAGCGACATGATTTGGAGCTTGCTAAAGGGGGCAAACAAACAATTAGACATCACCATCGTAGTTGTAACACACAGAATCCCTAGCAATTTCAATATCCCCTACCGCAAGCTTTATATCAAGGATGGAGAGGTGCATGAATACACTTAAGGAGCACTTAGCTTTTTTATTGCCCTTAATCGCCCTTTTATTTAGCCTAGAGAGCATTTTATTTATCCAGCGGGCGGTGCATATGCGCGAGGAAAAGCTGTCTAAGAATTACGCCATCACCATTGTGAGCCACCAAAAGCTCTCGTTGCAATTCATCCGCCAAAACATCCCAAGCAGCGCATCTTTGAACCTCATCAGCCCCGATGCGCTCTTAGAACGCTTGAAGCAGAATTTAAGCGCAGCGAGCATTGCTAATCTTAAGAAGAATCTACCCTTTTTCTATTCGCTCAAGTTGTCCTTATTCCCCACCTTAGAGCAGTTGCACCAAATCAACCAACGGCTCTTGAAAATCCCGGGCGTGGAGAAGGTGGAGGTTTTTAGCAAGACCCACGATCAAGAATACCGCCTCTTGCTTTTGCTGAAAAAAAACACCCTCATTTTCGCATCCATTGTAGGCATGCTCTCCATTCTCTTGCTCGTCAAGCAGATCAGTGTATGGCATTTGCAATACGCCAAGCGCATCGAAATCATGGACTTGTTGGGCGCACCCATGCGGATCAAAAACGGCTTTTTATTCAGGCTAGCTTTCATAGATTCGCTCATTGCAAGTGGAGTGGTGTTGCTGGGGAGTTTATACCTGTCTTGGCAGGAGCAATTCCAATCGATGTTGCAAGTGCTTGAGATTGAAAATCATTTATTCGTGTGGCAAGAAGACACCCTGATCTTTTTGTTCACTTCGGTTATAGTATCCTTCGTCTGTGTTTGGATTGTTGTTGTCCAAAGGAGAGTGGCATGAAAAGATGCATAGGGTTTTTAGTGTGGTGTTTGTCCCTGAGTTTTTTGGGTGCTCAAGCAATTGAAGAGATCGATAAAAATATCAGCCTAAACCAGAGTAAGCTTAAAGCCACTGCTCTAGAAAAAACCAAAATCAGCAACCGTTTAAGTAGCTTAGGTGATGCCATTAACCAAAAATACCAACAGAGCCAAGAACTCTCTAGACAAATACAAAATATCCAAAGGGACATTGCTAAAAACCAAGCCCAAAACCAAGCCCAAGAAAAATCCCTAGAGGAAAACCGCCTTTTCTTAGAGAGTTTACAAAAGAGCCGTAGTAAGATCCAAGATTTTGTCACCACTCTTCTCTTAAAGGATATGCTCTTTGTAATGGTTTTGGATAAACAAGATTTAGCCACCACTGAGGACATTATGCTCCAAACCGCTTTCAAATATCTAAGCCATGATTCGCGATCCCGACTAGCTACCCTAAATGCCCAAGAAGAGCAGATCAGTACCCGTATCGCCCAAATTGTGCGCAACATTAACCAAATGGGCGCAACCATCAACGCCCAAGAGAACCGCAAACACAATTTACAGAACATGGTCGCCACCCAACAAAAGTTGATCAAGAACATGCGTGCTGAGTTGGTGCTTTATAATAAAAAACTTGAAAATTTGGATAAGGAACGCAAGGAATTAGATCAACTCTTGGTCTCCTTAAACATTGTCAAGCAAAGAGAATTGGAACGCCAAAGACACTCCCAAAGAAGCGAAACAACCACCACGGGCCTAAAAGCCCCTCTAGAGGTGCGCCAAGTGGCTAGCTCTTATAGAAATATAACCACAACCGTCTACAACGGACCGAAGACCATCGCTCCCTTAGCTAGCTATAAAATCGTGCAGAAATTCGGCCCCTATTTTGACCCAGTGTATAAACTTAAAGTCTTTAACGAGGCAGTAACTTTGGTTTCAACCAAGCCTAACGCTGTTGTCCGCAACATTTTTGATGGACGGGTGGTGTATGCCAAAGAAGTGCCTATTTTAAAAAAGGTTATCATCATCGAACATAAGGATGGCATGCACACCATTTACTCCCAACTTGATAAGATTGCCCCTACGATTCGGCATGGCTTGAGGGTGCAAAAAGGCTATGTGATTGGGCGTATCGACCAACGCTTGAGTTTTGAAGTCACTTTAAAAGACAAACACATTAACCCTATGGAAATCATTGCTCGTACGCAGTGATGATATTGCGACGGTATATATAAATAAAAATAAGGGCGTGCCGATCTTGGGAAAAAAGGAGTGCCTATGCCTACTGAGATTGCGAGTGTCTCCCCTCACATTACCACGATGCAATTGGATATGTCGCATGCTAGTCATGCCCAAGATTTAAAACCCCAACAAGCGTCCTTTGTCAGTGAGACCAAGTTAGAACAAACTCAAGAAGAAGGGTCTCCTTTAAAGGAACAAGATTTGCAGAAGTTAGCTAAAGAGCTCAATGAAAAGATGAAGCAAATTGAGTCGCAATTGACCTTTAGTTATAACGAGGTTTTGCATAGTCTTGTTGTAATGATCAAAGATAGCAATGGGGATCGGATCATCCGCGAAATCCCCTCACAGGAAGCGATTAGGTTGACTGAAAAGATGCGGGATATTTTGGGGATCATCTTTGATAAGAAGGGTTAGAGTGTACCGGAGCAAAGCATGGGAATAGGAAAACTTAGTTCTTTGGGGATCGGCAGCAAGGTCTTAAACTACGATGTGATCGACAAGCTCAAAAAAGCTGATGAGCAGGTGATGGTTGCCCCCATTGAAAAGAAAATGGAGGCTAATGTAGAAAAACAAAAGGCCCTCGTTGAAATCAAAACCTTGATCTCTAACTTGAAAGCTCCCGTAAGTGCGCTCACCGACTACTCCACCTATACAAGCCGTAACAGCAGCGTGAGTGGCAACGCCGTTAAAGCCACAGTGAACCCAGGTATCCCCGTGCAGAACATTAAAGTTGAAGTAGAAGACCTAGCGCAAGGCGACATTAACGAAGTAGCCACCCACTTTAGAAGCCGAGACGATGCCTTTAGCCAGGCCAATACAAAATTACACTTCTACACCAACAACAAAGATTACACTGTTGACATTAAAGCAGGCATGGGTCTAGGGGATGTGGCACAGGCGATCACAGATGCGACCGATGGCAATGTTTTAGGCATCGTGATGAAAACGGGGGGGGACAAGCCCTACCAGCTCATGCTAAACAGCAAGAACCCCGGGGCAAATAGCCGCATTTACTTCGGCACGAGCGTGATCTCGCATTTAAGTAGCGATGCGCCCATCACTCTAGCGGCGGGGGGCACAGACCAAGCCACGGGCAAAACCACCGAGGACGATTTTTTCATCAAGGTGAAAGATGCGCAGGGGCAAGAGGTGAAAATCCCCATCACCCTAAACATCAGCACCAAAACCCCCGTGCAGAATAAAAACCAAGCTCTGCAGGAGGCAATCAAAAAGGCTTTAGAGGCCAACCCCCAAACCAAGCCTTTGCTTGAAAGCGGGCAGCTCAATGTGGGTTTAATCAATGATGGCAAGTCCTTAATCCTTAATGACAAAAGAGGGTTTAGTGTAGAAGCGGGCGGGGCTAAGGCAGTTGAGCTAGGCTTTGTGAAAACCACTTCTAGCCAAGACGACTTAGTCAAGGGCACAACGGGGATCCCTTCAGGGCAGATTAAAGGGGTGGTGAACTTCAATGGACATGCCATTGACCTTTCTAAAATCACACACTCAGCCAATTCTAGCGATGACAATGGCAAGGCGATCGTTAACGCTATCAACGCCATCAGCGGTTTACATGCCCTACTAGGTGCGGATGGCAAGTTGGTCTTAAACAGCGACAGCGGGGAGTTGCGCATTGCAGGCGTGGGGGCAGCGGGCAAGGCGGCGGTGTCTAACTTGGGCTTAAGCGAGGGTTTGAGCCAATCCTACGCCAAAATCCACGATCTCTTTGGGTTTAAGAATTTACAGAGGGCTTCGGATGCCAAATTTACCTACAATGGCGCGACCATCACCCGCCCCACGAATGAAGTAAACGATGTGATCAATGGGGTGTCCTTAACCTTGCTTGCCAAAACCGATCCGGGCAAGCCCGCCATTGTGAGCGTTACTAGAGATAGCAAAGCGATCGTGGACAACATCAAAGCCTTTGTCAAAGCCTACAACGAATTGATCCCCAAACTAGATGAAACCACTCGCTACGACCCTGACACCCACATCGCCGGGGTGTTTAATGGGGTGGGCGACATCCGCACCATCCGTTCCTCCATCAACAACGCCATTGCCTTTAGCATCACGAGTGCAAAGGGGGTGGATAGCTTAATGAAGTATGGCATTAGCCTAGATGAGCATGGCAAAATGAGCCTAGATGAGGGCAGACTCACAAATGCGATTGAAACCGACCCCCAAGCCGCCCAAGACTTCTTTTATGGCAGTGATGTCAAGAGCATGGGAGGTAAAGAAAACCACCAAGATGGGATTTTTATCCGCTTGGATAAAGTTTTGGCGGGTTTGGTCGATGGTGGAAATGCGCGTTTGAAATTATACGAAGATTCGCTAGAGCAAGATGCCAAAGACCTTAGAAAAGATAAGGAAAGTGCGATGGAGATGTTAAAAACCCGTTACGACACAATGGCAGAACGTTTCGCTGCCTACGATGAGCGCATTTCAAAAGCGAATAAATCCTTTGATGCGGTGCAGATGATGATCGACCAAGCGGCCGCTAAAAAGAACTAAGAAAGGGAAAGAATGCTTAAAGCCAACGCCTACAATATGTACCAGCAAAATTCCGTAACCGTGGAGTCGCCCGCTAAACTCATTGAAATGCTTTACGAGGGGATTTTAAAATTCGCTGCCCAAGCCAAGCGCCACATGGAGGCAGAGGATATCGAAAGGAAAATCACCTACATCAACAAGGTAACCGACATCTTTACCGAATTGCTGAATATTTTAGACTATGAGCGGGGTGGAGAGGTCGCCGTGTACCTCACCGGGCTTTACACCCACCAAATCAAGCTACTCACCCAAGCCAATGTGGAAAACGACAGCGCAAAAATTGACTTGGTCATGCGTGTGGCACGGGGCTTACTAGAAGCGTGGAGAGAGATACACCCCCATGAATTGGGTCGATGAGCTTAAAATTGCACTCTTAGAAAACAACTTAGAGCGTGCATCTTTTTTGGTCGAAACTTGCCCTTTCTTAAGCGAACCTTGCACTGATTTAGAAGCTCTGCAAAGTGCAAAAACTTTGATTGCCACCACCATTGAACGCCTCCAAGAGCAGCAGCGCGCCCTAAGCGCACAAATGCGCCAGCTCAAAGCCGCCCAAAAATTCTTAGAAATTTCTTAGGTGTTAAACGCCGTTAAACTTTTGGCGTTACAATCTCCCTAAAAAGGGGTTTTCGTGGATAAAGTCATGGTTTTAGCGACAGGGGGGACGATCGCAGGCATAGGCGAGGGGGGGGCATACACCAGCGGACAAGTGGGCGTAAACGACTTGCTCAAGGGCATTGTGCCCAAGGGTGTAGAGATAGAGAGTGAGCAGGTCGCTAATGTCGGCTCACAAGACATGGACTCGGACATTTGGTTTAAACTCCTGGAGCGCATCTACGCCTTAAGCGCAAGGGAGGACATTAAAGGCTTTGTCATCACGCATGGCACGGATACGATGGAGGAGAGTGCCTACTTCTTGCATTTGAGCGTGCAAACCCACAAACCCATTGTATTCACCGGGGCGATGCGCAATTCTACGAGTATCAGCCCCGATGGGCCGATGAACCTTCACAACGCCCTAGCCGTGTGCGCCCACCCTGAGAGTGCGGGGCTTGGGGTTTTAGTGGCGATGGATGAGGGCATTTTTAGTGCACGCGATGTCAGCAAGACCCATACCAGCCATTTAAGCGCCTTCAAGGCCCTAAATACAGGGGCGATCGGGCATGTCTACTATGGGCAAGTGCATTTTCACGCTAAGCCCATCCAAAAACACACCTTGCAAAGCCAATTAGCTTTAAAAGGCCCCACGCCCCTACCCAAAGTGGCGGTGGTCTACACTTATGTGGGTTGTGGGGATTTTCTCCTCAATGCGGCTTTGCAGGCGGGCGTACAAGGCGTGGTGGTAGCGGGTATGGGCAATGGCAATGTGAACCACACACTCTTAGAAGTGATGGCGCAGGCGATTAAGCAAGGCGTGGTGGTGGTGCGTTCGAGCCGGGTAGGCAGTGGGGAGGTGCAACTCGGCGAAGTGGATGATATGCGCCACAACTTCGTGCGTGCCGGGGATTTAAACCCCCAAAAGGCACGGGTTTTATTGCAATTAGCCTTGCTTAAAACCACCAATCCCCAAACTATCCAAGAATTTTTTGATACACATTAAAGACGATGAAGATGACCAGGGGCAACACCAGAAAACCCCACTTCTGTGGATAATTTTATTTTTGGTGTGCCGAAAGCTATGGCGTGCACTTTGACATTAAGGGGTTCATTTATGGGTAGATTATGGTTCGCACACATGGGTACAATCCACTACTTCCCCATACCACTCCTCAATTCTCGCATGCACCCCACGATTAGCATTGCTAGAATACCAAAGTTGGCGACATGTGGGCGGACATGTTTTTTGCGCTCATATTCATCGTTTTTAGAGTAGCGTATTTTTTGTGGCCGGCAATCTAAAGTGTTCTCTATACGAGCCACTGCCTAGATAGATTCCTATCTGTTCAGCACACATTATTCAGGCCCTACTCGTACAAAGCATCGATTATAATTAAAAAATTTGCCACAGTGTCTTCGTTAACCCCTAACAGATAATAATAAAAAAGCCTTTTTAAGGATTATTAGAATAAGGAAAGTTCTCAAGCTAAACACCTATTCAAAAAGAAATAAATTAAAGAGTGTCCGCATTGTTAATCTACTAAATTGTCAAGAATGGTAAAAAGGCAAAAAGGCTTATGTGTAATTCGTGCAAAAGGACTTTTACCTACACTAACAACATTATCCTTGTTGGTACCAAGAAACAAGAAAACAAGAAAAATTGAAATTTGGAAAAATTCGTTCATTGTCTAGTAAAAAAATATTTACTTAGAAAAACTGCCAAGATTTGCAATATTGATGTAACAACAGCTATTGGCGACACAAGATTTTAGATGCCTTGCAAAGCATACAAGATGGAGTGGAATTAAATGGCATCGTAGAAGCTGATGAGACTTACTTTCCTCTTTCATTTAAAGGTCATCATAAAAATTTCAAGCCACCACGCTTGTCTAAAAAACGAGACACACAAGCTACCAAGCGTGGGTTATCTAAAGAACAAGTTTGTGTAACAAGCGGAGTTAATTTAGATGGGGAGTCTGTTACCAAAGTTTCTAATTTAGGTAAGCCTATTTAAAACCAGCAAATGATATGGAGTTAAGCCATATTAGAGTACCTAAGAAAAAACATAAGTCAGATGCTTTTAACATTCAAACTATCAATAGTTATCATAGCCACATAAAAGATATGATGAAACACAAATTCGAAGGTATAGCCACTAAATACCCAGATGATTATCTTGTCTATCATAATTTTGTAAATTTTGCCAAAGAGAATCATAAAGAAACAATATTGTTTGAGCATATACAAAATAGCAAATGTATTAGTTTGAGTAGAAATATTTCTAAAAGAGAGTGTTTAGGATTAGTGGGTAAAAATGGCAAACAAGCGAAAAATAGTTAGAAACTATTTTCAAAAATATGTTGATTTTATTAAAAAAGTAAAACTAGGGTAGGTATCCTAATTTGCTGTTTGTGGTGTTTTGTCGTATTCTTCTTTTTTAAGTAAAGAATTTGATGTGTTGACTATGACCATTAGTGGGGAGAGCGCAGCACTTCCTGCATCTAAAAAGAATACGTCAAGCTACTAAGATATTTGGCAATAAATTGCTTTCTGCAAAAGAATATCTTAATGGTTATTTACAAAGCCCTAAGAAATTTAGACAAGATTATAGCTCTTTGCTTGTTTTAGTAAGTGATCATGTTGAAAGGCTGATTCTTAAATTTATGCTAAACATAACTTTTTGTGAGTAGAGTTTATTTTATAACCTTGAACTACACTTTTTAGATTTGCCTTTTTGGACTCTGCCCGCCCCCAATTTACCAAGCGGTGCTATAATTTTGCCAGATTGGAGGTTTAGATGCAAAAGCTCTATATCAAGGTCGCACAAGGATTTAAGGTTGCTTGTTTGCAAAGCGACATCGCCTACTTGAGGAAACGCTTCCACAAAATAGACACCACCTTAAAAATTTACGATAGCGTGCCCAATAAAGAGGGGGCGATGCTACGATCCTTGCTTGAAATCTGTTTTCAAGCACAAGGCATACCAGAGATTTTATATTGCATCAATGCTACAAGAGAGACCCAACAGAGGGCGTTCATCTATGGCGATCCCGACCACTCAAGCCCATTTTTTAAGGGAGAGAGCCTTGCTTTTGGGGGTTGTGTGGATGAGGGCTTTTTGGTGTTGGATCGGGTGGTGCTTGTGCCTTTTGGGTTGGGGACGCGTTTTGAGGTGGAGCTTTTGATTGATGCGAGTCAAGCACAAGGGCAAGATTTAGCCAATGCCCTAAAATCCATGGATAGCCCACAAGAGTTTTTAGCACAACTGCAAGCACACTTTTCTTGGGAAAAATGGGGGGGCGTATTTGGGTCTTGCACCCATAACGCCAGCCACAATGCACAAAAGAGGGTGTGTGTCTTGCAAAATGCCCGCACTTTGCCCGGCTTGCTTGGTGTATGCCCCCATCCCTTATGGCTTTTAAACCCCAAAGAGGCACAAGAATTACACCCCGATCACATCTGCCAAAGCATTTCGCAAAATATGGCAAAAACCCTCATCAAGCGTTTTGCGCCGCCCTTGCGTGTTGCCCTTGCAAAGATGATTGCTAGCTTGCAGGTCTGCTTGATCCAAGTGGAGGGAAAATTAGCACACAGCTTAGAGTTGGTCGCCACAGCGATTAAACACCACACCAACCAACAAGATAAAATTTTATTAGCCAGCCCCATAGCCTTTAAAGAGTCCTTAGAAAACAAGCTAACAAGCTCGCACACGCCCTTGAGCTTTTGTGATTTGAGCACCCAAGAGTTAGGGCAGGTGATGGCGCAATGTAGTGCCTTGCAAGCGGATTTAGATAACTTTGAGAGGCTTTATGCCCAAAGCCAAAGCATGGACACAACTAACCTACAAGCCCAGCTTGAGGCGAGTTACCAACAACTAGAGAGCCTCCAAGAGCAAACCAACAACACCCCCCAACCACAAACAAATTTAGATAAATTCCTCAGCTTTTTAGAGGGGCAGATGGGGGATTTTATTTTGCCTAGCGGGCTTTTAGAGCCCATCTACCATACTCTCAAAGAGGATTTAAACACCCTTGCTCCCCTTAAATTTAGCCCCCTCTCTTTAGACATGCCCACACACGACTTTTCAAGCGCACTAAAAGCGATCTACCAAGACATTTTGCACTTTGAACAATGCGATCAGGAGGTGGCAAAGATTGATTTTAGTGCCTTGCAAGAAAAGCACGCCAAACTTACCCGAGAAATCCAAGACCTTGAAAACCAAAAGGATAGAGTTGCCGATATGGAAAGCTTAGAGGCACTCCAAGAACAAATCCGCCACAAGAAACAAGAGCAAAGGGGGGCGTTTGCTTTGGGCAAGTATGCTAAACTCTTTGGCACGGGCAAATTAGAACAGATTAAAGATTTATTAGAAACCCATAGAACAAAAGTGGCACGATTAAAGGGGCATTTTAGCACCACCCTACACGCCCAAGCGCAAAATTTTCAACCAGAGCCAAAAACACAGCCCACAGAATGCCAAGTCCTAGAGATACAAATCCAAGATTTAAAAGCCCAAATAGAGCAAATCACCACCCAAAAAGCACAAGTGCAAGCCAGCTTAGAGCAAATCCAAAAAAAATACAGCCTTGAAAATTTGGAGCAAATCCCAAATGCCCTAAACACCCGCCTAGAGGGCTTAAAAGAGGCATTAAACCCCAGCACCCCCACAGACACAAGCTTGTGTTTTATCCCCTTTGGGAGTGATCCGTGTGTTTTAGAAATGGCAAGCCCCTTTGATGTGGTAGTAATTTTAGATGATGGTGGGTTAAATCTCGATCTCTTGCCCCTGATTTTAAATAGCAAAAAAACCATTTGGCTCAAAAGCACGCATACCCCTAATTTGACAGATTTACCAGAAATGCCTAGCCCAGAGTTACAAGAGTCTTTATTTACAACTTGTTTTGCCAATGCCCCAAGTGGGATCAAGGCACAAATCCATTTAAGGGAGCAACCATGAGTCAAGAACATTATGCCCGTATTGAGTTAGAAAGACAGCGCGCCAAAGAGCGCCAAAAACGCGCGCTTGCTAAGAGGCAACGCGCCTTAGAGATAAGCCAAGTCCATTTGGAACAAGCTAAACAACACATAGAACGCATGCACGCCCAAGGCTTAGATGCCTTTGTATCCTTAACCCAAATAGAGCAACAAATACAACAAGTGCGCCAGTTAGCCCAGAGCGCGCGCCTAGAATTGCCACCCCCCGCACAAAAATATGGGGGTTATGATTCGACTTTTGAGGATCATGTGCGTCTCTTAGATGACAACCCCTTTAAAGCCCAAGAATTAAGCCATGCCATCCTCTCCCAGCTCAACAGCCTTGAGAACCACGCTAAAGAATTGCAAAAGGCACAATTTAGAGCCAATCAAGCCAGCGTTCAAGAGTATTTTCACACCCAAAGGGAGCAAATCCAAGATGATTTAGTGCTAGAGTTTGCCAAAGAGGGCTTGCAAAAACTAGAAGCCCAAGTGAAAGCCTTTGATGGGCAGGATTTCAAAGGCTTTTACCCCAAGTTGCAAAACCAAATGGACACACTACTCCAAGGGGCACAAGATAAAGCCCTAAGGCGACGCCAAGAGATCGCCCGCCAAGAGATCAAAAAAGAGAACGCGACCAAAAATGCGCAACAAAATTGCAAGGATTTACAAAGCAACTTGCAAAAAATGCAAGCACAAGGGCTAGATACCTTTGTGTCTTTGCAATCTCTTAAGCAAGAGCTAGGAAGCTTGCAAACCCTCATCCAAACAGATCCCCTAAAAGCCCAGCAACAAAGCCTAGAGGCGCTCTACAATTTAGAAAAATTGCAAAGGCAGGCTTTGGATTTGCAAAGGGCACAAGCAGGGGCAAACCAAGAAAAAGCCCAGCAAGATTTTTATGCCCGTTTGCAAGCCATTAAAGACCCGGCGGTGATTGCTTGCGCTAAAAACGATCTAGCGCGCTTGCAAGAGCGTTTAGCCGCCTTTGATGGGCTCAATGCAGACACACAGCGCCAAATCCAAGCAGATTTAGAGCAAGTGTTACAAAGGGCGCAAGCGCAAGCGCAAGCAAATAACGCTAAACAAGAGAGCCAAAGGCAGATGTGGCGGCAAGAATTAGAGCACCTTAAAAACGAGGTGGCACAAATTGCAACTAGCCCTGAGCAAGAGACGTTGTTGGCACAAATTGCAAAAATAATAGAGGGTTTAGCCAGCCAAGATTTTAACACCTTAGAGAGCCAAATAGTGCAAATCAACGCCCAAGCCGATTCACTCATTGTAGAGGAAAATGCCCGCAAAGAAGTGGTGATCTCCATTGTCAAAACCCTAAGAGGGCATGAGTTTGAAGTGCAAGCCCCCGTTTTAAAAGAGGGGGCGGTGATCATCAAGGCAGCCCGCCCTTCGGGTAAAAGGGTGCAATGCCGCATTGAGCATGGGAAGATTTGGTATAAATTTGATGAATACGAGGGGCTCACTTGCAAAGAGGACATTGCCAAATTTGAAAAAGAATTAGAAGAGGTCTATGGCTTTAAACTAGAAGACAAAAAGGTTCTTTGGGAGAATCCCGATCGCATTTCTAAGGGGGCGATTGATTTGAACAACCCCCATAAAAAATCGCTGTAAGGAGGTTTGTATGGAAAAAGAAAGCGAATGGTTACAACAATTCGTGTGCGATGCCAAGCTTAAAGGCGTGGTGATTTTAAGCGGAAATGTGGATGATCTTTTTAAAAGCAAGTTTGACATGCAATATAAAAATCTAGATCGCTTTTTGATCGAGTTGTTGCACCAGGAATTGGGCTTTTCAAGCGTGTGGCTGTGGGATTGCGTGGGCGGGATTGATTATGATCTATCTATCTTGCCTGAGAGTAAAGTTGCCCCACAACCCCAAGATAAAAATCTCTATGACATTGGCGAGACTAATACCTCCCAAGATCGCCCCGAGCGAAAAAACCCAGAGGAGTTTTTCTCTGTGATTATGAACGATCTTACCAAGAAGTCAGGGCAATGCTTTATCTTAGATTACACAGATTATATTTTTGGCACGCAAGCCAGCCTTAGCGAACAAGAACGCCATTGGATCATTCGGCTCAAAAAAGCCATCCAGCGCAACGCCCATTACACCTTGGATGCCACTCAAGCCATGCAATCTAAAAATTTGGTGATCTTTTTAGCCCACAAACGCACCGCTTTGCCCTCCTCCTTTTACATCAATGACTGCCACATCGCTAGCCTAGAAATCCCCTTGCCCAGCCGTCCCGAGCGCAAAAGCTTTATCGAGAGGTTTGGAGAACTCCCCTTTAAACCGCCCATCACCCAAGACCCCAGTAAATTAGCCGACTTCATTGACATGCTAGAGGGTTTTATGCTCAAAGAAATTGCCCAAATTTTGCAACTCTCCCAAAACAATAAGCATTTAAGCCCCGAAAAAAGCGTGAAATTCTACCGCTACAAACAGAGTCGCAGCCCGTGGGAGGATTTAGACAAGCATAAATTAGATGGCATTTGCCAAGCCCTAGAAAAGCGTGTCAAGGGGCAGAGCCATGCCATTAGCAAGGTAGAAAAGGTCATCATCCGTGCCTTTACGGGGTTTTCAGGGGCAGCACACTCCAGCAAGAGCCAAAAGCCCAAGGGGGTTTTATTTTTTGTAGGACCTACGGGGGTGGGCAAGACCGAGCTTGCCAAATCCTTAGCCGAGTTTTTATTTGGCGATGAGAGCGCATTTTTACGCTTTGATATGAGCGAGTTTAATCATGAGCAAAGCGATCAACGCCTTGTGGGCGCGCCCCCGGGATATGTGGGGCATGAAGATGGTGGGCAACTCACCAACGCGATCCGTGCCAAGCCCTTTAGTGTGGTTTTATTTGACGAGATTGAAAAGGCGCATGGGCGCATTTTAGATAAATTCTTGCAAATTTTAGAGGATGGGCGGCTCACAGATGGGCGGGGTGAAACCGCCTCTTTTGGCGAGTCGGTGATCATTTTTACCTCCAACATTGGGGCGGCTGACAAAGATATTAGCATTGATGACGATCCTAAAGAAGTAGCACAAAAATTCATGCAAGCCGTGCGGGATCATTTTAATCATACATTAGGGCGACCCGAATTGTTAAACCGCATAGGCGATAACATTGTCCCCTTTAATTTCATCAAAAATGAGGACTTTTTGATCGCCATTATTCAAAGCAAATTTGAAAAGATCGCCCAACAAGTCGCCGAAAAATACAATATCAGCCTAGAGTTTAAAACCCCAGAGGATGCACAAAAGGGCTTTAAGGCATTAGCAAAGAATGTCAATAAAGGGCAAGGGGGGCGGGGGGTGGTCAATCGCCTAGAAAAACAAATTGTAGATGCTTTGAGTCTTTCTATCTTCGATCAATGGGAAGAAAGGGAGGGTTGTAAAAAAATCTACATCAAGCAGTCTATGCCCGAATTTGACAGCTTTGAATTTAAGTTAGAGCCATGTTGAATGTCGCCAGCATGCGCTTATGCACACAAGCAGAAGGTCCCGGAAAACGCATGGCTATTTGGTTGCAAGGCTGTTTGAAGCGTTGCTTTAATTGCTGTAACCCACACATGCAACCCCTTGTTAAAAAAGAACTCATGCAAGAGGGGGCATTGATAGAGCAAATTTATTTAGCCTATGAGAAATATCAAATTTGTGGGATCACGCTTTTGGGCGGGGAGCCCCTTTTGCAGGCTAAGGGTTTATTGCCGGTGGTGCGTTGGTGCAAGCAAAACAACCTATCGGTTTTACTCTTTAGTGGCTACACTTTGGCACAAATACAAAAACTACCCCTTGAGGGGGCACAAGAATTATTGGACTTTGTGGATGTGCTGGTGGATGGGGAGTATGTGGACTCTTTGTATGATGAGAGTCGGGGGATTGTGGGATCAAGCAACCAAGAAATCCACTTTTTTACGGACACTTATAGCCTCAAAGATTTTAAAAGCCAAGTGCAAGTTGAGGTGTTGGTGGATGAGCAGGGAGTGAAATTTAATGGCTGGGCACTCAGCCCTAAAGACTTAGGCGCATTTAAAGTTTAGAGGATTGTATGCAAGATCAAGAAATTTTAGCGTTGTTAGAGGCAATTGCACAGGGTAAAATGCGGGGTAAATACCCCGAGCCAAACCCCACAGAAGAGGGCAAAGAGGGCATAGTCGCGCATGCCAAGCGCATGCTCGCCAAAGAGCGCAAAAAACGCTAACCCTATAATTCTACTTTTTGGATTAGGTTTAGGTAGCTCTCACTTGTTAGCCCTTCATCAGTAGCCACCACAAACTCAAAGGCACTCGGGCTCACCAAACGGATAAAAATAAAAGCATGGGGGTTACTCACGCCCGTTTCTAGGGATTTTTTCTTAATGGCCGGGTCGCTTAAGTGGCAATTATAGGGGTTGGTTTGCAAAGTGTAGTAAAGCTCAAATCGGCTTTCACTTGCATCTAAGAATTTGACCCATTCTTGGTAGGCCTGATCTCTTTCTAGCACGATTTCAAATTTTTGTTTGCGCCCCCGCCCTAAGATATATTTAGAATGTGCTCCGCCTTGCGTGTAATTGTTGATCACTTGGATTTGCCCGCCCTTACGGGTGCGTATCAGCCCAAAAGCGACCCCTGTTTTGCCATTGGGCTTGGCTAAATCAGGGCTTTCTAGGGGCAGATAGACTTGGTAGCGGGCTTGGGTATCTTGGGTGATTTGATTAATCTTTGCCTCAAAGAGTTCTTGCACAAGGCGCGATTTGCTCGCATTGCCTGCCAAGAAAATATGGAAAGTATCGATGTCTCTTGCCTCTTGCACACTCTCAAAATGCGCATCTGTAGCGCGCCAAAACTCGCTAAAGAATAAATCTACCCCCCTTTTAATGCGCTCTTTGAAAAGATTTTGCACTTCTTGGGTGCTAAAATCCAAATCCACGCCGGCGATGTTTTGCCCACCGCTATCAAAGAGGTTTAAAGACAACACCCCCTCATCTTCAAACTCTCTACCCTCCCAAAGGGGGCGGAGTTTCTCCATGAGGGTTTTAGTGTTGGTGTGGGCTTCTGCCGAGTCGTTTAACAAGGTTTCAATGCCTAAAGTGCCTTGCCCCTCGGCGGGTTTTTTAAAGGGGATTTGCCTAGACAACAATAAAGCTTGGTTGCGCTTGAAAATTTCAAAGCTGGCTAATTCCAATAAATGCTCCCCGCCTAAAAAGCGATCCCCTGCCCCGCCAAAATGCTCCAATTCATAATCATAGCGGCTAGATTCTGGCGTGCCCTGCAAAACCCCAAAGTCAAAATCCGTTGTCCCACCCCCAAAGTCAAAGACCCCATAATACACCCGCTCGTTTTCGCTCGGATCAAAATTATAATTTTCTAAAGCGATGATCGCATAAGCCGCCGGCTCGCTTGCCCCTTCTTCAACTTTAAGTTGTTCTACCACCTTTTGAGAATGCAAAGTATTGGGCAAGGATTTAGCCAAACCTCTTTTAAAACTCTCTAAGATCATGTTACGCACCGCTGAATCGTAGGTTACCGGGAAGGATAAGAGATAATTTAAAAACACCCCATGGTGTTGGTTGTTGATGTATAGACCCAAATAGTAGGCATAAAGCTCGATGGGGTTTAAATCCCCCTCTTTGATCGCTAGACTCTCCTTGATCTCAAAATGTGCCCCTTGTTTGTCTAAAATTTGTAATTTTCTCTGCTTGTCCCCCGCCCATTGCTTTAACCCGCTCAAATAGGCGTTGTAATCGCTTGAGGGGCTGCCTAAAAAGGCGCTATAAGCGGCGTGGGAGACTTGCACTTGATCCCATTTTGTGGGGGGTCTGCCTCTTTGGGATTTATAGGCTTGTAAAAAGCTGGCTAAATCGTTAAAGCTTAAAATAGTGGGGTTTTCATAGTGGTTTTTCTCAATCTCTTGGGTTAAATCCCCTAACCCTACGCGCATGGGCACGCTTTGGTTTTCCTCTTGGCACACCACGACACTACTAGTCGTGCCAAAATCAATCCCCACTAGCCCCTCTTTGATGTCCGCTTTGGGGTTTCTAGCAATCAAGGGCTTTTCAAAACGCACAAAAGTTGCCCTAGGCACGCTCAAACTCTCTGCTAAGTCCCACAGCTCCCAAGATCCCCGATTAGCATCGCTTAAAATTTTAGGGTCATAGGGGGTGATGTCGGCACGCACTCTGTCAGCTTGGAGTAGGGCATTAATGTAATCTTGTGCCCACTCTTGGGGCATAGTCAAGCCCTGCACGCTTTTAATGCTCTTTTTAGAGTCAAGGCGTATTTTGACAAATAAATACACGAGCCACACCACAGACACAAATAAAATGATTTGCAAAGCAAAGAGGATTAAAGACCCAAAAATCGCCCAAAGCACGCCCAAGACCATGATGCCTGCTAAAATGCTTGTCAAAAGCAAGGACACATGCGACAAGTAGCGTGAGGCTTGGGTGTTTTTGTCCAAAATGTCTTGCCACGCATTTTGATACACTGCCCTCACTTTATCCCTAAAGGGAGCATTGTTATTGGTTGTTAAAAACACAAAAATAGAATAGCCCATCCACAAGAAAGCACAGTAAGAGAGAAAATATAACCCCTCACTTGTGGCTGATACAGCGATGGCAAACACTAAAACCCCTACAACCCACGCAATCAAGCGATTCTTAAGCCAAAAAAAGCGTTCCTCTTTAAAAACTCTTGTGAAAAATGGACTGCCCCATCTTTGAATCAGCCGATACCAAAGCACTCCCTCAGCCCAGCACAAGCCAAAGACAATCCCAAAGCACACCAAACCCAAACAAAAATCCCACACAAATTCCAAGAAAGATTTCAGCATGCCCGGGGCAATTTTCTCTGTAACCCACACCACAGCCCCCAACACGGCGAGCAACACCACAGACCCCCGCATTTTTGCAACCCATGCCATCATTCTAGCCTCCCTTATCTGTTTATTTTCATAACTCCACTTTTTGCACGCTGCTTAAATAATTCTCGTCTGCTAGCCCTTCATCAGTAGCCACCACAAACTCAAAGGCACTCGGGCTCACCAGACGGATAAAAATAAAAGCATGGGGGTTGCTCACGCCCGTTTCTAGGGATTTTTTCCTAATGGCGTGATCCTCAAGGCTTAAATGATTATTGACTGCGCTGGCTTGCGTGGTGTAATACACCTCAAATTGGCTCTCAGAGGCATCTAAGAATTTTACCCATTTATTGTAAGGGTGATCGCGATCGATGAGTGTATAAAACTTGCGCTTTTTAGATCGCCCTAAATAGTATTTAAAGCGGATATTCTCCTCTACATTGGAGTCGATAACTAGAATGGACCCACCCTTGCGGGCTTGCACCAAACCAAAGGCGACCCCGGTTTTGCCATTGGGTTTAGCAAAATCCGCACTCTCTAAAGGGGCGTAGAGTTTGTAGCTAATGGGGGTTTGGGCTTGGTTGGCATCTTGCTCGCTGATTTGGGCGATCTTTGCTTCAAAGAGTTCTTTGACGAGGGGCGATTTACTTGAATTGCCCGCTAGGAAAATATGAAAGGTGTTAATGCCCTGCCCCTCCTCTAACATGCCCTTCTTTTCAAAAAAGCGCGCGGTCGCCCTAAAAAACTCGCTAAAAAAATTATCCACCCCTCTTTTAATGCGCTCCTTAAAAAGCTCTTGCGCTTCTTGCACGCTAAAATCCAAGCGCACACCCACGATCTCTTGCCCATGGCTATCAAAGAGATTTAAGGCCAGTTCGCCCTCATCGCTAAACTCTCTGCCCTCCCAAAGGGGGCGCAGTTTTTCCACTAGGTTTTTTGTGTTGCTACGGGCTTCTTGGCTTTGGCTAAGGAGCACCTCGCTACCGGCAAAAAACTGCCCCTCAGCGGGCTTTGTGAAGGGGATTTGCTGTTTTAACAATAAATTTTGGTTGCGTTTAAAGACCTCAAAGCTAGCGAGCTCTAATAAATTCTCCCCGCCCAAATAGCGATCCCCACCCGCCCCAAAATGCTCCAAGACATAATCATAACGGCTATGCTCGGGTGCCTCCATGAATAGCCCAAAGTCAAAATCTGTCGTCCCGCCCCCAAAGTCAAAAACCCCATAATACACCTGCTCCTCATCGCTAGGCTCAAAGCCATAGCCCTCTAAAGCGCTGATCGCATAGGCGGCTGGCTCGCTTGCCCCCTTTTCAACCTTGAGGCGATCTAGCACCCCTTGAGCATGCAAAGCATTGGGCAAGGATTTAGCAATGCCCTTTTTAAAGCTCTCTAAGATCATTTCACGCACCTCTAGCTCGTAGGTTACGGGGAAGGACAAGAGGTAATTTAAAAAAATCCCATTGTATTGGTTGTTGATGTAAAGCCCTAGATAGTAGGCGTAAAGCTCAATGGGGTTTAAATCCCCCTCGCTCAAATCCAAGCTCCCCTTTAGCTCAAAATGCGCCCCCTGTCTGTCTAAGATTTGCATTTTTCTAGACTTATCCCCCGCCCATGCCTTGAGCGCGCTGAAAAACGAATTGTAATGGTTAGAGGGGCTGTTGTGCATGTCATTCTTGGCTTCGTGGGCGATTTTCACGCTCTCCCATTTGGTTTTGGGGCGTCCTTTTTGGGCGTTGTAGGCTTGTAAAAAGGCGGTCAAATCGTTAAAGGCGATGATGGTGGGGTTTTCGTATTGGTTTTTCTCGATCTCTTGGGTTAAATCCCCTAACCCGATACGCAGGGGATAAATGTGCGCGCTCTCCTCTTGGCACACCACAACGCTGCTTGTGGTCCCAAAGTCAATCCCCACAATCCCCTCTTTAATGTCGGCTTTGGGGTTGCGCGCCATAACCGGGCTTTTAAAGGGGACTAGCTCGCCCTCCCCTGTGCCTTGATCCTCCCAAAGCTCCCATAGCCCGCGGTTGGCATCGCTTAAGATTTTAGAGTCGTAGGGCTTGAGATTGGCACGGATTGTATCGGCTTGCAAAAGTTCTTCAAAGCAATCCTCCCTAGCGCTTAGGGCTTTGGGGTCTTTGAGGGTGTATTTTTGTGCTTGGGAGTCGTAGCTAAAGGCTTGCAACACGGCGTAATCGGGGCTTTCTACAATGGCTTTGAGGCGGTTGATTTTGATTGTAGACAAGGCTTCTTTTGTAGGCTTGCTCTATGGCTTTTTCAAGGGGTAACCCTGCGTTGCAGACCTCTAAGATTTTTGCTAAAAAATCTTTTTGTTCTTGGGTGGCAAGCTGGCTAAAAGTGTAACGCTGTAGATAATCTTGTGCGTTTGATGTGTAGTTATTGCGCATATCGTTTCTCAATATATTTAACCAATTTTGCCCCTCTAAACATTTAATGCCAATTTGGGTTTTTGGGGTGCGATAAAAGCGTTTAAATATTTTTTGTAAGGCTTTGGGGGCGGGGACAAGGTCTAAAAACCATCGGGTGTAGTTTGGGTTGTAATCGCACAACCAACTATCATTATCTCCGGAGCGGTAGTAATAATTGTTATCCCTCAAATAATTTTCACAAGAACTATCTAAGATATCTAGGTTATTGCGCCAAATGCGGATACCATTTGTAATTTTTTGTTGTTGTTGGTCTCTTAAGACGGGCAATTTAGGATAAAGACTTTTAAAAGCATTTTCCACTTGCTCTTGGCTAAATTTGGTGTCGTGGTAGGCATCGCCGGCTAAATGGGCGCATAGAACATGTAGTGGGCTTGGGATATAGACATAATAATAGTCATTGTGGTGATACACAAACCCAAAAAGCTTTTGTTGGGGCAAGTAAAAGCTTGTTTCATTGAGTGTAATCACCTCTGTTTTTGTGGCGTATTCTTTAAAAAGTTCAAAGCATGCCACAATGTGCTTGGTGAAAGGCTGTTTAGGATTTTCTAGGGCTTCATTTTTGATAAACTCTTGCCAGCTTTCTGCCATTTGTGCCTCTAGGGCTTCTTTAGAAAGGTAAGTTCCTTTGATCGCTTTTGTGTGTTCCATGTTTGCTCCTTAAAGTTTAATCACAGATTGTCTTTTGACTTCCCCGCTCTTAGCGTGTAGGTAGCCACGCAACAACACTTGGGTAATGCTCCCGCTGGCGTTCAAGCTAGAGTGGTGGCGTTGGTGCTTGGTGGGGTTGTAGGGCTGCCCCACTTCTAGGGGGTCTAGCTTATAGGGGGTGGCTTTTGCATAGTAGCCAAAGAGGCTATAAAAGATTTCTACCAGAATTTGCGCCCCCTCTTTGTTTTCCTTCAGGGCGTTATTGGTGTAATCCCACAGCATTTCGATATTCTTGCCCTGCGTGCCGATGGCTAAAAAGGCAAGTGGGTCGCTCTCACTAAAAAGATTGCTCAAACCCTGCTTGAGATTAGGGGGCAGAGTCAAAAACAATTCATAGGCTTGCACTTTATGCTTTCTTAAGTCTGCTTGGGTGTTTTCTAGCTCTTTTTGTGTGCTCTCTAGTGCGCTTTGGCTTTGGCTTAATTCTGTTTGCGCTTTGGCTAGCTTGGCTTGGTTTTCTCTCTCTGTTTTTTGCAAGGCTAGTAAATCTCTCTCTAGCCGTGCTAGGGTGCTTTGTTGCTCTTGGATTTGCGCTTGTGCCTGCTCATATTGCCGCCTTGCCTCTTGCTCGGCTCTCTCAACTTGCGTTAAAAGTGTGGTGTCCCTGCGTTTAAGAAGATTTAATAACCATTGAAACATCGCCTCTTGCACCTCGCTATCTTGAAATAATTCTAAAACTTGGGATTTTAAAGGGTTTTGCGCATTTAACGCTTGCGCTTGCTCCATATTTTGCCTTTGCCAAACTTGCCCTTTACCTTGCTCTAGCGTTTGCCCCTGCAAATTTGTATCTTGCGCCCCTTGTGCGCTTGCTAAACCACCTAGCCCGCCCTCTTGGGAGTCTCTTTGTGTCTGTGTTAAATCGTCATTTTTGCTCATATTCACCTTTCTTACTTGTACCCCACAACCCGAATCTCTCCGATGTTTTCAAGCACCTTTCTGGGGCTATTTTTGGGTTTGGGCGGAGTGAGGGTGGCTTTGTAGTTGACGATCTCTTTTAAAATATTTATCCCCGTGATGCCTAAAATTTTATTGCGTAAGGCTTGCGCCTCTTTTAAAGAAGTGCGCTCGTTGCCATGCGCGCTCTTGTTGCGGACAGAGCGGAAAATTTCAATCACCTCTAAAAGGCTCTTAGATAAGAATACACGCACCGGGCTAGGGAGCAAATCTAAAAGGGGCTGTTGGAGGCTGGGCAAGGCGATGATGTTTTTGTAGTCGGCTAAGACGGGCTTGTCTTTGTAGTCATCGCTTAAGATTTGACCCAGAGGGGTATTCTCCTTTTTAGAGTGGGAGAAGTAGCGCATTTCTAGGATTTTAGGGTTGTTTTGGGCTAAAAAGCGCACTAAATCCTTAAACAAAGCATAGGCTTCTTGCTCTAAGATTTTAGAATACCTGAGCGCGATGGGTCCAAAGTCATAGAGGGGGTCTTGTTTGTTCTTTTGATACTCCATTTCGGCATAAATGACATTGTCTAGGCTGGCGTGGTGGAGCTTGTAGGCAGTAGCCCCAAAGTTGAGCTCAATCAAGCGCTCTTTGAGCTCTAAAAACTCCGCGCTTTTAAAGACATTTGGGTAGTGTTTTTTGGGGTCTTCAAAGTAATTGATCTCTTTTTTCATCTCTATGGCGAGTGGGTAATCGTAATCATTGCCATAAATTCTAAAGGTGTGGTTGTTATGATCGGGCGTGGTGAAGTTGGGTAGGTAGCGATCGCGCACAGCGGTAAAATCGTTGCGCTCTAGTTCGCGCATGTCTGTGATGATGAACCACGCCTCCACGCTAAACTTTCTATCTTCGCTAAAATAATACTCTGGCGCGCTCACACCTTCTAAATCCTTTTGCACCGCCTCCACTTTTGCCACGAATAAGCTGGCGAAATTAGTTAAAAAAAGTTGTAAAAAGTTTTGGGACGTGGTGCTTTGGTAAATGCGCTCTAAAGTTTGAGGGTGTTTGTGCTCTTGGTCTTTGCTCCGGGGACGGATTTTACCAAAGGCGACTTTGCCTTTTTCTTTCAGTATTTCTAAGTGCAACTCAATGACATTTTCTTGGTAAAAGGGATTGTAAAGAATTAAAAGATTTTGGATCATTTTTTAAACACCTTGAATATTTGATCGAATAAATTTAAAGAAACCTTTTGCATTTGTTGCCCACACTTGGGGCAAGTTGTTGTCATTTTGGCTAAGTCTAGGGCGCTTAGGGCATCGCTCCTAAAAGCCACAATCTTAGAAAACCCACAAGGGCATTTGAGTTTATAAGGCTTAGGGGGTAGAGGCATTGGTCTTGTTCCTTTTTTCGTAGTCTTTGAGTGTAACAGAGACTTGAGTGCTAAAGCAAGCACCCAGCTCAGGTCTAATCTGGGCCAGGATACTAGGAATTACTTGGTTAGTAACCTTTCCTCTGACTAACTCTTCTTTCTTGCTCTCCACAAATTTGGAGAAGATACTAGGCAAGATAGACAAGAGTGTACTTAGGATTGTACCCACTAATGGGTTAATTGTAAAGCCCAAACGCTCTAAAGTTTGCAGAACTACTGCCCCTAAAGAAGCTAGGGCAAGATTGGAGAAAAACCCTGTTTTGCCTTCTTGCTTGCTCTCTAAAGCCCGCATCGCAGCGAAACAACTGCTCTCTACAAAACTCTTTAGATGATCTGCCCAAGTGTTGAGATTATCCGCTTCACAATGCCATGCACACTCACCTGAAAGTCTTCAATGATGTGTTGGTTGATCCCAATGAGTTTTTGATTTCAGCTAATAACACGGGGCGGGTGATGTTATTGATTTCTCTTTCAAAATTCCCTCCTTGTAAGACAATTTGCACAAGATTGACATTGCCCTCCAACGCCTGCCTGACCTCTGTTAATCCCCTCCAGGTTATGATTGGCATAACGGCTTTGTGTTTGTTCTAGAGCCTGTTGTCTCTGTGTTTCAATCTGAGCCATTCCCCCTTGTAAGTTTTGGATTAGGGTTTGATTCTCTTTTTGATTGCTATGTAGCCCCCTTAGTTCTGTTTGCAATTGTAATCGCATCTCTGTGTAAAGCAATTCTAAGTGTACATGAAAAATGCGCCTGAAGCATTTCACTATCGATATGCCCTAACATCTAATTGAGAACAACCCTGCCATTGTGATCGTCTAAAAACTCTAGGGATTCTTGGGTGCTGAAATGCAGACTTAGCTAGTCTGAGATCGCTTGTTTAATCTCTTCTAAGTCGCTGGGAGCGACTAAATTAGTCTTACTAAGGCTGACTGAATTGTTTATTAGCTCGTTAGCTCGCTCAATGCCTTTTAATTCACACAGAAAACTTTGGGCAATGATCTTCTCTATGGCAGAGCAAACAAGGGCGATGAAGTGTACCCCCCCAACCCCATATCTTAAAAGGGCTTTATTGTAGCTTCAATAAGGAGCGTTGTAACTAGGCATATCCATTTAATGTTGCGCTTAAGTGGCTACCAAGTCACGATGCATCGAGGCTACCAAGCCGCCCACTTTGGCGCGCCTAATCCCAAATTCGCCCCCAGCACCCAAGTCACAGCTACTTAATGACCTCCATCAGTTACGATTTGTAAATTTAAACACCCTTTAAAATTCAAAAAAAGCCATTAAAGACCGGCATGCATCAAGTAGCGTCTAGAAAACTTTTCTAAACTAAAAGGGATTTGTTTTAAAGCTTTGCAAACCCCGACTTTAATGATGGGCTCGCTGTAAAAATAGCCCTGTTCTTGGCCATTTTGAAAAAACCGCTCAAAGGGATCGACCATTAAATAAGATTGCGTCATCTCATCGTTATTTTCAGAGCTGATGATCGAGGCGAATTGTTGGTGTCTGTCTAAAAATGCCTGAAACTCCCCATCGCTGATTGCCAAGCGTTTATCCAGGATGGGGAGCATTTTAAAAATCTTCCACTTGCTGGGTTTGACATCTTGGATAAAATCCCCAAGGTATTCTCCTTGGTTGTGTAAATTCACCACCGTGTTGATTTTCACTTGTATTTTGGGGTTATGTGTGCGGATAGAAGCAATGTGTGCCTTCATTTTTGCAACATCCATCGCCTGTTTCTTGGTGCAACGGCCAATGGCGGTGTTGGTGGCGGTGTTTAAAGAATCCACGCTAAAGCCAATGGTTTCAAAATGGGTGGCGATGAGGTTGTTTAGATGCTGATCTAACAGGCTTGCATTGGTGATGGCAGACAAATGCATTTTTCTAGCTTTGGCTTCTTGGATGATATTTAAAAGATCCCTAGGGTATAAAAATATCTCACCGCCCACCAAATTGAGACGCAAGGTCTTAAAGTTAAGCAAAACAGGCAATTGTGCCACTTCATCCAATAGAAGACGCACTTTTGCGGGGGTATGCAAGAGCTCTTTTTGTTCTCTTTTCTGCCATTTTGCAAAACAATACTGACACTGGAAATTACAGGCTTCTGTGATGTGCCAATTGAGGGTGAAGGTATCCATGCAAACAACCTTTAATGTTTCTATTGGCGTAACTTTAGGACTCTATGCCAAAAAAATAAACTAAGATTTAACATGACAACCAAATGATACACAATTGCTAAAACCTCCCCCCCATTTAAGCAACCCTTAAGCTTCAAAAGCATATAATCGCACTTTGCCAAAGTTTAAAGCGGTTTAAAAATCCAAAGGTTAAAAAGCCAAAGCGGT
>NZ_BSWS01000007.1:0-67753 GCF_030270165.1 Helicobacter sp. NHP22-001 | reverse complement strand
CATAGGAGAAGCTAACCCAGAAACTATCAAAAGATACATAGAAAATCAAGGGTAGAGGGCATTCATCCCACCCGCTAAAGACGAGTGGGATTTCTGCCGGAGAGTTTTAAAATGGTTGGATTTTGATAGTTTTGCCGCCATTATAGCGTTGCCTAAAGCAATATAACTATCGTGGTGGTTTCTGTCATCTAGGCTTGGGTCTTGCAAGGAGGTCATTAAGCAGAGCGTTTGGCTTAATCAAAGCTTCGCCATCTTAAGTTCACCAAAGTTATCCATGCTATTACGAAAATTATTTGAAGCTTCAATGTCTAAGTCCATCCACCATCCCTATAAACTCTTGCAGAGAAAATTTAAGTCTCCCGCCCTCTTGTAATTCTTGCACCACTTCTAGTGTCTCTTGATATTGCACGGATACGCCTAGAAAGACAAGATTTAGCAATGATAATAAAGCCGAGGTTGTGATGTATCTACTTCTTAGTATCCATAACCGCTGCTTTTACTAGGAAAATCTACTTAAACATTTAATAATTGATAAATATAAGACAACATTAGAAAAATCATGCGTAATCATGTTGTAGATAAAGCAATGCCACTTAATAGAGGAAAACATGATGAGGTAAAATCGTTAAAGGGGAAGATATGGGGTGCATGACACCTTACTTGCAAATTAACAGGCGAACTTATGAGCATACTTTAATGACTAGGCAGTCTGCTTTCCAACCACATAAGGGGAACACTTTGCAATCTTCGTTTTGGCTAGTTTGTCCTGTGAAGCTAAGAGAGAATTTTTAGTCTCGCTTTTATGTTACAAAAAACAATTTACACAATTTACTTGATCGACAACAATATCATAAAACTTAAAATCAAGGTGATTCCACAAAAGATAAACATGCTAAAAAACTTGCATGGTTTAAAGCTAAAAGTCAACCGACCGGAAGCACATGTGAAATGCTCTTTACCCATTAAGTGCAATGCCATTGTTGGTAAGTGCAACATGACCTATTGCAGTGCTCCCCATCAAAGATAAAGAGATTGAGATTAGGCAAGATGAGAGGAAAAGCAGGAATAAAGACCTGGAAAGGACTTAAAAGCTTAACAAGCAACATCGAATCCCTGACCTAAGAATTTAAAAACAGCGATGAATACGGGGAAAATCTTGACACAGGCGAACATAAAATAGACATTTAGAAAAACAATCAAAGACTTAGTGAAAGAAAACGCCAGTCTTAAAACCAAGACAGGGTTAAAGAACAACAGGATTAAAAATCCTAAGTGATGAAATGATAAAGCTAAAGAACACGGATATGCGCTTAGAAATGCTTCGCAAAGGACTAAAATTAAAGAGCTTAAAACACAAAGAGATGAGTTACAAAGTAATTAACCAAACAAACCAAGATCGCTAGACGATTAAAAGCCAACTTGGCACAAATTAAAGCTACCAAGGTACATAAAATACCACAAGAAAAACTCAAATATTGACAAGTCTTTTGGGTCTAAATTGATATGCTGGGTTTGTAAGCCCACTTACAAGAAGATTAAGATACATTTTCGTTATCGTTATATTCAAAATTTCCAAGATATTATAGTTGTGGCTTTTGCTTAGAATTTCAAAAATTTTAAAAGATATCTCCTGGAACGCTTGACTATTTTATAGAATTATTTTGTTGTGCTGAACCCCACGCAAATTTTTCTTTGAGGATTTTAAAGTAATTGCGCTCCAACGGCTGGAGCAAGGTGGCTTGGCGTTTGGCGGCATGGATATTTAAGACCTGTTTGGGCTTTAAGGTGTGGCGTACTTGCCCGTCCGCCACCACAATGCAGGCTTGAGTGGACACCACTTTTAAGCACGCCCCAGCCCCTAAAATCAGCGGCCTTTCACTAAGAGAGTGTGGGGCAATGGGGGTGATTAAGATGTTTTGGCATAGGGGGTCGAGCACACTCCCACCCACGCTGATGTTGTAAGCGGTGGAGCCCAAAGGTGTGGCAAAGATGAGTCCATCCACTTTGTAAGTGTTGACCAACACCTCGTCAATGAAGAGCTGTAATTCCAACATGCCATAGTAGTCTTTCTTGCTCACCACCAAATCGTTGGCGGCCAAAATGCACTGTTTGCCTATTTTACCCTCCAGCATTAAATGCTCTTGGGCTTTGTAATCCCCCCGCTTCAAAGCCTTTAAGAAAGCCAGAGCACCCTCTAAATTTGTGGCTGTTAAAAAACCCAAATGCCCTACATGTATGCCAAAGCAGGGCAAATTCAAAGGGTGGCGCAGGGCAGCTAAGAGCGTGCCATCCCCACCCAAACAAAGCAGGGCTTCATTGGGGTGATAGGCGGTGGGCGACTCTAGGCTGTAGAGCATTTTGGCCTCTTTCAAGCAAGCCTCTAGGGCGTGTAACATTTCAGGCTCTAGGGCAGGTTTGAGCAGGATATAAACATGGCTTATGGGTTCAAGACGCATTCAACAACCATTGGAATTTAAAGATGGGGAACACCCCCAGGGAAAACCCTAGGGGTTAAAAAGGAGGGGGGCTCGTACACTAACACAAAAGAACTTAAAAGCTGATTAAAGAAGATGATTTATAAAAACAAAAAAGCCCCAAGAAGCCTAAACTCCTTGGGACCAAAAAGGAGGGGGAAGAGAACTTTAACTTAAGAAAGCTTAAAAATATCTTAGAAAGCATAGCGCATCCCTACATTGCCCGTGATATTGATGTCTTGATAGTCCAAACCAAAACGCACCCCGATGCTGGCGTTGATGTAGAAAGATCTAAACAAACGGATTTCACCCCCTGTGGTTAAGCCTGCAAAGGTGTTATACATCCCGCCTTTGCGGTAACTGAGCATGTCATCTCCAATAAAGCGCACAACTTTATCGCCCATAGAATGCACGAACAAGTCCCGCCCAATGCTGGCGAGCACGAAGTAATAAGAGTTTTTGCCAAAGTAGTGGCGGCTCTCTAGGGCTAAATTCAAGGTCAGCACAGATTTATTTGCCGGGTCGGCGTTGGCCCTAAACTGGCTGTAGAAGGGGTTATTCATCGTGCCCTGCAAGCCGGACAAACCAATGTAGTAGTAAGCCAAGCCGATTTGGGGTTTTAAAATCACCCTCTTGTCTTTAAAGAAAAAGTCGTAGCCGTAGTTGGCGCGTAGATTGGTTGTCCAAGTGCTGTAATTGTAGCGTTGATTCACGATGGATAAAATGGGGTCTGTGGCGTTAATATAAGCTTTGTTATAGCCCCAAGTTTCATTTGCGCTCACGGTGATCTCACTGCGTTTGACAAAGGCACGGCTGTAAAGCCCCACATTGACATTGTTAGAGGCGGAGTTGGTGATGTTGCCATAAAAGCCGCTGTAACCATAGGCGGCATACCCACCCACAATCACGCCCTTAATGAAGCGGTCATAGCCTACATTGATGCCATAGAGTGTGCCCGTGCCCCCCGCCACAAAGCTCGCCCCGCCCACGCCCGTCATCCATAGATTGTTTTTGAGCTTGTTGCGTTGGGAGTAGGCGGTGATGATGTCCATCGCATTAGGCACCGCGCTGGCAAAGCGTTTGCCCTTAATGCTAGCTAAAAAGTCGTGGAAGTCATCTAGGGTGTCGTTGCTGGCAAAACTAGAGAGTTTAGCCAAACGGCTCATTTGCTGGGTATAGGTGTTGATTTGTAAAACATCTGTAGCGTTGGCTTTTAAAGTAGGGTTAGCCACCAAGTCGATGCTGTTGGCGATGTCTTTAGCGATCTTAACTAAGTTGGCTTGGGAGGTGTTTTCTAAATAGTAGGGGGCAAAAAGGGGCGTGTTTTTGGTTTGGATCAAAAGTTGGTTTAACCAGCCCATCACTTGTGGTCCGCCCGCCGCATAAACGGCTTTCACGCTGTCCTCCCCTTGGATATGGGCGATGTATTGTTCAATGCTAGGCGCGCCGACATCAAGAGTCTTATTGACCCCGACACTGATATTGTCGTAGGCAATGGAGGCGTCTATGCTTTGCCCTTGTGCGTTTGTATAGCTCACCAACAAGCCCCTATCGGCGATTTTAACCGCCTGCCCGTTGTAAAGCAAGCCATTGCCTTGTTGGTTGAGCGTAAAGCTCTTGCCATTGATGTTTAGGTAAGTGTAGAGGGTTAGGTAGTCCTTCCAGCTATTGGGGTCAAAGGTTTGGTTGTAAAGGTTGTAGTTGATCCACCTATTGGCATTAATTAAGGTGTAAGCGGCTTGGGTGTTGGCGTTGAGGGTCATTAGGGGAGTTTCATCGCTCGTGGGTTTGAGCGTGGCAATGCCTTGCACTTGCACTAAGGGCGTGTTGATATTTTGTGTGGGGGTGTTGCTTATACCACCATTTATACTATTGTCTGCGTCGTTATTTGTATTTGTGCTGTTGCTATCGCTTGCACCCGTGCTTTGGCTTTGGCTTTGGCTGCTTGTGCTTGTGCTTGTGCTGTTGCTTGTGTTAGAGCCCGTATTTTGGCTTGTGCTTTGCGTGCTGTCTGTGTTGTTGCTTGTGCTTTGGTTTGTATTGCCTTTTGTGTCCTGTGTGCCGTTTGTATTAGAGTCTGCGTTTTGGCTTGTATTGTTTGTGCTTGTGCTACCACTTGCACTTGTGCCACTACCCACACTTGTGCCCTGTGTGTTATTTGCGCTACTACTTGCGCTTTGGCTCGTGTTGCTTGGATTGAGGTTAAAGACAAAGTCGCCTTGGCTGTTTAACGCCCCACCGACATAAATGCCCTGCGCTTGGGTTGTTAAAGTTGCACCTGAATAGAGTGTTAAATCGTTACCAATGTTGAGCGCATTGGTGCTTTGGTTGTTTAAAGCCTTTTGGATGCTTAGGTTATTGGCAATTAGGGTGCTGTTACTTTGTAAATTTAAAGTCCCAAGGACATCCGCCCCCGTGATCCCTGAAAAGTCGATCGCCCCCCCTGTATCCGTGATAGTGCCTAAGTATTGGAAGTTTTGCGCGCTCACATTGAGGCTTTCGTATTGGTTGAGGTTGATTTTACCCCCGGCGATGTTGAGGTTCTCAAACTGAGCGTTTAAGTTCAGCCCATCTGTGGCATTCAAGCTCGTTAAATTGATGTTAGACAGATTGTCGGAGTAAAAGTTGAGCGTGCCTTGGTAGTTGGTAAAGTTAATGCTGTTGTTGCCGTTAAAGACAATGGATTTGCCAGCGACAAAGCTTAAAGTCCCGCCCGTAGCGTTGCTATAAGTGCTATTTTGGCTGATAATATCGTTGTTGGCTGAGAAGTTGAAGTAACCCTTCTCCCACAGCGCGCTAAGCCCCTTGGGTGCAAGATACCCCCCCACACCCGCCTTTTCCATCGCCTGCTTGATACTTGGAGGCAAGAATGAGCCCAAGCCTTGCGACCACAGCCCCCCAAGCCCTTTATTTTGCAAAATATTGTTGAGGATACCGCTTAGGGCTTTCTGTTGGGTGAGGCTGTTTAGGGTGTTTAAAACATTGCCCCCAAAAATCTGCTCTAGGAGCTTTTCGCCCACATCGTCTGCCATTTTGCTTAAAGCTTTGGGGGGGTTTAAAACATCGTTAATTGCCATGTCCATGATCACGCCCCACACTTGAGGCCCCAACCAAGCCACGCTTTTATTGATGATGGCGCTGTTTTGGAAGATGACATTAAAGATTTGCCCAAAGGTGGTTGTGTCCATGAATTTTTGCATCATGGCTGTGGCCGCTGGGCTATCGCCCATCGCTAGGGCTTTGTTTAAAGTAACATTTGTCCAAGGGGCCAGCTCATCCATCACATTCCATAAAGTTTGGTTGCCAAAGTTATTGTTGAGGTAGTTGAAGATCCCCTGCACCCCCTGTCCTCCCTCTATAATGCCTAGCAACTTATGCACCAGCCCTTGCTCCAACCCGCTTAATTTACCGCTCTCAAGCCCTTGCGTGATGCCAGCCTCAATTTTGCCATCAATTTCATTTTGCACACTCGTAGGCAAGCTTTCAACGAGTCCATTAGGTCCAAAGAGCGAGCTCACGCTTTGGTGTGTCAAAATGTCTTTAACCACGGTGGCAAATCCGGGCAATTGGGTGAGCGCGGCCATGTCTTGCGCGTTAAAGATTTCGCCCAAAGTCGCGTTAGCCACGCTACTAGGGAGCAAGCCTTTTAAGCCGACAGGGATCAAATTATTGCCCTCTGCCTTGTCGTAAATCCACTGCCCCAACAATCCGCCCAATTGGGGCTGACCTAAAAGACTTTGCACCCCGCTAAGACCCAAAGAGGAAAAGATTTTGTCCGTGCCCTGCGCCTCAATCGTGGCTTTGTTGAGGACCAAATTTGTGGTGCTGTTAAAACTCACCTCAGCAGAGCCCCCCGTGCCTTTTGCATTGCCACTACCCAAAGTCCCCGTGATGTAAATGTCTTTGGCATTAAATTGCGCTTCGATATAACCTAGAGCGTTTGAACTAGAACTTAAAAGTTGCCCTATGTTGGTGTGGCGGAATTGGCAAGTAGTGCTTTGGGGTGCTGTGCTCGGTGCGCATGGACCATTAAAACCATTGCCCCCAAACCACACTGTGCTATTACTTCCAATCTGCCCTGCTTGCTCAGCCCCGACCACCAAAGTCCCGTTGCTGAAAGTCTGGTTAATCTGGCTGTCAAAGCCGTTGATGAAGTTTAATAGGGTTTGTTTTTGTGCGGGAGTTAAATTGATTTGGATTTTTTGCAACGCCTGTAAAAGTTTATTAGGATCGTTTAAATCGTTCAAAACCCCCGAGGTCAAAAACCCCTCTAAAGCGGGCCAAAGGGCAGTGGCGACCCCGGCTAGTGCCATTAAATTGTTTGCACTCACCCCCGTGTTGAAAATATTTAACGCGCTGTTGGGGTTGTTGTAGGTATCGTAAGTGCCCGGGAGTTCTTGCACCCCGCCATTGTTGTACACCCCCTTAACCTGCCCGTCTAAAAAGAAAGTCCCCACGCGATCATCGCTGTAATTGTAGGCGGATCCGGTTGTGTTCTGCTTGGATTGGTTGTAAAAATAAAGTTCGGGAGCGATGTTGTAGATGTTGTAGTTGTAAGAGCCAGCGGTGCTAGAGCCAAGGTTTTGTGAGATACTCACTTTCAAATTCCCATTTTGCACGCTCTCAGTGATGATCTGCGAACTATTCAAGGGATTGATAAAACTCCAGCTGTCCTTAGTGGCGTTGTAGGTGGCATTTTTAATTTGTATCCCCGACAACTCGATTTTTTGGTAGCCATCAGCCCCACTGATCCCCTCGATATTTTTAGCGTTGATGATATCGTAGGTGAGGGTTTGCCCCTTGCTAAGTGCGCTGGATAAGTCAATGTTAGAGAGGTTGAGGACACCGCTTACATCAAAATTTCCATTTACATCGATGAATGGGCTGGTGCGGGTCAAAGAACTTTGGATGTTTAACACCCCACTAGCGACACTTAAAGACCCAAAGGTCAAATCCCCACTGCCATACAGCCCAAATTCCGTGTCCCCTGCGCTACTGACTGCGCCTGCGCTAAAAGTGTTGTTGCCCTGTGTGTTTAACTCGGCTCCATTGAAATTGAGGGTGTTTAAAGCCACACTGCCATTGGATACATTGAAATGCCCCCCATTAAAACTCATCGTCCCACTAGACTCTAAGTTCGCGCCGGCATTGACTTGTAGGCTCGTGCCACTGCCAAAAGTGTTCGTGCCCGCAAAGGTCGCCTTTGCCCCCTGCCCTTGTAAAACCACGCTGGCGCTGTCGGTGAAGTCAGAGCCCTGATTAAAAGCGATTGTGGTGTTGGAGTCGAGGTTGATTAAAGAGTTTCCGCTAAAGGTGGCAAGGCCGTTAAAGATAGCGCTAGAGTTTTGAAACAAGCTTAAAAGCGCGGTCTCGCTAAAATTTGCGGCCTGATCAAAAGTTACATCGCTTTGTTGGGCATCGATTTGTGCGCTGTCTGTGATGTTGGTAACCCCCTCAAAAGTGGCGCTGGTGGTTGTGGTGTTTTTGGGGTTTGGATTAAAGATCGAGCCGTTGTTTAACAACACCACGCTGTTGCCACTTAAAGTGGTGTTGGCTGCCGCAAAGGTCGCGCTGCTGCCCGTGTTGAGGTTAAAGGTCGTGTCTGTGGCGGTGATGTTGCCCTCCACCTTGGCTGCTGTTGTGGTTAAATTGTCTGTGTAATCGCCGGTGAGTACAACGCTGGAGTTGTCGCCCAAAAAGAAGCCCGAGTTAGCAAGATTGATCTGACTGCCCTGCACATACACTTTCGTGCGGTTGCCCTGAACATTGCTGCCCGTGAAATCCACCTGCTGTTTTCCCATAAATTGGAAAGAGCCAAACAAACCGCCATAATCAGCCACATGATCGGAGAAGTTGGAGTTAATGGCGCTTAAGGTGTTGTTGGCTCTAAAATTAGCGTTGGAGGATTGGGGCTTGATGTCTTTACAAATGCTGCCCACAACAGAGCCCAAAATGCCACAGACTTGGTTAAGGTAGGTGAGGTTATTGGTGTAGGTGAGGCCATCTGTGGTTAAATTATTGCTGGCGTTAAAGGTCATGTCTGCCCCGCCGCCATAGGGCAACTTCGCCCCATTCGCGCCCCCAAAATTGCCCACGCTGATGCCATTGGTCAAGTAAATGTTGTAGGCGTTAAAGACATCCACGATATAGCCCGGGTTGGCCCCTTCTCCGCCAAACTGGATCAGCCCTCCACTGGCCGCCTGAGTGGTGATGTTGCCTAAAACTAAAGTCCCCTGCCCTTGGATATCATAAGTCCCCCCATTGCCCGCAAAGCTGTAGGCGGTTAGTTGTTTGCCCGCCGGGTTGTAATAGGGAGCGGTGGCGTTTTTTAAATTGGGGTCGATGTAGGCGATGCCTCCTGCCCCCACACTAACATTGTAGGTTTTATAGCCATACCCAGTCAGCAAGTCATAATGCCCCTTAGCCCAACCCAAGCACCCCTGTATCCCAAGGATTGAACCTTGAACACAGCCGGGAGTCATGTTGTAGACATCAGGCCAAAGGTCCGTAACTTGGGTCAGCAAAGTTAGGGTGATCTGGTTGTGGCTAAAAGTCTCTTTTGCTTTGATCTGCGAGTCTGCGCCCCCAAAGGCCACGGTGTAGGTGTTATTGCCATCATTTTGTAGGAGTGTGCCCTTCATTCCTTGGTAATCCACCAAGTTCCACAGATTTTTAGCATAGCTATCATCGCTCCAATTGATGTTAGAGCCATGCAACAAGGTGTAGGGTGTGTTGCTCAAAGAGCTTGTGATGTTAAAGAGAGCGTTAGAGCCCAAAGTAACATTGCCCCCTAGGGTTTTAAACGGACTGTTGGGGTTGGTGCTTAAATCCGTGGTGGAGATGGTTGTTGTGCCTAAAAAGGTGGTGTTTTCTGTGCTGCTAAAATTATAATTACTAAGCCCATTAAAGGTATCGTTGTTGAAGGTTAAGTTGTTGACTTTAAAGTTGCCCGTGCCATTTGTGGTGGGGTCTAGCTCAAAGGTGGTGTTGGTAAAGCTTGCCGTTTGGGCAGTAACATCGATGTCTTTAGCATGGAGAGTACTAGTGCCTGCATCGCTCAAGGTGTTGGTTGCGTTTAAAGAGACACTAGCCATACCATCGTTAAAACTGGTGTTGGTGAGGTTCAAACTTTGGCTAGCAGAAAGGCTGATGTTAGAGTTGCCTGTATTGTTGAAATTAACCCCTGTAAGAGCAATGCTCTTTGCTTGCATAGCAACTGAGCTTAGATTCCCTGTAAAGTTGGAGTTTTGCATGGTGATGTTTTGGGGTTGGAAGCTAAAATGATTTGCATCGCCTCCTTGGTTTGTTTGGATATTAAAATCAAAAGTTGTCCCATTGCCACTAAAGCTAGAATGGTTGACATTCATCGTTGGAGAGCTAAAATACATGATCCCGCCCGTAGCAGCAAAGTTAGAATTGTTGATGGTCATGCTTGCATCGCCCTCAAACCAATCGGTAGAGTAGGCATGCACTACTCCATGCGAACCCTCATAGGTGGTGAAGTTCAAGCCCTCCATGTCCATGCTCTTTGCTGCCTTAAAGCCTGCATTGCCCGTTTCGCCTACGCCATTGCTATAGCCAATTTGGAAATTGTTGGTCATGTAGATATTGGCCGCATTGAACTGGACACTGGTGTGGTATTCTAGACCAGAATTAGCAGTGTTGATCGTGCCTCCTGTGGCGACAGCCTTTTGGTTGTTGCCAATCACTAAGGTCGCATTGTCCCCGGTGATGTTGACAGTGGCACTAGAGTGTGTGCCTCCGCTATAAGTGGAGAGTGTGTGGTTTTTACAACCCTCATCGCCGGAATTACAAACATTGGGATTGATGTAGGCAATGCCATTGCCCACATTGTAGGTGTGCGCACCATTTAGCGGATACACCCCCATCCACACATCTTGGGGTGGCCTGCCTGTTAGAGTAAGAGAAAGGGCATTGTTGCTAAATTGTTCCTGAAATTGATAAGTTTGCCCATTTAAATTTAAATTAACCAAGTATGTGTCGTCGCCCTCACTTTTATCCAAAGTGGTGCTTGCTTGGCCAAAATGCACCATTTGCCATAGATTTTTAGCGTACTCTGTATCGCTAGCATAGTTAATAGAAGTTCCGCTTAGGAGCTGGTAGGCCTGGCCCACTTGAAACCCACTCAAGGCCTTCTTAATGTCAAAGCGCGCACCATTGCTAAGGGTAATCGCGCCTAAATGTGCTAAGGGAGACTGGCCGTTGTTGGTGTTGATTGTGGTTGTGCCCTGAAAAGTCGTGTTTTGTGTGCCGCCATCGCTGCTAAAATTATAATTGCTAAGCCCATTAAAGGTATCGTTGTTGAAGGTTAAGTTGTTGACTTTAAAGTTGCCCGTGCCATTTGTGGTGGGGTCTAGCTCAAAGGTGGTGTTGGTAAAGCTTGCCGTTTGGGCAGTAACATCGATGTCTTTAGCATGGAGAGTACTAGTGCCTGCATCGCTCAAGGTGTTGGTTGCGTTTAAAGAGACACTAGCCATACCATCGTTAAAACTGGTGTTGGTGAGGTTCAAACTTTGGCTAGCAGAAAGGCTGATGTTAGAGTTGCCTGTATTGTTGAAATTAACCCCTGTAAGAGCAATGCTCTTTGCTTGCATAGCAACTGAGCTTAGATTCCCTGTAAAGTTGGAGTTTTGCATGGTGATGGTGGGGTTTTGGCTTTGGTGATCGGAAGCATCAAAAACAAAATGGCTACCAGCCCCGTTAAAAATGCTGTTATTAAAAGTGCTGCTCACATCTCCATTAAAAGTAAGTGTGCCTCCGCTATTGGCATCAAATTTGGAATTTGTAACACTTAAGGCTTTATTAGCGGTAAAGTAATCCGTATCGTGATTGTATATAGCTGTGATGTGGTTAAAAAAGTGCAGATCGTTTAAGGTCAAATTATTATAGGCATGGAAAGTCATGTTCACCGTACCGCCCGCATGCCCTCCCCACTTATTGCCGGTTTGAAAGGTGTTTGTCATGTAAATATCATGGGCATTAAAAGTGCCGGTTATGCTGTTGGTATTCCAATCGTTTTCACCCAGCCAAATGCTTCCACTATTTTTTGTATAGTCTACAGGAGTGGGAGTTTGGTTGCCTAAAACTAAAGTCCCATTTGCAAAGTTTTCATTAGGATTAATATTGATGGTAAAGTTGTGGTTGTATGCCCCCCCAAAACTCTCAAGCTCATGGTTGTTTGAATCCACATAGCCTATCCCACCTCCTACCTCATAGTTATGTGTGCCCTCAAGGGAATACACCCCATCCCAAATGCTTTGGGGCGGACCAATAAAAGAGATCAAATGCATACTGATACTATTATTGTTAAAGGTTTCGCCAAAGATGTATTCTTTATCACCGACGGTGTAAGCGACATGGTAGAGCCCATTACCAGAAGTTGGGTTAGCTCCATCACCAGTATAGAGACTTCCTGTTGCATTTTGGTAGTGGATGAGATTCCATAAATGGCTGGTGTAGCCATTGTAATTAATCGTCTTTGAGGTACCTAGTAGGTTATATATGCTACTACCTAGACTTTTAGTAATATTAAAGATCGCATCATTGCTCAAAGTAATGGTACTGGCTAGATTGTTTAGGGGTGAATTTTGTTGCAGAGTAATGTGGCCCTGCAAACTAAGCGTGCCATTATCTGTAATGGTGCTGTTTGCGCTATTATTAAAGGTTACATTGTTAAAGGTAATGTTGCTGCTATTAAGATTAATTGCTCCGCTACCACTAAAGGTGGTGTTGGTAAAACTCTCATGGCTACTATCGTTGATATTGATGATCCCACCATTGGAAGTTTCTAGGGTGGCGTTATTGGCAGTTGTGCCGTGGTTGCCATGGGTGGTTAGGGTGGTGAAAGCTACGCTTAATTTGCTGGTAAAACTTACACTTTGGGCATTCCAATTATCTGTAAAATGTGTGCCATTATAACTTGTGATATTGACATTTGGAGGACTTCCCCCACCCCCTCCAATAGAGAGCTCTCCACTGCCTCCACTCCCATTAATTTGTAAATTAAGGTCACCTCCATTGTATTGGAGCTGGTGTAGAGTGTAGGTTCCTGCTTGGTTGCCTACTAAAGTAACCGAGCCATTACAATCCCAATTGGTGCAGTAGTAGCCATCAATACCACCACCACTATGGTAGTAGAATTTATTGTACACATTATGTGAGCCCCAACTCCACTGCCAAGTTTTTTTTTGGCTAAAGCTATTGCTTGACATATAGCCTAAAATGTTGTGTTGGCTATTGAGATTATGCGAACCAGAAATCCAATAAACAGTCCCTGCCCAGGCTTGCAACACCACAGGAGACATAGCTAACCCCCCTACTACAAACGCCCCCTTAGAGAGGGCTTTAGAAATGGACGAACTTTTGCGCTGGGTCTTAGGGACTTCTTCTTTAAACGCCAAAACGCCGGCGCGCTCGGCTTGGTTTGCCTTGATGCGCCTAGCGATGGCATGGACGATTTTAGATTTAAGAGAACTGGGTTTTTTCATGCACAGCATTCTAGTCAAAAATAACTTTGTAAGACTTAATGCAATAGAGTTAACGCAATATTGCTAGATTAATTTTGACTTTAGCTAAATCGGGTACAATAGCCCCCGTGGTGGGCAAGCACCCCTTAAACGGGGTGCCCCCGTTTTGGTTTAGTATAGTGGCAGTGGAAGTGCCATTATAACCACGAGAGCTGTGAGTATTTTCATATTGGCTTCTCCTTTCAGGGAAGCCACCACTACCTCCCTCAACCCTAGCTTACGCTATGCTCCAAATGTTCCACAAAGAAGTAGCCAACATGGTACCCGAAGTCCGCATTCTAACACAGCATCCTTTAAGCATGGCTTGAAAAATGACCATACATCATTCCCTTTGATGTCTCACAAACCCCAAATTTGGAATAAACTTTGCTTAGGATTTGGTAATTCAGTTAAAGGATCACCATGCTCCGCTCTTTATGGTCTGGCGTTAACGGGATGCAGGCGCACCAAATCGCCCTAGATATTGAAAGCAACAACATCGCCAATGTCAACACCACGGGCTTTAAATACTCTAGAGCTTCCTTTGTAGACATGCTCTCTCAAGTTAAGCTCATCGCCACCGCCCCCTATAAAAACGGCCTAGCAGGGCAAAACGACTTCTCTGTGGGTCTTGGTGTGGGCGTGGACGCAACCACTAAGATTTTCTCACAGGGCAATTTGCAAAACACCGATGTGAAAACCGACCTTGCCATTGAGGGCGATGGCTTTTTTGTCATCAGCCCCGATCGGGGCGTTACGCGCAACTTCACCCGCAGCGGGGAATTTCTCTTTGACGCACAGGGCAGCCTTGTAACTACGGGTGGGTATGTGGTGCAGGGCTGGGTGCGCGACCCTAAGGACATGGGCTCTAAGGGGAGTGAAACCGACTTGCTTAAAATTGACAACACCAAACCTTTACAAAATATCCGCATCGATCCGGGGATGGTGATGCCCGCACGCTCGAGCACAAAAATCTCCATGCGTGCCAACCTCAACGCCGGTCGCCACGCTGACCAAACGGGCAGTATCTTCATGCTCGACTCTTCTAGCCGCACGCCCTCTGATGGCGTGAAGCCCCAATACGACTCTTCCACGAATTTAACCCAAGTCGCTGAGGACATGGGTTCTTTGTTTAACGAAGATGGGGATGCGTTTTTGCTCAATGAAGATCAGGGCATTTGGGTGAGCTATAAAAACGCCACCATGAAAAGGGACATCACCGCCACCAACCAAAACAGCACCGTCGAGATCAATGGGACAAAAATCTCTTTTACCAACGACTCGGCTGTGTCTAAAATCAGCACCCTCTCCGCCGCCCAAAATGCGATCAACGCTGTAAAAAACAAAACAGGGGTAGAAGCCTATGTAGACAATGGGCAGTTGCGCCTCGAGAATAAAAACAATCTTGAGGGCGACAAACATGTGAAAAACATTGTCGTTACCGGGGCGGGCACGGGGGCGTTTTCTAAATTTGTTAAGGGGGATCAAAGTATCACCGCCTTTAGATACCGCTACACCAAGGGCATCGATGCCGACTCGACCACAGGGCAATTTAAAACCACGGAAGATTTGCGGGCGTTGATGCAACACGATGCCAACATCGTCAAAGACCCTAGCCTCAAAGCCAACTATAAAGACTCCACCGCCTCCGTGTCTGTCAAAGTGAATAAAAATGGCATGTTTGAAATCACCAATAAGGACGATGGTAAACCCCAAAAAGACAATTTAAGCATTTTTGTCACCAACTACACCTCTGCCAAAGTGACTAAAAATGTCCTCTTTGGCAAGACCATGGGGGCACTCAACACCGCTTCGCTCATTGAAGGCGGCATCTCCACCTCCACCTCCAAGCTCACCCACGCCACGCACGCAAGCAGCGTGGACTTAGTGGATAGCTTAGGCACCAAGCACACCATGCGCTTAGAGTTTTACAAAGCAGGCGGGGCAGAGTGGCGCTTTAGAGTGATTGTGCCCGAACCCGGCGAAATTATCGGCAGCTCGCCCGAGCGCCCCAATGTGTTTGAAAATGGGGTCTTGCACTTTAATAAAGACGGTTCACTAGCAGGCATGAATCCCCCCCTCTTGCAATTCAACCCCCACAATGGCTCGGATTCGCCCCAACGGATCACGCTCAACTTTGGTTCAGCCGGGGCCTTTGATGGGATCACTAGCGTGGATAAAATCTCTGAAACCTATGCCATTGAGCAAAACGGCTATGTGGCGGGGGATTTAATGGATGTGCGCTTTGACAATAACGGGACCTTGCTCGGGGCCTTTAGCAATGGCAAGAGTTTAGCCCTAGCGCAAGTGGCACTAGCGAACTTTGCCAACGATGCGGGCTTACAAGCGGACGGGGGTAGCGTGTTCTCAGAAACGAGCAACTCGGGTAAGGCCCTCATTGGGGCAGCCAACACGGGGCGCAGGGGCGGGGTGTCTGGCTCTAAGTTGGAGTCGAGCAATGTGGATTTGAGCCGCAGTTTGACAAATTTAATCGTGGTGCAGCGGGGTTTTCAAGCCAACTCTAAGGCGGTAACGACCTCAGATCAGATTTTAAACACCTTGTTAAACCTCAAGCAGTAGTTAGGGCATGCACGAGTATTCGGTCGTTTCTTCTTTAATGGATTTGTGCGAAACGCATGCCAGAAAGCACAACGCCACCAAAATCGAGCGGGTGGTGGTGAGCATTGGCGAGCGTTGCGGGATGGACAAACAACTCTTCATGAGCGCATTTGAAACTTTTAAAGAGGAGCTAGACATTTGCAAGGAAGCGATCTTAGAAATTGTGGATGAAAAAGTGGAGTTGGAGTGTTTGGAGTGCAAACAAACCTATGCCCCGCCCAATTTGGAGTATGGGGTGTGCGGGCATTGCGGGTCGCAAAAGGTGCGCCTAAGTAAGGGGACACAAATGCAGCTGCTGTCTTTGGAGATGGTGTGATTGATGCGATTTTTCAAGAATTTATCAAGAAAGCCCCTGAGATGAAAGAGAGTTGGGAGGTGGTGCAACTCTTTGAGGAGGAGCGACAGAAATTTCAAGAGGAGTTACAAGCCTATGAGGAGGAGATTGAGAACGCACGGGTGGCACTAAGGGATTTGCGGGCGCAAATCGTGCAGACCAAAGATCAGATCAAAGAGTTGCAGACCCTCCAAAAAAGCAAGGAAGAGGAAATCCAAGAAATCCGCCAAGAGTTGTTGTCGCATAAAATCAAGCGGGATTTATGGCAACTAGAAAAAGACAAGCCCGAGCTGCAAGACATCGATGAGCCCCTGCCCCAAGCACTAGAGGTCGTGGAGATTTATTTAAAAGACCACTCCATCGCAAGGGCACGCCCGGCCAAGCGCTATTTTGCCGACAATCTCTACCGACAATACCGCGTGCTTTTAAGAGAAAACCATGTGCTCAAAGACCGCGTTTTTGGGCTAGATTTAGAAAACAGCACGCTCAAAATTGAGCTAAGGGATCGCCAAACTCAAGACAAATTACAAGTCAAAGACCCCGAAGATCCGCAATGAAAATCTTAGTCAGTGCTCTAGAAGTGAGCTCCAACATCCATTTAAAAGCCTTGCGTCCCCACTTGCCTGAAGTGGAGTGGCTGGGCGTGTATGAACCCCTAAATGCAAGGGACAAGCCCATTTTATCGCCTAAAAATTTTTCTGTGATGGGTTTTAAAGAGGTCTTTGGGCGCTTGTTCTTTTTCTACAAGGCTCTAAAAACCATGGCACATTTAGCCGAGCAAGCCGACCTAGTGCTACTCATGGACTCATCCTCGTTTAACATCCCCCTAGCCAAGCGCATTAAAAAAGCGCAACCAAATAAGCCCATTTTATACTATATTTTGCCCCAAGTGTGGGCGTGGAAAGCGTATAGAGCTCCAATCATTGAAAAGTATTGCGACAAACTCGCCGCGATTTTGCCCTTTGAGCTCAGTTACTACCAAGAAAAGGCGCAGTTTGTAGGTCATCCGCTCTTAGATGAGATCAAATACCAAAAAACTGAGGTGGGGGGCGAGAGTGTGGTGTTTATGCCCGGCAGCCGCAAGCAAGAGATTGAGCGTATTTTGCCCATTTTCGTGCAGGTGGCGCAAAAAATTAGGGGTAAAAAAGTCTTGGTCGTGCCCGCAAGCTTTCAAGGGCAGGATTTAAATGCCTTGTATGGGGCGCATTTAAAGCTCTTTGAAGTGTCCTTTGACGCACACAAGAGCTTATACGAGGCGTCCTTTGCCTTTATTTGCAGCGGCACCGCCACACTAGAGGCCGCACTCATCGGCACGCCCTTTGTGTTGGCTTATAAAGCCCGCCCCCTAGATTTTTTCATCGCCAAAAACTTGGTGCATTTAACCTGCATTGGGCTTGCCAACATCTTTTATAATGCCCTGCACAATGAAAGCCCAGGCAGAGGACAAACCATGCTGCACCCTGAGATTATCCAAGACGACCTCAACGCCCCCAAACTCTTGGAGATTTACGATACATTAGATCGAGGGAAATTTTTACAAGAGTCGCAAAAAATCCGGGCGTATTTGCAACACGGAAGCGCACAAGTGGTTGCCGAGTGGATTAAACATGGCCTAAAGCCTTAAATTCTTGTATAATCATCGTTTTAGCACGCACTAGGAGTCCTTATGGCAGTTACCCCCAAAAAACCCGCTAAAGCAGCCCCCCAAGATGTCCCAAAGAGGCTACGTCGCGTAGGGCTGTTTGAAACCGCCCAAAACACGCAGATCGTGCCGGCGCGGGGGTTGTTGCAAGGGATCAATGACATCGGGCAATTCATTGTTAAAATGAAAAAGCATGTCAAAATGGGTGAAAAACCCGAAGTGGAATGGATCATCGATCAAATTTGTAACCATTGTGGGGGCAAGTTGCAGCACAACAAAGAGCTTGCCACTTGCCCCTATTGCCATTGGGCTCTGCATATTGAGAGCCTGACTTACCAAAATGGCACGCCCAAAAAGCCCTTAAAATGCCGTGTAGAGGGGCGCTCTTTGGTGGTGGACACTTCCATAGACCTAAACAACCCTTACCAATCCAGTTTTAAGGGGGATTTTAAAATCCGCTATTTAAACCACGCTTGTCTTTACATTGAGGCGGGGGGGGTGAGCTTGATCACCGATCCGTGGCTTTTAGGGCCTAGCTTTCTTGGCAGTGGGTATTTAGAAAAGGCAAGCTGCAAAGAAGCCGTGCATGCGCTTATGAAGGCAGATTTTATCTTCATCTCCTCGAACCGCTCCAGCTGTTTACACCCCCAAACTTTAGCCTTCTTGTCTAAAACAAAGCCCTTCATCGTGCCTAATTTTGCCTCTAAAAGTGTGGAAAAAAGCCTAAAGGGTCTAGGCTTTAACAACATCTACTCGCTGGAGTTTACCGAGATTTACGAGTTTGGCTCATTTTTCCAATTCAGCGTATTCGCCCCCCCCGATGGCACAGAAGAGAGTGGGCTGTATTTATGCTTGTCCGGGCACGATGTCATCGTCAACGCCTATGGGGGCTATCTCAATTCCTTTAATTTGCCAAGCGATTTGACCTTGCTTTGCACCGCCTTTAGTGGGGGAACTTCCGGCTTTCCCTTTTGCGTCAATAATTACGATGAAGCCACGCAAAAGAGCCTACACGCCAGCCATTTGGAGGGCTTTAAAAATCAACTAGAGAATTTAATTGCAGCCACTAAGCCCGCCTATGTGATGCCCATTGCCACGCCCTACAACCAAGACGCCACTAGGGATAGCGCCATTAAAGCCCTGAATTTAAAAAACCCCTTCAAAGAGGGGCAGCAAATTTGCGAAACCTACAGCCGCAGCCACAAAGAACAACCCGTGAAGTGGTTGCCCCCCGATGACAGCCTGACTTTGGAGTTTAAAGAGAGCGACTTGGTGCAGTGGAAGGAGGATGTCCATGCCTTAAAGAAGGAGACCCCACAGGCGTATGTCAATTTTTACACACAAAAATTCACCTACGACCCTACGGGTTTGATCGAGTATCTCAAGGCATCGGGCTACAAGGCAAAACAAATTGTAACCTTTGTGCCGATGAACGAAACCTTTGAGCGGGTGGTTGCCCCCATTGTGCAGGCCAATTTCGGCACACAAACTTTCCGCATTGTGCCCGTGCGGGCGATCGTTAGACAACAGGAGGGCTACCGCACCTTAGTGCTCAAGGTGCGGCCCGAGATTTTAGCCTGTGTGATAGCTCATGGGCTCTCCTTTGCCGAGATGGTTAGGGGCTTTCATTGCCGCCTAGAGCGTAGCCCCAATGTCTACGAAGCCCATTTTTGGCATCACTTCAGCCATCAATACATCGCCCCCAAACCCTACACCATTGAACTTGCCAAAGGATAATGTATGTTTTTAGCCGACACTAGGGGCGGGGGCGAGTTGCCCCTACTGCAGGCCCTAGCCCACCCCGCTAGCCCCACTAAGGGGCTTTACACCCTAAAGACAATCCCCCAACTTGACTTTGCCCCATGTCTAAATTACAGCTATCAAGAGCTCGCTGCCCACATTTGCGCCGCTTTGGGTTTAAGTGGAACAATGTTACAAAGGGCCCTAGAGCGTTACAACGCCTTTGCTCAAACCGCGCCTTTAAAGATTTTAAAGCCGAATCTAGCGGTGCAAGAGCTTTACCACGGCCCCACCCTTGCCTTTAAAGACATGGCGTTGCAGCCTTTGGGGGCTTTGCTTGGTTCTTTAGCAAAGGAGAGCCAAGAGAAGTTTTTAATTTTAGTGGCGACCAGCGGGGATACGGGTCCTGCAACTTTAGCTAGTCTAGCTGGGCTAGAGAACATTAAAGTCGTGTGTCTATATCCTGCCAAGGGCACAAGCCTCGTGCAAGCCTTGCAAATGCAAACCATGGACGCGCCGAATTTAAAGGTCTATGGCATTGAGGGTAACTTTGACGATGCCCAGAGTGCGCTCAAAAACTTGCTAAATGACCCTGAGTTTAACACGCAGCTGCAAGAAAAGGGTTTTTCTATTGGAGTGGCAAACTCGGTAAACTTCGGGCGGGTGCTCTTTCAAATCATTTACCATGTGTGGGCTTATTTAGAGTGGGTGCGCTCCAAAACCCTTAAGTTTGGAGATTTTATCCGGGTAGTGGTGCCTAGTGGCAATTTTGGCAACGCTTTAGGGGCGTTTTATGCTAAAGAAATGGGTTTGCCTGTGGCTAAAATTGCCATTGTGTCTAACGCCAATGATGTGCTTGCTGAGTTTTTTAACACAGGAGTGTATGACATCAGCCATAGGACACTGCAAAAGACTTACGCCCCCGCAATGGACATTTTAAAAAGCTCCAATGTAGAACGCTTGCTTTACGCACTTTTTGGCCATGAACGCACCAAAGAGTGCATGCAAAATTTAGACACCCAAAAGCGCTACACACTCGGCGCAAGCGAATTAGAGAAATTACGGGAGCATTTTGAGGCGATTAGTTGCACAGATGCAGAATGTCTAGGCTACATCAAACAAATTTATAAGGATTTTAACTATCTCATTGACCCACACACCGCCACCGCTTTTAAAGCCCTTGAAAGCCTAAAAAGCCCCTTGCCTAGCGTGATCGTCTCCACTGCTTCGTGGGCTAAGTTCCCCAAAACCACTTGTTTAGCTTTAGAAAACAAGCCTGCCAAAGATGATAAAGAAGCCCTAGAAGTTTTAGCCAAACAAGGGATTGTCCCTCCAAGCTGTGTTACAGACCTATTTAAGAAGCCCCCCATCCACACAGAAGTTTTAAAAGTCACTGAAATTGCTAGCCACATTAAAGCGTGGCTTTAATTTAGGTGCGTGTGCTTTGGGTGAGCGCATAGCTCCACACTACACGCCCGATCAGTGCACCTCTCTCCACACTTTTTGTTTCCAAAAGTAGGCAAGTAGGGTCATCACCGCAAAGAAGAGCATGATTTGGATACCTAGCCGGTGGCGTTGGTGGTGTTTGCTATCCCCCGTTTGCTCCAAGTAGTTGATCACTTGCTCTTGCGCTTTTTTGGTAAGACCCACTCTAGGCATGGCTGTGCCGTGCAAGAGTTTTTGTGGATCATTGATGAAAACTTCTAGTTTTTCACGCCCTAGTGAGCGGATCATCATGGACAAGTCGGGGGCGTTAGAGCCTAAGTAGCGGTGCAAGTCTTTATGATCGGTGATGGCGTAGAGCTTGTCGTATTTAATGTCGTGGCATCTTTGGCAGGCTTGCATAAAGACTTGTTTATCGCTTAAGTTTTTAGGCGCAATCGAAACCAAGTAGGCCACAATGTCTGCCAAATCCTGATCGCTAAATTGGGTAAAAGCGGGCATGGGATAGGGGTGATCGTCCTTATACTTGTGGGTGAGCAAAGCCGCCTTTGTGGGGTCCTTGATGAAGTGGGCTAAAAATTGCGGGTTAAGCACGCTGGCGATGTGGGAAAGATCGGGGGGCACCACACCAAAGCTTACCCCGGCTGCAGCCTTGTCCATGGGGGCGGGGATTTTTTGGCTTTTAAGGCTATGGCACGCCACACAATTTTGTGCCACCAAGTCCTTGCCCTTGCTCGCCACGCCCCTACTCAAGTCAATGGGCTTTAAGTCTTTAAAAGCAAAGTCAGCGGGCGCGGTTTTGGGCTCCATAATGGAGTGGGCGTAGGGTTCTACCCCATAGTAAAGTGCCCCGATGACAATGATCAAGATCGCCAAAATTTTTAATTCTTTCACCTTAAGCTCCTTTCTTTTCAGCCCGACTGATGAGGGGCAAAATGACAAAGAAAAGGGCTAAGAAAATGAGCGAGGCAACGAGGCCGACATATCTATTATTGCCCACAGGCGGGAGCTTGCCATAGATCGTCAGCACCACCATATCCACCACCAAGAGCCAAAACCACACTTGGAAGGCTTTGCGCTGGTGGGCGGGTTTAACTACGGGGCTGTTGTCTAAAAGGGGCAGTAAGAAAAAGATGATTTGCACGATGCCAAAGACCACAAGCCCCAAGTTGCCATTAAAAAAGAAGCCGCGTAAGACCTCATAACTCCACAAGAAATACCATTCGGGGTAAATGTGTGTGGGGGTTTTTAGGCTGTTGGCACGCTCAAAGTTGATGGGGTCCATGGCAAACTCATAATGGTAGCACACCAAGTAAAAGAAAAACACCATGAAAGCGCACACCACGAAAATATCTTTAGACAAAAACACGGGCCAAAAGGGGATGACTTTAGATTCTTTTTTATTGCCCTCTTTGTATTTTTTCTCCTCGGCTTCAAAGTCTAACACCTCACCCTCTTGGTTATTGACATGGGGGATGCGCAGTGAATAAAAGTGCATGCCTATAATCATAATAATGACAACGGGCAACAAGAACACATGCAACATAAAGAAACGGGTTAAAGTCGCGTCCGCCACCACATAGTTGCCCCGAATCCACATTAAAAGATCAGGCCCAATCACGGGGATTTTGCCAAAGAGCCCGGTGATCACCGAAGCCGCCCAATAGCTCATTTGCCCCCAAGGCAGCATATACCCACTAAACGCCTCGGCGCTGAAGATCACAAACAACAACATGCCGCTGATCCAAATCATCTCCCGCCCTCTTTTGTAAGAGCCATAGTAAATCGCTACGAACATGTGGATGTAGATGATGACAAAGATCATGCTCGCGGCGGTGGCGTGTATGTGCCGCCACAGCCACCCAAAGGCGACCTCTTGCATGATGGTGAAATTCACGCTGTCGTAAGCTAGTTTGGCATCGGGCTTGTAATACATCAAAAGAAAGATGCCCGAAACCACAAGGGCGGTAAACAAGGTGAGTAAGACCACCCCCATCGCCCACAAGAAGTTAATGTTTTTAGGAATCCAATACTCGGTCATCAAAACCTTGGTGAGTTTTTTGATCCCAAGTCTCTGGTCCAACCAATCCACAACGCCCTCTGCTTTTTTCATCTCCGCCATGTGTGATCCTTACGCCTTCATCATTGCTTGATACTCTTTGCCCACAGCCCCAAAGGTGATCTTTGTGCCCTCTAACTTGAAGGGGGGGATTTCAAAGGGGCGGGGGGGCGGCGTGCCTGCGATATTCACGCCATCGCTTGTGAAACGCCCCCCATGACAGGGGCATAAAAAGCCCTTGTCAATGGACTCAAAATTAGGGATACAGCCCAAATGTGTACAAATCTGCACCCCCACGGTGAAAACCCCATTGTTGAGCTTAAAATCCCGCTTTGTGTCAAAGGGCATGTGGAGGGTTTTGCGGATGATGTAAACGGGCTTGCCCCGCCACGCCACGCTGCTAAACTCCCCGTCCTTCATGTTGGAAATGTCCACGGTCGTAAAGCCCGCCGACACCACGCTAGGCAAGGGGTCCCATGTCTTTTTCATGGCAACCAGCCCTGCAAGTGCGCCCGCGCCCGCCACGCCTGCAAGCGCCATGCTCAAAAAATCCCGCCGATTCATCTCAGCCATCATCGCTCCTCTAGCATTTTTACAAAACATGTATTCTACACTGGAAAACTTAATATAGTGTCTAAAGTGGGGCTTAGGCCTTTAAATCCGCCCAGTTTGTCCCCAAACACACATGGCACTCTAGGGGGACTTTAAGTGGGTAAATCTCTTGCATGAGCGTTTTAAGCTCTTTGGCGAGCGTGTCCGCTTGGTCTTTAGGCACTTCTAAAATAAGCTCGTCATGCACTTGCACGAGCATTTTAAGCTCGGAGTATTTGTCCTTCACCGCCAACATAGCCAGTTTCATTAAATCGCTTGCGCTGCCTTGAAAAAGCGTGTTTGCCCCCTCTCTTAAATAGTCGGCGACAAGTTTTTGGCTTGCTCCTTGAAAGTTGAAGGCACGCACATGCCCTAGCAAAGTTTGCACCTGCCCTTCCTCTAAAATCCGCTCTTTCAAGCCCTCTAAAAAGCCCTTAATCGTGGGGAAGGCCTGAAAGTAGCGCTGTATGTGCTCCCTTGCCTCTTTGAGGCTGATATTGAGTGTGGTGGCGAGCCGGTTAGCCCCCATGCCATAAATGAGCCCGAAGTTGATCGCCTTGGCTAGCGGTCTTTGCGTGGGGTCGTTAAAAAGGGCTAGGGCGGTGTTTGTGTGGATGTCTTGCCGCTCTTTAAAGGCAGTGATGAGATTTGTATCCCCACTAAAATGGGCGAGTAGTCTTAGCTCCATTTGCGAGTAGTCTAGACCTAGCAACATGCAATTTTTAGGGGCGATGAAGGCTCGGGCAATCTGCTGCCCTAAGGGGGTGCGCATGGGGATATTTTGTAAATTGGGTTTGCTCGAGCTTAACCTTGAGGAGGCGGTGGTGGTTTGGTGGAAAATTGTGTGGATTTTGCCCTTAACTTGGCGCTCTAAGAGGGGCTTAACATAAGTGCTTTGCAGTTTAAAAAGCTCGCGGTATTCTAAAAGCGTGCTTAATAATTTAGACACCTCAACCCCCTGAATGCTCTGCCCCGTGTAGGCTTGCTGTAAGGCTTTGAGGCTGGCTTCATTGGTGGAGAGCCCGGTTTTAATCTTTATGGCGTGCTTGCTCTCAAGCCCTAAATGCGTGTAGAGAAACTGCGCCCATTGTTTGGCGGAATTGGGGTTAATGTCTGTGTGGGCTTGGGCGTGTATGCGTTGTTCCAGCTGCGCTAAAGTCTGTTTAAACTCAGCGTCTAAGCCTTGTAAATACTCTAAATCTAGCAAAAACCCATGCCCTTGCATTTCGCATAAAAGTCTAAGCAGGGGGTATTCTAAATTGTGGGCGAGCTCCCACAAGGGGGGGGTTAAATGTGCCTTGTAATGCTCATAGGCTTTTAAAATGATGGGGGCATTGTGGCGCATAGCGGCGGCGATTTGGGCTGTGTCACCCTCTAGGGGGGCTGGGGTTTCAAGGCGTAGGCTCAAGGCTAAGGCGTTTAAAGAGTTGTCCAAATAGCAATGATCGAGCCACGCTAATAGGCTAATGTCTTCAAAGTCCACGCCCTCTAAAACACCCCCTAGCAAACTAAAGACTTCTTTTAAGTTGTAGCCAATGAGCGCGCAAGTGTAAAGCTGTTGCACCAAAGCCGGGGCGAGCAAATCATTTAGTAGCACCGCCCTAAACTCCCCCTCAAAAAACACCCCAAGCAACACCCCCTCTTTAAGCCTTTGTGCTTGCACCACACAAGTAGGGCGGTTTGCTAGCTTGTCTAACAACTCTTGGCTAGAGCTTAAAGGCGTGCTTAAGGAGTTTAAATTGACCTTGGGCTGTATTTGCTTGAGTAGAGCAAACATTTCAAACTCCGCCAAAGCGTCTTGGATTTTTAGTAGGGGGTTTTGTGTAGGAAAATCAGGGGGGGTTTTAAAGTCTAGGGTTAAATCACTTTTAAGTGTGGCGAGTTCTTTACTTAAAAAAGCTTGTTCTCTATCCTCTCTTAGGGCGTTTTGCAATTTGGCGGGGAGTTTGTCTAAATGGGCATAGAGATTTTCTAAACTCCCCCACTCTTGCAAGAGTTGCACCGCCCCCTTAGCCCCAATGCCCCTAACCCCCTTATAACCATCGCTGCTATCGCCCACTAAGCCTTGATAGTCGGTGAATTGTTTGGGGTGTATCTTGTATTTTTCTAGGCAAAAATCCACGCCTTTGGTGCTTTGCGTGCTTAAATCAAAGAGCACCACCCGCTCGTTTACAAGTTGGAAAAAGTCCTTATCTGCGCTAAAAATACGGATTTGCGGCGCGTCAAAGTGCTGGCATAAGCTGGCAATGACATCATCGCTCTCATAGCCCGCCACGCTCAAAGCACACAGCCCCATGCGCTCGATCCACTCAAAAATAATAGGGAGTTGTTCGTCTAAATGGGGGGGGGCTTGGCGGTTGGCTTTGTAGTCTTGGTGTAGGTCTTTGCGGTGGTTACTCCCACTCTCTAGGGCGAAAATTAAACCATCGGCTTTGAAGTTGTAGAGCCTTTGTATAATGCGACAAAAGGCATTGAGCCATGCGGTGTTAAAGCCCTTAGAAGTGTGTAAGTCCTTTAAGGGATAGTAAAACTTAAAGAGTAGGCTAAAGGTGTCAACAAGGTGTAGAGTTTTCATGTTTTAGGCAATGGGTGAATAAATAGCGGTGATCTTCAGGCAAGGCTTCGTAAATCTTTAGGGCAAGGGTGCGGATCTCCCAAAGGGCTTTGCTATCCGTGCGTAGACTCAAAAAGTTTTGCAAACTGCGGGCATTGAGGCTAAAGGCGAGGCTGGTTTTATAACTCTCTGGCATGGCAAATTTGGCGTAATCGTTTTTAATGTTCTGCACGATCAAAAGGCGCAGATTTTCTAAAGCTTGCACGCTCGCCCTATCCACCGCCTCTACACCCGTAAAGACTAAAAACTTTTGTGCCCGCTCTAGGTTTTGTGGCTCTAGGGGGGTAAAGCTCTCTTCGCTTTTAAGTTCTCTTAGCGTGTAACGGCTGGATTTGACCGAAAAACTTGCCATGCGATGCCTTGCCAACTCTTGCAAGCACGCCCGAGAAATGCCCTGTATGTCAAAGTTATAGAATAAATGCTCTAAAGTGGAGTTGTGGCGGTATTTGTTTGCCACGCGGTCAATGAGCTCTAAATCTTTGCGCCCCCCTTGATCGCTGTAACCAAAGCTTTGGTAACAGGTGCGGATGGCTTCATAGCAACAAGATAGGGGCGTGGCGTGTTTTAAAAGCACTTGCATGGATAGCCTTAGTTGGAATAGGGTGTGAAGCCTAGATATTTAGGCGTGTAAAGGGTGTTGGTGTAAAGGATTTGCTGATCTTGCAAGGGTTCTTTAAAGTAGCGTTGCAAGTGAGGGTAAAAGTACGCAAGCATATTTTCTAAGCAATCCACACTCGCATAGCCCACCCAATCGTATTTTAAATCACTGTTGAGTAAAGCCGCCGTTTGGTTCAAATAAGGGTTAAGCTCGGCTAGGGCGTTTGTGATGAATAGATTTTGGCGATCTTGCGGTTGTGTCAACATAAACATAGACAAATTGAAATTGATTTGTGAGGAAAGCAACATTTGTGGGCGCTCACGGCTAGAGAGTGTGCCAATTTGGCTTAAGAGCATGCCCGTTTTGACAATGGAGGTGTTGAAAAGCACCACGCCATTTTTTAAATAACGCTTTTGGTGCTTGATCTCACGCCCAAAGGTGCTCGCTTTTTTAAAGGTGATTGTGTCCTCATAAACGACATTCGCCCCCAAATCCTTGAGGCTCTTACTCAACATTGCCCCCCTAAAGCTGTCATCGTCATAGACCACTAGGGGCTTGTGCTGACTCAAGTCTAAGAGCATCGCCACTTGTTTAGGAAAGTCGATCCCCCCAAAAATGAGAGTGGAGGGCAAGTCCATGCGCTTTTCTAGTTGGTGTTTATTCACCGTAGGGACAATGGTCGGCAAGGTTAGGGGGGTCTTTGCTGCCAAATTTTGCACACCCTCTTGGGTCAAAAGGGCGATGACGAAGGGGAAACCCTCTTGGATGATGTCTTGGTAAGTTTTTTTTAAGCTATCGGGGTCTTCACTTTGGCTGTCAAAGACTTTCAGCGTGAAGTCGTGGTTTTTGAGAGCCAAATAAGCCAAAAGGGCGTTGGTGGAAGTGTCGGCATAGCGCCCCACAACTTTTTTAGGCACGAGCAAAGCCACTTTATAAACTTCTCTTTGGTTTTGTGCATCCTCCTCTTTAGGCTTTTGTGCGCTCAAAGTGGGGTTTAGCAGATCGTCTATGATGGTGTAATTGTCCTGCAGCTGCGCATCCTGTGTGTCGGCGGCGTAGTGCGCCATAAACGAAAAGATTTGCCCGCTGGCATAGAGATTGTGTAAACACTTAGGGCTGCAGGGTTCTAAATTGATCACCATTTGGCGGGCAGGCGGGATGGGTGAGGGTAGGCGAGGGTGTGCCTTAGCCCCTAGTGTGCCCAAAAACACTAGGCTTAAGAGCAACCCCAAAGGTCTAATCTTTGTGCTTCTTGAAGACATGAGGGCTTAGCATGTTGGCGGGCTGGAAAATTTCATCCAACTGTTCTTGTGTTAAATACTTGCGTTCTAACACAATTTCATGGACGGATTTACCGGTTTCTAGGGCTTCTTTGGCAATAGAGGCAGATTTTTCATAGCCAATGTGGGGATTGAGCGCGGTAACAATCCCAATGCTGTTAAACACATAATCGTGGCAAATTTTTTCATTAGCGGTGATGCCTAAAATGCACTTATCGACCAAAGTATGGATCGCACGATCGAGCATTAAGAAGGAGTGGAAGAGTTTATAGGCGATCACGGGCTCGAAAACATTGAGTTGTAACTGCCCACCCTCAGCCGCCATCGCCACAGAGAGGTCGTTGCCAATCACGGAGAAGCAGACTTGATTCACCACTTCAGGGATCACGGGATTGACTTTGCCGGGCATGATGGAGCTGCCCGGTTGCATTTTGGGTAAGTTGATTTCATTTAAGCCCGCTCTAGGACCTGAGCTTAATAAGCGCAAGTCGTTACAGATTTTAGAGAGTTTGATAGACACTCTTTTTAGGGCTCCGCTCACTTGCACATATGCCCCCGTGCTTTGGCTGGCTTCAATGAGATTTTGGGCGATCGTGAAAGGACGCCCCGTAACCTCTTGGATTTTCTTTTCCACAATACCTTTGTAATCGGGGTGGGAGTTAATGCCCGTGCCAATGGCTGTGCCACCTAAGTTAAGCACCCTTGTCCAGTTGCGCGCATCCAGGACATGCTGGATGTCTTTTTCAACCATGCACGCAAAGGTTTCAAACTCTTGCCCCAAAGTCATAGGCACAGCGTCTTGTAATTGCGTGCGCCCCATTTTGAGGACATGGGCGAACTCTTTAGCTTTTGTGGTAAAAGCGTCTTTAAGGATTTTTAGGGTTTGTGTGAGTCTGTCTAACCTTTCATAGATAGCAATTTTTAAAGCCGAAGGGTAGGTGTCGTTGGTGGATTGCGAGCGGTTGACATGGTCGTTGGGGTGGCAATATTGGTATTCGCCCTTTTTATGCCCCAAAAACTCCAAAGCCAAGTTGGCGATCACCTCATTGACATTCATGTTTGTGCTCGTGCCCGCTCCGCCTTGGATCATATCCACCACGAACTGATCCACATGCTCGCCATCGATGATCCTATCGCAGGCATTGCAAATTGCGTCCTTGATCTTCACATCAATCAGCCCTAATTCGGCGTTGGCAAGTGCGGCTGCCTTTTTCACCTGCGCGAAAGAGCGGATAAACACGGGGTAATTGCAGAGGCGATCGTGCGTGATGTTGAAGTTCTCCACCGCCCGCATGGTTTGGATGCCGTAGTATAGGTCGTCTTCAATCTCCATCTCTCCGATAAAATCGTGCTCTCGTCTAGTTGCCATGAACTCTCCTTTGGGTGAAATAAAGTGGCATTGTATCCATTTAAAATTAATATTAACACTTTAACACCAAATCATGTTATCATAATCTCAAACCGAGCAACTCTATTTTCAAGGACCATTGGTATGCAAGTGAGCGACATCCAAGAGCTGATGGCGGCTTTTGATAAAAGCCAAATCGGCTATTTGAAACTCAAGGTGGAGAGTGTGGAATTGGTGCTAGACAAGTCGGGTAAGAAAGGTGTCTCTACCCTTGTGACAGAAAGCACCCCCCACCATTCCTTACAAACCCCCACGGCTAGCGCATGTGCTATCAACACTACGGCTGGAGCAGCCAGCGTGGGACAAAAAACAAAAGAGGATTATATTTTATCCCCTATGGTGGGTACTTTCTACCACCGCCCCAGCCCCACTGCTAGCCCCTATGTGCAAGTGGGCGACACCATTAAAAAGGGGCAAGTGATCGGCATTGTGGAGGCGATGAAAATCATGAATGAGATTGAGGCCGAGTGTGATTGCAAGATTTTAGCCATTGAGGTGGACGATGCAACCGCCGTAGAATACGGCACGCAGCTCATTAAGATTGAGAAACTTTAAGGTGCGGCATGGAGAAAGAGATTCAGCGCATTTTGATCGCTAATCGGGGGGAGATTGTGCTAAGAGCGATACAAACCATCGCCCAAATGGGCAAACAATCCATCGCCATTTACTCCAGTGCCGACAAGGACGCACACTATCTAAACACTGCCGATGCCAAGGTGTGCGTGGGTGGGCCCAAATCGGCAGAGAGCTATCTTAATATCCCGGCGATCATCAGTGCTGCCGAGCTCTTTGAAGCGGATGCGATTTTCCCCGGGTACGGGTTTTTAAGCGAGAATCAAAACTTTGTGGAGATTTGCACCCACCACGGACTAGAATTTATTGGACCGAGTGCAGAGGTGATGGCGTTGATGGGGGACAAATCCAAAGCCAAAGAGTGCATGAAAGAGGCGGGCGTGCCCGTGATCGAGGGTTCAAATGGGATTTTAAAGAGCTATGAAGAGGCTTTAGAGGTCGCCGAACATATCGGTTTTCCCATCATCATTAAGGCGGCCAATGGTGGGGGTGGGCGGGGCATGCGTGTGGTGGAGAAAGCCAACGCACTTAAAAATCTTTACTTGGCCGCTGAAACCGAGGCACTGAGTGCTTTTGGGGACGGGAGTGTATATATCGAGAAATTCATTAAAAACCCCAAGCACATAGAGGTGCAAATTTTAGCCGACAAACACGGCAATGTGATCCATGTGGGCGAGCGGGATTGCTCCACCCAGCGCCGCCAGCAAAAGCTCATTGAAGAAACCCCTGCCCTAGTCTTGCAAGAAGAGGTACGCCAAAGACTCTTAAAGACCGCTATCAATGCCGCCAAGCATATTGGCTATGTGGGGGCGGGGACTTTTGAGTTCTTGCTAGATACGAATGGACAGGATTTTTATTTTATGGAGATGAACACCCGCTTACAAGTGGAGCACACGGTGAGCGAAATGGTGAGCGGCTTAGACTTGGTGGAGTGGATGATTAAAATCGCTCAAGGGGAGAAGCTCCCCCCTCAAGAATCGATTGTTTGTAAGGGGCATGCCATAGAGTGCCGCATCACCGCCGAAGACCCCAAGACATTTACGCCCAGTGCGGGTAAAATCACCTCTTGGATCACTCCCGGGGGGATGGGGGTGCGCTTTGACACCCACGCTTATGCGGGTTACAGCGTCCCACCCCATTACGATTCGATGATTGGTAAACTCATCGTCCACGCTCCCACCAGAGAGCAAGCCATTTCTAAGATGAAGCGGGCTTTAAAAGAGTTTTATGTCGAGGGGATCAAGACGACTAAGGATTTTCATTTAGGCATGCTGGATAACCCCGACTTTAGACGCAACGCCATCCACACCAAGTATTTGGAAACCCAACAAAAGGAATCTTGATGTACGCAGACAGAATCACGAAAATTGCCCCTTCACAGACCATTGCGATCACCACGCTGGCACAAGAGTTAAAGGCACAGGGCAAGGATATTTTAAGTTTCAGTGCGGGCGAACCTGACTTTGACACCCCCCCTTGTATTGAAGAGGCGGCCAAAGCGGCGATCGACTCGGGCTTTAGCAAGTACACAGCTGTGAAGGGTATCCCCGAGTTATTGCAAGCCATCGCAAAGAAGTTTCAAAGCGAAAATGGCTTGGACTACAACGCTGACGAGGTCATGGTGAGCAATGGGGCGAAACAATGTCTTTTTAATGCCTTTCAGGCTCTCATCAACCCAGGCGATGAGGTCATCATCCCCACCCCCTATTGGGTGAGTTACCCCGAGCTCGTCACCTACAGCGGGGGTAAGAATGTCTTTTTATCCACTAGTGCCGCCACTGAGTTTAAAATCACCCCCGATCAGTTGCAAAAAGCCCTAACCCCCAAAACCAAAATATTAGTGTTGACCACCCCCTCCAACCCCACAGGGATGATTTACACTAAAGAGGAATTACGAGCTTTAGGGGAAGTGCTAAAAGACACTAAAGTTTGGGTTTTGAGTGATGAAATTTATGAAAAGCTCGTGTATGAGGGCTCTATGTTCTCTTTTGGGGCACTAGAGGGGCAATTAGAGCGCACGATCACGATCAATGGGCTAAGTAAGGCGGTGAGCATGACCGGTTGGCGCGTGGGCTATTTAGGCACGAAGGATAAAACCTTGCTAAAGCACATGCTTGCCTTGCAAAGCCACAGCACTTCTAATATTAATTCTATCGCCCAAAAAGCCGCTCTAGCCGCCTTGCAAGGTTGCGCTGACAAGGACATTGAAAACATGCGTCTTGCCTTTAAAGAACGCAGGGACACCGCTTATGCTGGGCTCAATGGCATTAAGGGCTTGAGTGCTTTAAAACCGCAGGGGGCGTTTTATCTATGGATACAAATCCCCGGGCAAAATTCGATGGAGTTTTGCCAAAAACTCTTAGAAGAGCAAGGCGTGGCCTTGGTGCCCGGCATTGCCTTTGGGGTTGAGGGCTTTGTGCGCATGTCTTATGCCTGCTCTTTGGAGCAAATCCACGCCGGTCTAGAGCGGCTTAAGAAATTTATGGCTTGAGTTTCTACATGTATCTTACACCAAGAGTGCTTTTGTTGGTGGTTAAAGCTAGAAAAGTTTTGGATATACACGACTTTTTTAGAAAGTAAGCAAAAAACCAACGAGGGAACACACCGAACCCACAATAACACAGAAACACAGGATAATAACGAGAGAGATCGAGCGGATAAACTTAGATAATTAAGCCACCCCGGCAAAGCCGGGGGTAAGGGTTAACCCTCGTGTCCGTTGTGGTGATGGTGGTGTTCACCGTCTCCGTGATGGTGGTGATGATGGTGGTGGTGATGCCCACTGTAGTAGTGGTGATGGTGGTGATGGTGGTGGTGTTCACCATGCCCTTCGTGATCGTGGCAGCACCCACCCTCAGCGTGATCGTGACAGCATTCGTCTGACATAAAATCCTCCAAAAAATAAATTTTACACTAGATCGCTCTAGGTGGGGTTATTCTACACTAAAAAAGCCACTCTTTGGTAAATCGTTTAAAAAAGCCATGCATTCTTTTTCAAGGGTATAGAGTGTGTAGCGCAAGGTTTTAAAACTAGGGGCTTTAGGGTTGGAAGGGTTCAGGTATTTAAAACACTCTTCAAGCACCCGTGCACTCTCCTGCGCGCGTTTAAAATTGGCCTGCAACATATGCAAACATGAAGACCCCTTGGGAGGTGAGTTGTCGTAAGGGCTTAGGACATCATTTAAACTATCGCGCTGGGCGTAGAGCCATAAAAAACTGATGCCATTTTGGATAAAAACTGCGGTGGCTTGGTGACGGACTTGTTTTAAACGGAAAGCCAAATCCTTGTTATCATAGAGATAGCGCAGAGTGTCCTCGACCACCCGCACCCCCTCTTTAAAGCGGTTTAAGTTCGCGTCTAAAAGACGGCCGATGGGCTCAGTCGTTGCGCCCTCCCATGATGCCTAGGATTTGCAAGAGGGACACAAAGATGTTTAAGAAATCCACATATAAAGCCACCGCCGCTTCTACAGGGCTTTCATAAGCCCCTTTGATGATATTTTGGGTGTCGTAAGCCACAAAGAGGCTAAAGAGCACCACACACACGCCCGCAATCGCCACTTGCATCATGGGCGAGCCTAAGAAGAGGTTGATTAAAGAGGCCACCATCACCACAATCACGGCGATGAAAAGCATTTTGCCCATGCTCTCAAAGTCGCTCTTGGTTTTAATGGCGTAAATACTCATCACGCCGAAAACAATGGTTGTCATGCCAAGAGCTTGCCAAATGGCACTCGCCCCTGAGCGTGCGATCACAAAGCCTAGCAAAGGCACCAAGGTGATGCCCGATAAAAAGGCGAAAGCAAAGAGCATGAGCAAGTTAACCGTGGGCATTCTGCGGGTGAACATGAGTCCAAAGAAAGCGGCGATTTCGCCGATGAAAAACGCCCACTTATATTGCACGACCACCTGAAAGTGCATCATGCCAATGAGCGCACCAATGGTGGCCAAGAGTAGGCTAGCGGCAAAGAATTTATAAGTGGTTTTGACAAAATTAACTAAGGCAGTTTCATTTTGTTCTGCGTAAGACGATGACACGCCTTCGCGTACTTGTCTGTCGTACAAGGCCATGGAGGTCTCCTTTTATATCAAAAAAGTAACGGGATTCTAGCTAAACACCCTTAATACCTTGCTTAAATACGGATTCTTACAACATAAAGATAATTTGCTAGAAGGAAATTGCTTGGTAGTCGCTGATTAATGGTTTTAGGTGAATCTGTCGGCGCGCAGCACGGATTTTATACGCTAAACACCCATAGGGTCTTGGCAACAAACAATGATCTCACTACCTAAATACCTTAAACTATCTCTTTTAAATGCGACAGCATGCATGGACTCTACTCCTCAAGAAGTGAAAGCCAAGAGAGGGGCAGCTGGTTGTGGGTAACCAAAAACCGCCTTCCCTTTGATTGTGCGCACTAAAAACTAAGAATTAGACCCATCATAGGGACACACTGCTAGAAACTCTTTGGTGTTTTTATATCCCAAAGGCTTTAATGACCTTTCATACCACTAAAGAGTGTTGAGACTCTCCATCATGGAGGGATGGGTGTAAATCATCTCTTTAAGGGTAGAAAAGCTTAGATTTTGGTTTATGGCGAGGCTAAATAGGTTGATGTATTCATAAGATAGGGGGCAGTGTAAACTTGCACCCAAAACGCGTTCTGTGCCTTCTTCTACCAAGACTTGTAGTAGCCCCGTGGTGTCCTCTAGCACCCTTGCCCCGGGGATGGCTGTCGTCTTAAGGCTGTGGGTGTCAAAAGTCTTGTCTTTGATTTCATGTGCCCTTAAGCCCACATGGCTATAGGGGGTTTCAATGTAAAGCACTTCGGGTAAAACATTACGGTTATGGATCGATCGCCTTTTTGCACCAAAAAGGTGATCGTAAACGATGCGGTAGTCGTCTAAACTGACGTAAGTGGTGAGCATTGCGCCACCTTTGACATCACCGATGGCGTAGATATTGCCTTCACTTTGGGCGTTTGCCACCAAAAACTCATTGGTTAAAATTTCTTGTTGTGCCCCTAGCTCAATACCCGCCCGCTCAAGTTGTAAGGTGGCGGTGTTGGGGGTGCGCCCTATGGCGAGTAAAATTGCATCGGCTTCTAGGGTTTTTTCTTGGTCGCTTTGGGTGTAGTGGATACAATCGCCTTCAATCGTTTTGAGATCAGCACCACAGAGGATTTTAACCCCCTTTTGGCTCAAGGATTCGTAAATGCTCTCTCTAAACGCGGGGTCTTCTTTGGGCAAAAGGGTTGCCCCGCGCACGAGCACGCTCACTTTAGTGGTGTTTTTGCTAGGGGTGCGTCCAAACAAATTGAACATGCTGGCAAATTCTAAGCCTATGTAGCCCCCACCAACCACAACTAAATGCGCCGGCAAGGTGCTCAGTTGCATTAAAGAGGTGCTGTCATAGACTTTATCGGAGTGGATGGGCACTTGGGGGGTGATGGGGAGCGAACCCGTGTTAATGACAATATAATCTGCACTGATTTCTTGGCAGCTGTCATTGTGATAGAGCATTAAAGTGTGGCTGTCCTTAAAGCTTGCCGTGCCATCAATCACCTGCACCTTCGCGTCTAGCAGGGCTTCATAGTTTTTTTGGCGCAAGAAGGCAACCATTTTATTTTTGGCTTCTATGGCTTCCTTGTAGCCACTCGCCCCCTTTTTATGGGTCGCTAAATGCAAGAGGGCTTTAGAGGGGATACACCCGATATTAATACAAGTCCCGCCATACATTTCCTTACTGGCTTCAACGAGAGCGACTTTTTTGCCTAGCTTTGCGGCGGCGGCAGCTAAAGTCTTGCCCCCTTTGCCAAACCCGATCACAACCAAATCATACGCAAATCGCATTAAATCTCCTTCGTTTTCACAATGCTAGCATGCTTGTTACAACCACTGGACTAAAGTTGCCCCCCATGCAGGTATTGTTAAAAACCCCTAAATCGTAATATCTAGGACATGCGGGTCTACAAGCTGCTCGAGCTCTTCGGTGTTCTCCACCGCCCGCTCCAGCTCGCTGTCGCTGTAATAATGCCCATGGTAGCAATGCTCTTTGTCCTTGTCTTTTTGGTAGCGGGTGTCGGCATCGCCTTGGGTTGTGCTTTGCTCTTGGGACTCCTGCTCTTGTTTGGGGGGTTGGTGGGGGGGGTTTTCCTTGTCTGGGCTGATGGCCTTGTTTTCTTCAAGGGCGCGGGTGGCTTCCACTTTTTGCAGCCGTTCTAAAAAGACCTGCTGGTCGATTTGGGAGATTTTAGGCAAAGCGTTTTGGTTGACAATGGAGCTGTAGGGGGCGTTTTGGTTGATGTAGGTTAAATTACCGGGGATGGATACGGGCATGCAAACTCCTTTAACTAGGTCAAGCCTAGTTTGGCTAACGCCTAGCTTTATATCGGCAGTTTGCTTTAGCGGTGGACTTTGCGCAAAATAAAGTTGAGTAAGTCGTAGCTGTCTAGGGACACGGTGAAGTAGACTTGGTAGGAGGATTGCGTGGTGTGGTAGTTGCTCATGGTGTTGTAGACAAATTGGGTTTTAATGCTGGCAAAGGAGCTTCTAAATTCGTAGTAAATGTCCAAGCGGTTGTAAAGCGGGGCTTGGAAAAAGGCGACCCCGCGGTAAATGGGTGTGGGGCAGTAGTTTTTAGAGGCCGTACAAATTTCGTCTATGTAGAGATTGTTGTATTTGTCCTCGTAGGCGTTTTGTCCATATTTGCTTGCAAAAAAGAGATCGCTGATCCCAAAGCCCTTGAATTGCATGTTGGCTTGGGCGAAAAAGCCATTGCTTATCTTAAAATCGGTCGACATCTCCATTTTGCGCAAGCGCTCTAGATTCGCAAGCACCCCTAGAGAAAAATCTAATCTATCCATAAAGGGGGCAGCGTTTAATAGGTCGCTCTTGGCGTAGAATTGGTAGTAGAGACGATCAAGCAAGTAATGCCCGCCACGGGGGATATTGCCCGAAGTGTTGGGCCAATTTAACAAGAATTGGTCTTCCACATGGAAATACTCGGCATTGCCTCCCAAAATCAAAAACCCCTTTAAAGTCTTTAATTCGCTATAACCCATAAAACTAAAGCGGTCCATGCCATTGTGTGCATCGTTGTGCCCGAACTTACAAGTGTAGCAGTTGCCCCCAAACCAATCGAGCATGAACTCGGCTTCTAGGTGGGTGGATTTGTAGGGGTTTTTGGGCGGTCTGTATTGCAATAAAAAGCCCCGTGCATTGGGGTCTATGAACCAATAGTAGGGCGCAAAAACATTTAAAGGATAGTGTCCGTTGAGGTATTTTCTAGGGAAAATCCCCCCATAGAAGTTAAAAGAATGTCCCCTTGCTTGGTAATAGAGTGTGGGGCCCCACTTGGAGGGGAAGTTCATCTGGTAGGTGTGGATGTTTTGGAAAAAGAACGCCCCCACCATGAGCTTTTGCTCCACGCTTTTGGTGTTGAAAGCAAAGCCAAATTCGGGGGTCAGGCGGGTATTTAGCGTGGTGTTGGTGTCCGGCCAATAGGTCGTGTAGCCCTCGTGGTCCATGATGAATAAATTAAAGCCCAAATTGTAGCGCAAGTGTTCAGCGATATTAGAAGCGTGCAGACTAAGGCACAAGAGAGAATAAAAAAGCCAAAAAATGCGGGGTTTAAGGGAGAACATGGCAATCCTTTAAGCCGATAAAAGGCACGCTATACTATAATGACTAACCTTATTAGTTTATTAGAAAGGAGAAAGAGATGTTCCACGAGTATAGGGAAGAAATCAAGGAACTCAGCAATAAAAACCCCCACTTCCATAAGATTTTTGAGGAACACAATGCCCTAGATGATGAAATCAGTGCTTTAGAATCGCACAGCACCGATGAACTCAAGGTCGCTGCTCTCAAAAAGAAGAAATTGCACCTGAAAGATGAGATCTACCGCATGATCCAAGAACATAAGGGTGCGAACTAGCTACAAGTTCTTCAAAACTTTGTAGGCTTCCGTCACTTCTAAAAAGCGTTGTCTGCGGATGTTGTGGTGGGGCTTTTTGGAGGGGGCAGTGTCGGGGTGGTAGAGCTTGGCCAACTCTAAATAGCGGCGTTTAATCTCTTCTTTAGAGTGCATCACACCTAGCCCTAGCGTGCGCAGAGCTTTTAAAATTAATTCTTCTTGTTTTGTCAAAAAAAGCTTTTGCGTGGGGTAGATGAATTGTATGTAAGCGTGCTTGAAGTGCGGGTTTTTCAGCGACATCAACACCTGCAGGGCGTCCAAATGGGCGTGGGTTTCGTGTAGAAAGCTCTTTTTATTGCTTTTATCTTTGAAGGGGGTTTCAAGCAAAATAAAGGGTGCGAACACGCTATGTAAAAACTCCCGAGCCAAAAAATGCGTGTAGTAAAACACCAATCTAGAGTGCATATAAATGGCTTGTATCTCCACTTTTGGCACGAGGGCCAATAGGGATTTAGACTTGATTTTAGAGGTGTAACTCTCTTTAAACACCACGGGCAAATGGGCGTTGCTTAGAATTTTCTCTAGTAAGAGGTTAAACATATCAGGGGAGTTAAAGGGGTGCAAGGCGTATTTGGCGTAGAACAAGCGGTTGAGCAAGTAGGCTTTTTTGAGACCTGCCTTTTCAAGTAAAATCAAGGTGTGCTTGAATCTGACATGCTCGGGGAAGTGTTTTCTTAGATACAAGCTTGTTTTGGCATACAAAGAGGAGTCTAGGCACACCTCAATAAACTGATTAGCAGACGTGGCTCTTTGGGGAGCTGGGAGGGTTTTTGCTAACTTCGTTTTGATTTGCATGGCGTATTATAACATGTTTTTTTCTAGGGTGTTTTTGTGAAAGGTCCCCCTTTGGCGTTCATAACGCACCACAAATACCGCTACGATTAGAGCCAAGAATTGCGAAAGCGGGTAGGCGACCCAAATCCCCTTAAGCCCGTAAAAATAACTTAAAATCGGCAACAAGAGCACGACAAACACGATGGTTTCGCAAATGGTGATAAGAAACGAGCTCTTGGTACGCTGTATGGATTGAAAAAAGATGGCAGAAAAGAGGTTGACTCCTAAGAAAATATGCCCGAAATAATAAATATCCATGGCACTCTTGGTGTCGGCTAAAAAGGAAAAATCTTCTAAGAGGCGTGTTTTATCCACATAAAACCTAATGAGGTAGCTGTCAAAAAAGTAAAACACAATGTAAAGCCCCACGCCCGCGCACAGAGCCACCTTAAGCCCAAAGCTAAAGGCAGCACGCACACGATTGAGCCGCCCCGCCCCATAGCTAAAGCTAGCGATCGGTTGTATCCCCTGCCCTATGGAAAGCAGGGTCGTCCAAAACACAATCCCATTATACATGATGATGGCATAGATCGACACCCCCCGCTCCCCCGCAGTGTGCATGATCATCCAATTAAAGAGCAACATCACCACAGCGGCGCTAAACTCGGACACACTTTGGGGCACACCGCTTTTGGCTGAAGAGATCACGCTCGCCCAGTTGAAACGGCGCACAAAGTATAATTGCCCTTTTTTTAAAAGAAAATGCGAAAACAAAACAAAGAACCCCACCGCATGCCCGAGCACCGTGGCGATCGCACTCCCGTGTATGCCCACTTCAAACACATAGAGCAAGAGGTAATTAAACAGCACATTCGTAAGAGAGCCCACCAGCATGGCGACCATCGCCAAGATGGGGCGTTTATCATTCACCACAAAGACATCGGCTAAGGGGTGCAAGACCATAAAAACCGCCCCCATTAAAATCACCTTGAGATAGATCGACACCATCGGTAAGAGCAGATTAGAGCTACCTAGCATTTTGGCGATATGATCGGTGAAGGGCACGAGAGTCCAGCTAATGACAACAATGCTGATCGCCACAAAATAAAAAACCGAGCTAAAGACCAAGCGGGCGTGCTTGATGTGATCTTTGCCTAAAAAATACGAGGCGATCGAGGCTGCCCCCAGTCCAAAGAGCAACTCATAGGCGATCAGGGTGGGGAAAATGGGCCAACACACCCCGATCGCAGCAAGAGCATCTTTACCCAGCTTGTTGCCCACAAACATACCATCGATCATGGAATAGGTAGACAAAGAAATCATAGAAAAGGCGAGGGGGATAAAATAGTAGAAAAAAAGCCTAGGGATCGGCGTGGTTTTTAGATCAACAGCCACACACCCCCCTTGTGTGCTCCCTAGCGTTTAGAGAATTGTGGGCTGCGGCGTGCCTTGTGTTTGCCATATTTTTTGCGCTCCACCACGCGAGAATCCCTTGTGAGTAAGCCTTTGGGTTTTAAAATTGCCCTAAAGGCACTGTCGTAGAGATTCAAGGCTTTAGAAATGCCATGCCTTAAGGCTTCAGCTTGTGCACTGTAACCGCCCCCAAAGACCACCGCTTTCACGCTCACCAAGCCCTCTTGTTTGGTGAGCACTAAGGGCTGCATGACCTTCATTTTAATGGACTCATGCCCACCTAGCCAAGTGTTTAAATCCATGCCATTGATGTCTAGCTGCCCGTCCCCATGCGTGAGCCAAACTTTGGCGATCGCGCTCTTTCTTTTGCCTGTGGCGTAAATTTTTGTCATCTACTTAATCCTTCTTGCCCACTTGAGCCGTGTGGGGGTGTTTTTCATCTTTATAGACCTTGAGTTTCTTGATCATGGCACGCCCAAGTTTCGTCTTAGGCAACATGCCCCGCACCGCTAGATAAAAGAGTTTTTCGGGGTTTTTTTCTAGCATTTCTTCTAGGGTTTTGCTTTTCGTGCTACCAAAATAGCCCGAGTGGGTGAAGTACTCTTTATCTTTGAGCTTGTTTAAACTTGAAAACTTCACATGGCTGGCATTGACGATCACCACAAAATCCCCACAATCTACATTGGGGGTAAAGCAAGGGCGGTGTTTGCCCCTAAGTAGGGTCGCCGCTTTGGTGATTAGTCGCCCAAAAACTTGGTCTTTTGCATCCAGCACGACCCAATCGCGCTTGATGTCTGTATTTTTCATGGACTCAGTGAGTTGCATCCCGTATTCCTTGTCAAATATCAAAAGAGCCTATTCTAGCCTTTTTACCTTAAGATAACTTGAATTTAAGCGAAATTAAAGCTACTTTTTAAACAAACGCATTTGATAGGTCAACGCTCTTTGGCTCTCAGCGTCTAGGCTATAGCGTTTGTCGTAGGCGTTTTGCACAGCGATTTTTAAGATGTCTTTTTGGTCTTGATAAACCTCATTGTTCCACATGTCTAAAACAATGTGGTAAAGCTGTATGTTTTGCACCAACAGCTCAAATACCCGCATGCGGTCTTTCAAGTACAAGTGTTCATCTAGGGCGTAATCGGCGATGTTCACGCAAATACGCTCAAAAACCCAAGTCGCCAAACGACCATTTAGCATGCTTTCGAGGTAACTTTTAGCCTTCTCCAATTGCGCTTGCAAATTGCACCGATCTGAAAAGAGCAGCACGGATAAGATTAGAATATAAATATTTAAACGTTTGCCTAAAGAGCGGGTTTTCCACTTGACAAGCCATTTTCTGACCTTAGACATTTTATTAGAAGGATTTTGCATGCATTGCCTTTTTGTCTATCTTAGCATCTTATTGTAGGGTTTATGTAGCGAAAGTAAGGGTTTCTTGTGTTAAACTACACTCTCAAATCTATTTTATCGGGGACATTTTGTTTAAAGTTTTTTTGGTGCTGTGTGCTTGTCTTTGCTATCTTGTAGGACAAGAAAATACACAAATCCAACGCTTGCAAGAAGAGGTAGGACATTTAGATCATAAGCTCCAAACGAGCGATAACATTTGGCTAAAAAAATTCAGTAATTTTGAGAGTTATGAGCAAATTTACGAGGAAATCCAAACTATCCAACAAAAACTCAAAACCCTTAAAAATAAAAAAAACAAGAAAAACAAAGACACTCTCCAAATCAGCACCCTAAACCATACCTTGCAAGCCCTAAAATACCAAGAGGAGCTGCTCGAGCAGTACAAAATGAACCCTTTTAAAGAATTGGTGGAAAAGCCCAGCATCGCCAACATCCCCAACATCACCAACCCCATCGCCATCGTTACAGGGATTTCTTTTATTAAGCAAATCAAAGCCAAATACACCACCATGAAGCACCACAAAAAGAGCTTGCACGAAGTCTTGACATTGATCAATCAAAAGTTACAGGTTTTAACACAACTAGAGAAGTTACAAAGGGGGCAAGAACAAGAACACTTAGCTAAGAAAATTTACCAAGAGCAGGTTAAAAAGATCGAATTGCAAGGGGCGCAAAATCTCTTAAAAACGAGCATGGATGTTTACCTAAAGGACATTGAAGAAACCGAGTCCAACATTAAATCCCAAATCAAGGACCAAATCTTTAAACTGATCTATGTGGTGCTGATCGCCCTAGTCAGCATTGTTTTAGCGTGGGTGCTCAAGGTCATCAGCCATAAATACATCCACAGCAACGAGCGCGCCTACACGATCAACAAGGCGATCAACTTTGTCAACGCCAATGTGGTGGTGTTGATTTTTCTTTTCGCCTACTTGGAAAATGTGTCCTACCTTGTAACCGTGCTGGGCTTTGCCAGTGCCGGGATCGCCATTGCCATGCGCGATTTATTCATGAGCGTGCTAGGGTGGTTTATGATCCTCATTGAGGGCAATATCCATGTGGGCGATCGCATCAAGGTGGTGAAAGAGGGGCACGCCTATGTGGGCGATGTGCTCGACATCTCTGCCCTTTACACCACGATTTTAGAGGATGTCACGCTCACCAGCTACAAAAATAACGATTGCCGGGCGGGGCGTATCATCTTTATCCCCAACAACTACATCTTTAGCAATCTACTTTGCAATTACAGCCACTTTGGCATGAAAACCGTTTGGGATGGGATCGTCTTTTGTGTTACCTTTGACTCGAATTACAAAAAGGCCATGCAAATCGCCCTAGACATCGCCAACACCCAAGCCAAGCAATACACCGAAATGACCTATAAACAAATGAACAACATGCGCACCAAATACTCCCTACGCAACACCAGCGCCAACCCACGGGTGTTTATGGTGCTCGAGCAGGAGGGTATCCACATCAGCGTGTGGTACCAAACCAACTCTTACGCCACGCTTGCGCTCAAATCTAAGATTTCTAGTGATATTATCGAGGCACTTTTAAAAGAACCGGATATTTTCATCGCCTACAGCACGACTAAATTCGTGCAGAGCGCGGGCGATGGGTTTGGGAACAAAAACAGCGTTTTTGAGAGCAAGGAATTACGCCTATGAAACAAAAAGTCTATTTTAAAACCTTTGGTTGCCGCACCAATTTATTCGACACGCAAGTCATGCTCGCACATTTAAAGGATTTTGAGCGCACCACAAGCGAGGATTTAGCGGATATTGTGGTTTTAAACTCTTGCACTGTTACCAATGACGCAGACTATAGCGCAAGGGCGTATGCCAAAAAAATGCACACTTTGGATAAAAAAGTCTATTTTACCGGTTGCGGGGCAAATAAAGAGGGACGCAAACTCTTAGAAAACAAGCAAGTGAGTGGGGTGTTTGGGCACGATCATAAAACCCAAATCAACCGCCTTTTAAGCCAAGAGGGTTTTTTTTACGAGGATAAACAACAAGAGCTAGAGGGCACGCTTTTAAAAAGCTTTGTAGGTAAAACCCGTGCTTTTGTCAAAATCCAAGAGGGGTGCGATTTTAAATGCAGTTATTGCATCATCCCCCAAGTGAGGGGCAAGTCGCGTAGTTTAGAGCGCGCACACATTTTAAAGCAAATAGACTTGCTCGCCGATAGTGGGGTTTTAGAGGTGGTTTTGACGGGCACGAATGTCGGCAGTTTCGGGCTAGATTATGGGGATAGCCTAGCCAAACTCATTAAAGAGATCGCCAAAACCCCCATAAAGCGGGTGCGTATCGGCAGTCTAGAGCCCGCCCAAATGGATAGCGAGTTTTTAGAGCTACTTGATCACCCCATTTTAGAAAAACATTTACACATCGCCCTGCAACACAGCCACGACACCATGCTACGCTGGATGCGCCGGCGCAACCGCACACACATGGATTTAGCCCTTTTGCAAAAAGTCGCTTCTAAGGGCTTTGCCATTGGCACGGATTTTATCGTAGGCCACCCGCATGAGGACGAAACCATTTGGCAAGAGGCACTAGAGAACTTTAAACAACTCCCCCTAACACACATCCACCCTTTCATTTACAGCGTGCGCGATGGCACGCCCTCAAGTAAAATGCCTAATCGCGTGAGAGGCGACATTGCCAAAGCCCGTTTAAGGCAGATCAAAGAGTGCGTGCAAGAAAACAACCTAGCCTTTAGGCAAAATTTAAAGGATCGGGACGTGGCTTTAGAGGTGCTGGTGGAGGGGCTTAAGGGGGGCTTTTACTTAGGGCATGATCAATTCTTTAACCCCATACGCCTAAGCTCTAACGAGGATTTACGGGGGCAGTGGGTGCTGTTGAAAGATTACGAGGTGGAGCTTGATTCAAACTTTGCGGCGGTATAAAAAGGCGATCATCGGCTGCTTTGCGCTCTTGGTGGGTGTGGTCTTTGTGGTGTTTTTGTTTTTTAGAGAACCTACTAGGCTGGTGAGTATCCAAGACTTTAACGCCCTGTTACGCAGCGAAAAAATCCAAAGCATTAAGATCGACAGCCGCTACATTTACCTAAAAACCCACTTTAAGGTGTATAAAACCGCCCGTTTGGGCTGGACGGACTCCATGCAATTTCCTACGAATATCCCCATTGAGGTGTTGCCCGAGGACAACACCACGCAAGAACTCTTAAATGTCGTGATCATCTTTTTCTTTTTAGTGCTCTTGGCGGTGGTTTTGCGCTTGGCTTGGAACAAAAAGGCACTGCTGCAGCCCTCTGTGGACGCTACCCAAGCACACCCAAGCACCCCACAGCCCCCTTTGCACGCCACTTTGCCCAGTGTCCGCTTTAAAGATGTGGCGGGCACGAAGGAGGTCAAAGAGGAATTATACGAGATTGTGGATTACTTGAAAAATCCCAAAAAATACCAAGATTTAAAGATCAAATTACCTAAGGGGGTGCTCTTGGTGGGCCCACCGGGGGTGGGTAAAACGATGATCGCCAAGGCCCTAGCCGCTGAGGCGAAAGTGCCCTTTTTCTACCACAGCGGGAGCGCCTTCGTGCAAATTTATGTGGGCGTGGGGGCTAAGAGGGTGCGAGAACTTTTTGCCAAAGCCAAAGCCTTTAGCCCGTCCATTGTGTTTATCGATGAGATCGATGCGGTGGGTAAGGCGAGAGGACACCAGCGCAACGATGAGAGAGAAGCCACGCTCAACCAGCTTTTAACCGAGATGGACGGCTTTGAGGAAAGCTCTCAGGTGATCGTGATCGGGGCGACGAATAAAATCGATGTGATGGACGAGGCTCTTTTAAGAAGTGGCCGCTTTGATCGGCGTATTTTTATTTCTCTGCCCGACTTAGAAGAGCGGGTGCAGATTTTAGAGTCTTATTTGCAAGACAAACAACACAATTTAGATTGTTTGGAGGTGGCAAAAATCTGTGTGGGCTTTAGTGGGGCGATGCTCTCTTCTTTGGTGAATGAAAGCGCCCTAAATGCTTTAAGACGCAACGCGGCACAAATTAGCATGAAGGACATTTTAGAGGTCAAAGACAAAATCGCCTTTGGTAAAAAGAAAAATGTAACTTTGAGCGAGCAAGAAAAGAATTTATACGCCCTTTATCAAAGTGCCAAAGCCCTTAGTGCCTACTGGCTAGAGGTGGAGTTTGATAAGGTGCTCTTGGTGGGGGAGTTCTTGGTGGCAAGCGATCGGCGTATTTTGAGCAAGAGTGAGATGAACAACAGCATTAAGGTGCATTTAAGCGGGATGATTGTGCTGGATTTATTCTTTAAAGAAAGTTACACTTTGGCTAAGGACGATTTAAAGCACGCCCTAGAAACCGCTAAAAAGATGTGCGAAGAGTATGGCATGGGGCATAAGTTTATCGGGGATCGAAGTGATGTAGAGGCTCTCTTAAGCACGCTTTATGCGGAACAACGAGAGTTTTTAGGCAATTTTAGAGCCCAAGTACAGGCAATGGCACAGGCTTTATTGGATAAAGAGAAGCTAAGTAAAACCCAAATCCAAGAGATTTTGCGCTCTTTTGTGTGATGGTGTATTTTAGTGGCTTTGGCTTTAGGGGGGAGAGGGGGCTGTTTGCGTGGATTTTAAAAGATTGTGGGGATTACGACATGGCGGGCTTTAGCTATGGGGCTCTTAAAGCTTTAGAGTGTGCTTATGGCAAAGCCAAAGAAGGGCAAAGGGTGCAAAAGCTCATGTTGATTTCGCCTTGTATGTTGGCACTCAAACCCCCCGCCTTTAAACGCCTACAAGTTTTAAGCTATAAAAAAGACCCTAAAGGCTACATGCAAACCTTTTTTAAAAACATTGGCTGGGCGGATATGTTACAAAAAAACTCAAATCTAGAAAATTACACGCATTTAGGCAGTGCTGAGGATTTAGAGGATTTGCTCTACACCCCCCTAGACCCTAAAAAACTAGAGTTTTTGCAAAGCAAGGGTGTTTGTGTGGAGGTGTTTTTGGGTTTAGCCGATCCGCTCTTAGAGCCTAAGGAGGCACTAGGGTTTTTTAAGCCCCATGCGTGTGTGTGGCAATTTAAGGGTTATGGGCATTTCCTACAAGAAAATTCTTAGGAATACTAATTTTTGTTATAATGGACCTTTTGCTTTTCTAACATAATTTGTGGAGTCTTGATGGGTTTAAATATAAGATTGGGGTTCAAGACAAAAATCATTTCAGTGTTGGCGGTGTTGCTCATTTTGGTGTTTGGCACCACCATCGTGATCATCGGGGTGAAAATCCGCAACAACTTAACTCAGCAAGCGCAAGCCTCGCTCAAAACCAATATCAATATTTTATCTTCCACGATTAAAGAATGGGATCGCAATACTCTCTCTATTTTGCGCCAGACCGCCCATTCTTTTGAAAAGATGTCTTTAAATGACACTGGGCAGGTGAAACAAGTTCTAGAATTCACAAACGACAACATGAACTCCGCCGACATGTATGTAGCCTTTGAGGACGGGCGTATCATTAAATTACAAGGCAATGAACCCACGGGATACGACCCACGGATACGTAGTTGGTATCAAAATGCCAAGGCCGCTATGGATGTTTCCATCTCTAAACCCTACATAGACGCTTACACAAAAAAAATCGTTGTTACCTATTCTTTGGCCTTAAGACAGAAAGGTATTTTTAAGGGTGTGCTGGCTTTGAATGTTGATTTGGATAGTCTTTTGGTATCCATCATCAATACTTATTTTAATAAGCAAAGGGTGCATCTCTTGGATAAAAATGGGGTTGTACTGGGCTCATCGGTTTATCAAGAGGGTAGTGAGTACCATGCCAATGACCAAGGGTTGCGCCGGCAGATTTTAAGCACTTCTTCTGGTTTCATTGAGAGAAACGGCAAGGAGGGGGTGAAGTTGTACACCTATAGCACCATTGATGGTTTAGGTTGGAAAGTGGTTTCTGTTGTCTTTAAAAAAGACGCACTTAAAAATCTACATGGCGTCCAATCGACGATGCTTTTTATTTCTGTCATCGCCTTAGTTTTAGTGACTTTTGTTCTTTTTGGAGTGATTGAAGTTTTGTGCCGCCCACTCATCCAGTTGCGTGATTTGATCATCCAATTGGTTTCAGATGATGGGGATTTGACCAAACGCCTACAAATTAAAGGCAAGGATGAAATCGCCACCATCTCAACCAATATCAACCTTTTATTAGAAAAAATACAAGGTATGGTTTCTAAAATAAAAGAGTTGGGCGTGCAGAATAATCAAATCGCCAATGTCCTTTACACAAGTGTAAACACCGTGGAACAGCACACCCAAGAAGCCAAAGATCTTATCCACACTGCCCTAGAAAACGGCGATCGTGTCATTGACAATATTTTAAGAGGAGTGGAAAATGCAGACAAAAACAACCAAAACCTTCTGCAGACGGACAGCACTCTAGAAAAAATCCGCTCCCAAATCCAAACCTTTAGCACAAATCTAGCCAACAACGCCCAGTTAGGCACGGAGTTTTCTAGCCGCTTGGATGAAGCCTCCAAGAACACCGAGAACATTAAAGCTGTTTTGACTTTGATTGCAGATATTGCAGGACAAACAAATTTATTAGCCTTGAATGCGGCCATTGAAGCGGCGCGAGCAGGCGAACATGGCAGAGGTTTTGCGGTGGTGGCTGATGAGGTTAGAAAACTAGCTGAAAAAACCCAAAATAGCTTAACTGAGATCACCAGCACCATCAACGAAGTGGTGCAGAGTATAGGCACTATCAGCCAAGATTTACACAGCAACGCCCAAGAGATTTTAAAAATCTCTAAACTTGCACGCTCTTTACAAGAAATGGTCGATTCAAATGTGGAAAATATCCAAAGCGTGATCAGTGCCACTAGTGAAGATGTGCGGGGGTTTAAAGGTGTGGCTAGCACCACAAAAATGATTGTGCAGAGCATCCAAGAGATCAACCGCCTAGCCGTACTCAACTACCAAAGTGTGCAAGATGTGGGTAAGGCTAGCCAATCCTTAAATAAAGTAGCGCAGGTGCTCGATCAAGAATTGGCTAAATTCAATGTCTAACATGCGCTCTACTGCGTGTGGCTGTATTTTTAAGCCCTAGATCCCCTACACCGCTATCACCTACAAGCCCAGTTTAAGCATGTGTATTTTTTGGATCTTGTAAACAGAGCTCAAGAGCAAAAAAGCGGCTACCCTAAACCAAATGGCACTTAAGGTAACAAGGCAGCGATCCTATGTGGCTTGAGTTTTGTATTTTTTGTGCTTAATAAAAAATTTAGTTAAGATATCTTTGCTTTTATAAGTTCAGTACAAAGGAGTTACATGCTTTTACGAAAAGCCATGGTTGCTTGTGGTGTGTGTGTATGTGTGTCGAGTCTTGGTGCTGAAAAGAGCGGAGCGTATGTGGAAGGAGGGTTCCAATATTCTAATTTCTCGGGGATACGTTCGGTAGACAACACGCCCCTTCCAACGCCTAAGCGTGTTACCACTAATGGATTTACGAACACCTACGGCGAACATGGCAGAAATGTGATGGGTGCCCTTTACAATGGCAACCTCTATGGCGTGGATCTGCAGTTTGGCTATAAGCAATTTTTCGGCAAGAAAAGGCATTTTGGCTTGCGCTATTATGGCATGTTTAGCGGACAAGGAGGAGAATTTAGCGGTATGGGTTCAGCTCTTGGAACCAGCTATGTTAACCAGCCCTCTGCAAACTTGTTTTATGGCGTGGGCATGGATGCACTCTTTAACTTGTATGAGAGGGGCGATCGCACCTTTGGGTTCTTTGCCGGTGTGATGATTGGGGGGAGCTCATGGTTAATGGGTCAACCATCCGGAAATGCTAGCTGTAGGTGGGAAAAGATCCAGCTGAAGGCACCGGTTGTGGGACTATGAACCAATATATGGGGAACTTGGCAAAGGTCAAAGATCCTGATCTCGCACTCAAACACTCGCCCAACTATGTGCAATTCGTGGTCAACATGGGCTTTCGCACCAACCTCACCAAGCACCAAGGGTTTGAATTTGGTGTGCGTGTCCCCACCATTAATGACCCCTACTTCACGGCGACATTCACCAAAGCCGACAGCAGCAGTTGTGGATATGGCACTAGTCCTTACTGCGGTGGCAAGGGCAGTAAAATAACCCACACTTTTAGGCGTAATGTGTCCATCTACTGGAACTATGTCTACAACTTCTAGAAGTGTTTGGGGTCTGTAGGTTTGGCGTGTGGCTGTCTAGTCATCTCTGCCCTACTAGGACTGAAGTTAAATTGAGCGGTCAATGTATTCGTTAGGGCTGCAAAACACATCAGCGGCCCCTAGAGCTCGGGATGAGCGTGGATCCCGCCCTTGCTCCTTTTTGGGTTTAAAACTCATAACTTAGATAGGCTGTTACAGAACGCCCCGGGCCGGGCTGGTAGCCAGCGGGGCTTGTGCCGATCCCTCTAAAATAATACTTCATGCCAAAAATGTTATTCACTTGTAAGCTCCCCGTGATTTTATGCCGTCCACTTTGCCAAAACACTTGGCTCACTTGGACATTCCACACCCAATACCACGGCAAGAGCCCCACGCTGTTACAGCCCTGAGAAATGCCCGCATTCTTGCTCGGGTTAAGCTTAAAACAAGCGGTTTGGGTTCTGGCTTGGTTGAGCACAGAGGAGTAGGCGCGGCTGTAAAAGTAGCTAGAGAGCCCAAAGGTGGTGTGCTTGTAGGTGTAGCTCATATCAAAAATGAATTGATGAGGGCTTACATAGGGCAATCTTTTACCCTTGAGGTTAAAGGGGTGATCGACGATCCCTACAAAGTATTTGGTCTTGTCTAGGGCATTGGTGGTAACGCGTGCGTCCGTGTAGGTGTAGGCTAAATGCATTTGTAGCCCTCTAATGGGGGCGTAGTAAAGCTCCAATTCCACGCCTTGACTTCTAGCGTTTAAGGGTCCGGGGCTATAGCCGCCGGAGTAATAGTTTTTGGCAAAAATCACAAAGTAATTAGCGTTGAAACTAAGGATATTTTTATAGCTGTAGCGTGAGCCACCCTCTAGTTCGTTAAAGGTTTGGGTGTAGTCAGAGGAAAACGCCCCGATGGTGGTCATGTTAAATTGTGGGGGGATGAAACTGCGGCGGTAGTTGCAATAGAGCAGCCACCCGTCTAAGGGTTTGTAGCCGATGTTGAGTGCGGGGCTAAATTGGTTGCCCGGCTCCTTGGTGGTGTTCCATAGATTGAAGTTATGCTTGGTGGGGATGCTTTTATGGATGTTTAAAAAAGTGTAGCGCAAGCCCGGGGTAACCACGACTTTGCCACCTAAAAAACTTAGTTTGTCGCTCAAATACACGGCGGTGTAGTTGTTGTCCATTTTGACATTTTGGCTCGGGCTTTTGATGAGCACATAAGGGCTCATGGTGCAAGAGCCATTAGCCCCCTCACAAGTGGATTGCAGGGTTTTAAAAAGCATGTTGCTTTGCATAAAACGCATGCCGACCTTGATATCTTGGCTCACAATAGGGTGGCTAAAATGCAGGTTTAAGGCGGGCTCAATGGCGTTAATAAGGTAGGTTCTGGCGTGGTTGGCGATGAAAAACCCGCTGTAATTTTCATCGGTGTAAATGTGTCCTACGGCAGGGTTGGTATTCACGCTTAAATAGTTGGAGTCTAGCTGAAAATCGCGGCTCATGGTGTGCCCGTAGTAGGTGAGCGTGAAGTCCCCGTCAAAGTGGCGGGTTTCAAAGAAATTTTGGTAGCGCACGCTCCAAAGCATCGCTTTACCGCTCTTAGCGTTGTTGGGGCGGGTGTTGGCAAAGCGGTTTTTTTGATAATCAGCTAAAGCCATTGACCCCGGGTCTGCCATGTCAAAGCTGTAATATTGGTAATTGGCGGTGATTTTGTTGTTCTCGTTGATCTGGTAGAGCAAGTCTAAGAGGTAGTTTTGTATCGTGCTAGGGCTGTTTGCTCTAAAGCCCTGCCCTGTGATGTAGTTGGCTTGCGCCTGCACGCCAAAGTGCTTGTTGATCATGCCTCCACTCTTTAAATAGGTGTTGTATAAAAAGTTATTGGCTAGAGTTTTGATGAAAGGTTGCCCCTTACTCTCTGGCCCCACAAAGCCCCCATTGCTCGCCCTGCCCCACGCTGTCATGCGTTCAGCCACTTGGTTTTGCCATTTATAGGGAATGGGCTTAGTGATGATGTTGATGACCCCCCCAAAGGCGTTAGGGCCATACTGCACGCTCTCGCCTCCTTTAACCACACTAATGCGGTCGATCATTTGGAAAGTGGCAGGGAAAATGGGAATAGAGATGTCGGCATAAGGGGCGGCATAAACGGGGATGCCATTAACGAGGATAAAGCCCGTGTTGCTGTTGCCTGAGCCCCCGCCCCCAAAGCCCCGCACCGAAAATCTGGGTAGTGCTCCGATCCCCGTGGCGTTTCTAATGTGGATCCCGGGGACATTTTGCAAGGCTTCCTCAATGCTTTGGTTAGCCTGCTGGGTGAGTTGTTTATGTGAAATGATCGTTTGGCTACCCAAATAATTTTTCACTTCTTCACTGCGCCAGCTTTTGGGGGCTTCTTCATTGACCGACCTACCCGTGGCTTCCACCCTTTGCAAGCGGTGGGTTTTAATGCTTTGTTGTGCCCCTAGCACTAGACAACTTCCACACAATAATGTCAAACACCTATGCATACAACACTCCAGTAGAGAAATAATAGAAAACAAACGCTACTTATACAACAACAATTATAAGAATAATATTAAATACTATAATTGATGTTGCGAGGGTCGTGATCTATTTTCACAGCATAAAAGTTCGTATATGGAAATTGCGCCATATAAAAATTCTTTTTCTTCCAGAGCACGCACCAAATCCATATAAACCTCACTTGAGGGTATATAATTGATACTTTAGAGAACAAGCAAAGCGTGTGGAGTGATTCTTACCAACTGATATAAGACATATCTAATGGACAACAAACTACAGAGATACTTAGGATACCCCGGCATAGCCGGGAGATGAAAAGCTAGGCTTGATGTTCCTCATGCCCATGGTGATGGTGTTCATCTGCATGATGGTGGTGATGGTCTCCACAACAATGATGGTGGTGGTTTTCTTCGTGTTGTGCATGCCCTTCGTGATTGTGGCAACATTTATCAGCGTGTGTCATTGCGTATCCTTTGCAATTAAAATATTACCTAGCTCTAACTAGGCGGGGGTATTTTATCTAAAATTTGTGTTTTATTTCAATTTAGAATAATCAAGGTTACTCTATCAGAGATCGTAACAAGCGATTCAAAGTTTTAAGACCAATGTGTCAAAATTTTAGGGTGCGTTGGTCTAGGGGTTTGCCCAAAGATTGCGCCACTAAGCAGATCTTTTTTTGCCTTAATGAAAGCCATTTTGTGAGTTTTAGTGTGAAATAGCGTAGGACATCGCCCTTAAAAACTTTAAGCCCACAAGATAAAGCAATAGGTGAGGACTTAAGTATCCATGGCATTGCTTTAAACGATGGGACTTCCATCCTTATCTATTGGTTTTATGGGCGTTTTTTTGATTTTTTTATGCTGAAAACACTAAGAGAGCTTGTAAAGATTTTGTAAGAATCTTTTTAAGATGTTGGGAGCTTCGTATACAGCGTGGTTACGAGTTGAATAAAAGTTTAATGCATGGAGAGAGGCAAACCTAAACACGATGTCTATGGCTATCAAGGCAATGTGATTACCAAAGACACGGGTAAAAAACGCATTGAACCTAGAATTTACGCCCAGCTCATGGAGAAAGAAAAAGGCGCGCGTCAAAAGTGGCTTATAATTCTCTTTAGCTTGCTCTTGGGGTCTGTAGACAGTCTTAACTTTATGGTGCGTTAAAGCCATTCGCTAAAGTGTCTATGCAGTTTCTTGGCAATAAAGTCCATCGGGGTTAAAGCTCTAAAGAGCTCTTTCTTTATTGCGCTCATTTGCACTTGGTTTTAGCACGCTTGGGCGTATGTCAATAACCCGATCGTTTCAAACTTTCAATAATTTTCTTTGACCCCTTTCGGTTGATTTAGTAAGCTCCACCATCAAAAGTCCATGCAACACCCCACCACCACTCTTAATAGCTACATCTTTTAGAACCAAAAAACATTTCTATTCGTTAGATAGGGTGAGAGCTAATGAACACTTCGGTTTGTGTTTGAGATAGGTATCACCAAATAGCAAAAGTATGTAAGGAGTTTAAGATGACATTAAGAAGCTTCCATGGTTTGCACCTTTAGGGGAATTGGACCATAACTTTAGACTATACTTATAGTAAAGCAAAAGTTTATGGGTTTTTAGATTCTGCAATATCCTCATTAAAGTCTATACAAAAGTAACTTCTAGGCTAGACTTGTATTTCAAGATGTAAGAGAGTTTTAATGGAATAACCGATGGACTGTTTTTTTAGTCCACGAGATTAATTCATGAAAGGATGGGCAAGAACAGCGTATTCTAGCTCAAAGTTGGATCATTCCCAAAGACCCGTTTAAAAATTTGGTCTGTATGTCTTAGGTAATGCGCTGTTTCAAAACAAGCTTTAAGCTTTTTTGGGTCGATGTCTTTTAGTCTAGGGTCGACAAGTAAAGCGTTTAAGAAACCCTTTTTGTGGTGCTTGTCCTCTTGCAAGTCTTGCCACACCTTAGCAGCGTTTTCTTGCACGATGTCATAGCTTTGCTCTTTGCTAAAGCCTAGTTTTGGTAGTTCTAAAAGCACTCTTTGCGAATACACTAATCCACCCGTGCGCTCTAAATTCGCTTGCATGTTTTTGGGGTAAATGACAAGGGTCTTTAGTAGGTTTGTCAAGCGGTGCAGCATAAAATCCGTGGTGGTGAAAATGTCGGGGAAGACAAAGCGCTCCACGGAACTGTGGCTAATGTCGCGCTCGTGCCACAGAGCGACGCTCTCAAGCATGGGCACAGCATAACCTCTAATGACCCGACACAATCCCGTGATGTTTTCGCTCAACACGGGGTTGCGTTTATGTGGCATAGCCGAGCTGCCCTTTTGCCCCACGCTAAAGTATTCCTCCGCCTCATAAACTTCTGTGCGCTGGTAGTGGCGGACATTAGTAGCGATTTTTTCGCAGCTGCTGGCCAGCACGGCTAGGGCGTTGATGAGTTTAGCGTGCCGATCCCTTGAGATGACTTGATTGGTGATTAAGGCAGGCTTTAACCCTAAAATCTCACAAGTTTTTTCTTCGAGCTCTAAAGGGGTGTGTGCCATATTTCCCATCGCCCCGCTCACCATGCCCACGCTCACTTCCTCGAGCACCCCCTCTAAAGATTTCACATGGCGGCGCATTTCCTCAAACCACAACGCCCACACCAGCCCAAAGCTCATCGGCTCGCCATGGATGCCGTGGCTGCGCCCGATGATGGGGGTGTCTTTAAACTCAAATGCCCGATTTTTCAGCACCTCTAAAAGCCCTTGCAAGTCTTGCAAGATGATTTCTAGGCTTTCTTTTAGTATTAAAGCTAAGGCAGTGTCTATACAATCGCTAGAAGTGATGCCGTAGTGAAAAAAGTGCGCCTCTTCTCCCAAGTTTTCACAAACGGCATTCACAAAGGCGATCAAATCGTGTTTAGTGGTTTGCTCGATTTCATAAACCCGTTCTAAGCTAAAACTAACTTCTTGGATTTTTTGGCAACTCTTAGCGTCTACCACGCCCAAGGCGTGCCACGCCTGCACAATCGCCTTTTCAACTTTTAAGTAAGTGTCAAACTTGTTTTGTACGCCCCAAAGGCGTGCCATCCCCTCCAAAGCATAGCGATCGACCATTAAACTTTGGCTTCTTCTCTGCGCTGTAAGTATTCCCAACGGGCATCGACATCTTTTTGCAACGCCTCAATGATGTGTTCATTCTCTTTTTTGAACAAGTGGGCAAAGCGTTTTTGCACACCTAAATAATCGCGTACGGGCAGAACATTGCGGGGGCGGTAGGTGATTTTTAGTTCATGCCCATTAAAGATTTCAAACAAGGGGAAGATCAAGCAATCCACCGCTAGATCCGTCATTTCAATCGCCAAAGAAGAGTGGTAACGCCACTCGGTGGGGCAGGGGCTAAGGGCGTTGATGAAGCAGGGACCCTCAGTGTCTAGGGCGGTTTTGATTTTCTTGTTCATGTCCTTCCACTTGTTGGGCGCAATTTGGGCGGTGTAGGGGATGCCATGGGCTGCCATGATGAGGGGTAGGTCTTTTTTGCGCTCTTTTTTGCCAAAGCTCACCTTGCCCGCAGGGGTGGTGCTAGTGCTTGCGCCCATAGGCGTGCTGCCGCTTCTTTGCCCCCCCGTGTTGGCGTAGTTTTCATTGTCTAGGCAGATGTAGGTCATGTCATGCCCGCGCTCCAAGCACCCGCTGATGAATTGAAACCCGATGTCATAGCTTGCGCCATCGCCCCCAAAGGCGACAAATTTAGGGCGTTGCCCTTTGTATTTGCCCTTGCGCTCTAGGGCTTTGTACATGCTCTCTGCGCCGCTGATAGCAGTAGAGCCGTTTTCAAACCCGATATGGATCCAAGGCACATCCCAAGAAGTGTGTGGATACACTGCTGAGCACACTTCTAAACAGCCGGTGGAGTTGCCTAGCACAATGGGCCCATCCACGGCGTTGAGCACCTCCCTCACGATGATCCCATGCCCGCAACCAGGGCAAAGGAGGTGGGAGCCTTCAAACTTTTCCGCTGATTGGCTAAAACTCTTGAGTGTTTTGACTTCTTTAACCATGTGTTCTCCTTAAAAGTAAGACAATTTAGGTCCAGCAAGCCCGATGAATTGCTGGGTGGGGTGGGTGAGCGCACCTTTTTGTGCGTCTTGGCTCAACTCCTCAAAAATATGATCCAAGTCCGCTTGGGTCAAGTCGCGCCCGCCTAGCCCGTAAATGTAGTTGCTAAGCACGGGGTGGCGTGAACCTTGCACTTGGTATAAGCTAGCAGCGATCTCATTAAAGAGTGCACCCATAGCCCCAGAAGGCGAGCTTTTATCCATGATAGCCACAGCCTTAGCCTTTTTAAAGACTTCACCCAAAGCCACAAAGGGAAAGGGGCGTAGTAGGTGTGTGGTTACCACGCCCGCTTTAATACCCTTTTCCCTAGCTTTCTTAGCCGCCACAATGGCAGACTCCCAAGTGGTGCCAAGCGCAAAAATCGCTACCTCAGCGTCTTCCATGTCAAAGGTTTCTAAAATATTGTATTGCCGTCCTGTGAGTTTGGCAAAATCATTAAAGATATCTTCAAGCACGCTACTAGACTCCATAATGGCGTGGTGTAACTTGGCTTTGTGCTCAAAGTGCCACTCTTCCTCAGCCTGTGCCCCGTAGCTTACGGGTTTGTCAAAGTCAAACATGGGATGCACGGGGACATAATCGCCCACGAATTTATAAGCGATATGGTCGGCTAGGGGGCGGACATTTTGTACGGTGTGTGAAGATAAGAACCCGTCTTGGTGCACCATCACGGGCACCCTCACCCCCATGTGCTCGGCGAGTCTAAACGCCATGAGCGTAAAGTCATACACTTCTTGGGGGTTGCAGGTGCAAAGGCTGATCCAGCCGCTATCGCGCCCCAAATACATGTCCGAGTGGTCGCAGTGGATGTTTAAAGGCGAAGCCAAAGCGCGGTTAGCGACATTCAGCACAATAGGCAGACGCATGCCAGCGGCTTGGTAAAGCACTTCCACCATAAGGGCAAAACCTTGTGAGCTTGTGGCGGTGCTCACACGCCCGCCTGCAGCCGCTGCCCCCACGCATGCGCTCATGGCGGCGTGCTCAGACTCCACCAAAACAAACTCGCCATCAATATAGCCATTGTCTTTAAAAGAGCCGTAGTTTTGGATAATGGGCGTGGAGGGGGTGATGGGGTAAGCCGCCACGACATCCACTTGTGCCTGTCTTAGAGCGTGTGCGCTCGCCGTGCAGCCATCCCACGCCTCCACACCATTTAAGTGGTAACTAGAAGCCATTATAACCCCCTTCTGTGCGGTAGCTTTTCTTTTTCAAACCCTCTTTCTTTTCAGGCCATTTGCCAAGAGCCTCCTCTAGGGGCTCTAAATTATCAAACATTAAAAGAGATTTGGGGTTAGTGGGGCAGACATCCACACACACGCCACAGCCCTTGCAGTGCTCGTAGTCGATCCCACTCATTTTTCCCTCACGGGATAAAATGGACGCATCGGGGCAGTAAACCCAACAATTAAAACAATTAATGCAAACATCCTTGTTATGCACGGGTTTTTCCACCCGCCAATGCGCCACGCTCGCAGTGAATGAGCTGTCCGTGGTGTAGGTGCGCTCGTTATTGTGTTTGCTTAATTCCTCCTGTCCTTGTTTTTCAAAGGGGAAGAGCACCGCCCCCATTTCAAATTCTTGCCAGTTTTTCATGTTTGTCCTTTATTGCACTTGGGCGTAAGCGTGGTCGATCGCGAGCATGTTCGCATCGATCAAGGCTTGGGGCATTTTTTTACCCAAAACTTCTTTAAAAGTGTTTTTAAAAAACTCGAGTTCGAGCATGCCAGAAACTTTCATTAAAGCCCCAAGCATAGGGGTGTTTGGGATGGGGCGTTTAATCGTGTCCATTGCGATTTTAATGCAATTTAGGGTAAACACCTTTTTGTTTGCCAACTCGGGTTTTTTTTCAAACAATTCATCCTTGCTTAAATGCGTGGTGATGATGTAGGTCGTGTCGGGTTTTTCATGCTCGGTGATGTCGGCGATGAAAGTGAGCCCTGGGTCGATCACCAAGACATAATCGGGGTGCATGAACTTCTCGTGGTTTAAAATGGGCTCGGAGTCGATGCGGTTATACGCCGTCATCGCCGCCCCCCTTTTTGCCGACCCATAGACCGCAAAACCTTGTACCTCTTTTCCTGTGGTGGTGAGCACATCGGCTAAGCCCTTTGCGCCCGTAACCGCGCCTTGCCCAGCGCGTGCGTGCCATCGAATTTCTAGCATCGTTCTCCTTCCTTAAAAATAGACAAAAAAGTCCGTATTGCGGGGGGATTATACAAGATTTTAAGTAAACCTACGCAAAATGAGGGAGATTTTAAGAATATCGTCCTCTTCAATTACCAAAGCCCGCTAAACAACCCCTTTAACTCATTTGTGCGCCGCTCTCGGCGTTTTGTAGCCAAATGAAGACCTCCACCACGCTTGCGTAAAGTTCGGGCGGGATGGGCGTATCTAGGTGCACATCTAAGAGCGAGTTCACTAAGGCTTCATTGCAAAACAAGGGGACATCAAAGGCTTTTGCTTTTTCCATGATCGCTTTGGCAATTTGGCCTACCCCGCTAGCCACCACTTTAGGCGCGCTATCCTGCCCGATGTTATAGGCTAGGGCTACGGCTTTTGGCATTCCCATTAATAGCCCATCACCAACGAGTCGCACACCGCCCATGAGAGCGGGTTTTGGCGTTTGTTAAGGTGTGCCACCGCACGCACGAGCATGTCGCTTTCAATGTTCACTCTGCGCCCGGGCTTGTAGCTATTAAAGAGGGTGTTTTTAAAGGTGTGGGGGATGATGACCAAAGAAAAGCTGTCGTTTTGCACGCCCGCCAAGGTCAAACTCACCCCGTCTATGGCAATCGAGCCTTTGGGGATACACAGCTCTAAAATAGCCGGGGAGGCTTTAATGGCGATGTCCACTTGACTTTCCCCCTTTCGCACACTCTTAACCACCCCCACCCCATCGATGTGCCCTTGTACGAAATGCCCATCAAAGCGATCCCCTGCCTTTAGGGCAAGCTCAACATGCACTCTTTGGCCGGCTTGGTAGTTTTCTAAAGCGATGTGCGCCTGTGTGTGTGCGCTCATCTGTGCACTAAAGCCCCCCTTGAAAAGAGCGATCGCTGTAAGGCATGCCCCATTGACAGCAATGCTGTCGCCTATTTTGGGCTTATGGGCGCTTTTTAGGCTCAAAACCCCATTGCTGAAACTAAGGATTTGCGTCACTTCGTGGATCAATCCGCTAAACATGTGTGCCTTTTTTATCGTTTTTTAGGGTATCAACCCCTTAATTATAGTACAATGGAGCTTTTTTAACTGTATAAGGAACTAGATGTTAGATCTTGTAGACACCCATTGCCACTTAGACCACGCCCACTACCTTGCTGATGTGTGTCAAGTCTTGGATAACGCCAAAGAAGTCGGGGTCAACACCGCCATTATCCCCGCCGCCAGCCCCAAAGACCTAGGGCGCGCCATCGCACTTTGTGAGAGCCACCCCAACCTTTACTTTGCTGTGGGCGTGCATCCTTTGGATTTACAAGACTTTCAGTTGGACTTCTTAAAAGCGCATATCCAGCATCCTAGATGCGTGGCTGTGGGCGAGTGCGGGCTAGATTACCACTACCAAAACGACCCCACCACCAAAACTAAACAACAAGAGATTTTTCAAGCCCAAATTGCTTTGGCTTTAGAGTTTAACAAGCCCCTAATCGTGCATATACGAGAAGCCAGCGTAGACGCACACGCCATTTTAAAGCAGTATCCCGAGCTTAGGGGCGTGTTGCACTGCTTTAATGGCGATGGCCTTTTGCTAGAGCTAGCGGATAATTTTTACTATGGCATTGGGGGCGTGGCGACCTTTAAAAACGCCAAAAATTTAGTAGAAACCCTGCCCCAAATCCCCCTAAAGCGCTTGCTCTTAGAAACCGATGCACCCTACCTTGCCCCCCACCCCTTTAGGGGACAGCGCAACGAGCCTAGGTACATCCCCTTAATTGCTGAAAAGTTAGCTCAGGTGCGCCAAATGGATGTGCAAGAGCTAGCCCACAGCACCACACACAACGCCCAAACTCTTTTTAATTTAAAGGTACACTTATGATTTTTAAATCCTTGTTACAACCCTTGAGTTTCGTTTGCCTGCTGAACCTGTCTTTGTATGCCGCCCCGCCCACGATCAACAGCACTAGCCTAAAGACTTTGAACGCCTTTGGCGTGGATGCCGACTTTCTAACAAATAGGGCCAACACCGATGCCTTAGGGAGCGTGCAACAAACCTTTGATAAATTGCTCCAACACTACGATGCTAATGGGGTTTTCATCCCCACCATCAAAAACATGCTCTTGCAAGCAAATGTCCCCATAGAGTTTTTGTTTTTAGCGATGGCAGAGTCTAGGTTTTCGGCGAGAGCCTACAGCGTGAAAAGGGCGGTGGGCATTTGGCAGTTCATGCCAAAAACCGCTAAAATGTTAGGCTTAAAGGTCAACACTCTAGTGGATGAGCGGCGCGACCCGATCAAAAGCACACAGGCGGCGATCACCTACTTTAAAATGCTCTACAAGCAAACCCACCAATGGTATTTGGTGGCGATGGCGTATAACTATGGGCTTAGGCGCGTGCTAGAGGCGATCCAAGTTGCGGGCACGGACAATATCAATGTCTTGCTCGATGAAGGTAAAAAATACCTACCCCTAGAAACCCGCCACTACATCCGCTCCATTTTGAGCCTAGCCATCGCTTTCAATAATTTAGACACAGAGGGCAACAAGGCGTATCTACTCAATAGGGGGGCGCGCCAAACACTAGCTAGCGTGTCTGTTAAGGGGGGGACTTTATTGAGCCAAGTCGCCACGAGTGCGCATTTATCCCTAGCCAAACTTAGGGCTTATAACCACCAGTTTAGATATAACTTTTTGCCCACAGGTGCGCCTAGCATGGTCTATATCCCCTATGAAAACCTTGCCTACTTTAAGCAACACTATAAGCCCAAGAGCTACATTGTGCGCGTTCTTAGCCACAAGGTTAAGCCTAGAGAAACGCTTTATTCCATCGCTAAAAAGTTCCACAGCTCTGTTGCCCTTTTGAGGTATACAAATAACCTCAAAGGTTTTTACTTGAGCCGCAGACAAAGGCTTATCATCCCCGTTTTAGGCCACAAAACCCGCCGCTTTAAAGTGGCACAAAACGAGGTTAAATGAAATTGTGTTGTCAAGTTGTTTTAGTCAGCTTGGCGTTTATAGGGTGTGCCAAAAATGTGGAAGGACAACAAAGCTACGCTTTTTCTAACAAGCATGAAAGTTTGCGTGCCTATGAAGATGCTAGGGACTTTAATGGCACCATCCCGCCCAGAAAACACTTTTCTTTTTTCCACCGCCATAAGAATAAGCACCTAGAAAACAAAAGCTACGACACTCCCGTATCTAAAAGCAGTTTGACAGCGGGTATGATCGATTCAGCGGCGATGCAGCGCGCCACCATGCGCCCCTACAGAGTGGGTGGCAAGACCTACTACCCCACACAGGTAAAGGTCGGGCAGACTTTTGATGGTTATGCGAGTTGGTATGGCCCCAACTTCCACGCTAAGAAAACCAGCAGTGGTGAGATTTACAACATGTACGCCCACACTGCTGCTAATAAGATCTTGCCCATGAACACGATCGTTAAGGTGACCAACAAGGACAACAACAGAAGCACCATTGTGCGGATCAACGACAGAGGACCTTTTGTAAGAAATAGAATCATTGACCTCTCCAACGCTGCCGCACGCGATGTCGCTATGATCGGCAAGGGAGTAGCCCCCGTGCGCCTAGAGGTGATCGGCTTTGGAGGGGTGGTGGCGAAACAATACGCCCCCTCTTTAGAGCAAAATAAACAAGCTAGAGCCTTGCAGAAAGAATTTAAAGTGGGCGAGAGCCAAAAAAGTTACAGCGGGGGCAACTTCTCCTTGCAAGTGGGGGCGTTTTATAATCAACAAGGGGCCATGCACGCTAGAGACTCCTTGCAAGTGCACTTAAAAAACACAAATTACTCTAGCGTTATTGTAAATGGAATTAAAAACGACAGACCCATTTATCGGGTGTTTATCAGAGGCTTTAAAAGCCAAGAAGAAGCCAACGACTATGCACAATATCTAAAAAAGTCTAGTATTTTGGTGCGTGAATAGGTGCGTGCGAACCCCGTTTGGCTGTTTTTTATCGGCTTGGCGGTAGCAATGGGGGGGTTGATTTTGTTTTTCTTACGCCCCCAAAGACAAGCCCCCACCTTTAACGGAGATTTTGCCAAAATTGAATTGCGTGGCTTTAGTGCTTTTGAGGGCAATGCCACTAGCACGGATTTAAACATTAAGGGCAGTCATGCTTTACAATTTAGCGACCACGAAGTCCTTTACGACTTTGTTTTGAGTAAATTTGACAACGATAGCCAAGTTTTAGAACACGCTAGAGGGGAGGTTTTGGTGCGCCGTGGCGATTTATATTCTTTTCCTAAAGGGGTGCTTTACACGACCAGTAACCATGAAAGTTTTTGGAGCCAAAAAGGGGTTTATAACCACGCTAAACAGATCTTTCAAGGGGAGGGCAATTTTTTATTAAATGGACCTGAAGGGCATGTAAGCGGGCAAAACATCGCCTACAACCACAAAACCCAAGTCTTGCAAGCGCAGGGTATCCACGCCATCATCAATTTAGCAGAGGCTGAGCACCCCAAGGGACGACACACACAAAGGTTTAAGTTTTGAAAAAGCTCGGTTTCTCCCTTTTTATTTGTGGTTTGTTGTGGGCTGTGCCTTTAAAAGAAACTTTAGAGGTTACAGCGGATAAATTCCTAGCCAATGATCAAAAGAAAACCACGATCATTCAAGGCAATGTCCATATTAAAAAGGGCAAGGACACGCTGACGGCTAACAAGGTCATCATTTACACCAATAACAAGCGTAAACCCACTAAATACGAGGCGATCGGCGATGTGCATTTTCATTTGTTTACAGAGGATGGTAGAGAGGTTAAGGGGCACTCGGATCGCTTGATTTATGATGCGCTCAAGCAAGAGTATCGCTTGTTACAAAACGCTGTGGTGAACGAAGTGGGCAAGGTAAACTCTGTGAAAGGTGAAGAGATCATTTTAAGCAAAGAGCATGGTTATGCGGATGTGCTCGGGGGTAAGGACAAACCTGCGACCTTTATCTTTGACATGGAGGACATCCAAAAAGAGCAAAAAAAGCAAAAGGCAAAAAAGCATGCCAAACAACAATCTAAACCTTAAAGTGTTAGAAAGTCGCTTCATGTGCTCGGCAACAAATATGGCGCAAATCCCCCCCACTAGCTTGCCTGAAATGGCGTTTTTGGGGCGCAGCAATGTCGGCAAAAGCTCGTTTATCAACCAGCTTTTGGGGCGTAAAATCGCCAAAAGTTCGGCTACGCCCGGCAAAACCCAAATGGCAAATTTTTTCACCACCACTTGGCAATTAGGGGCTGAAAAAATCGCCTTTGGCTGCATTGATTTACCCGGTTTTGGGTATGCCAAAGTGTCTAAGAGTTTACAAGAGGAGTGGGGGGCGTTTTTATGCACCTTATTACAGCAACGCTCCAGTATCAAATTATTCTTACACTTAATAGACGCGCGCCATTTACACTTGAGCCAAGATGAAAATGTGCAAGTGTTCTTGCAAAGTTTTGTCAAACCCGACCAAAGTATCCGTTGTGTTTACACAAAGTTTGACAAACTCACCAGCCATGCTAAACACGCCCTACTGCAAGAACACCCAAATGCTCTAGTGAGTGTGCTAAAGCCAAGCACCCTTAAGTCCAAATTTGGCTCTTTGAAACACTTGCAAATCACTTTGCTAAACGCATTGTTGGGGCGCATATGATCTCAAGATTAACTTACACCCACTGCGTCTTATATGTGTTGGGCTTTTATCTTTACAACAATTTACAGGTCCTTTACCCCATTTTGCCTCCTCTCCTTGGCCTTCTTTTTATGTTATACAAAAATAGGGGAGTGGTGCGCTCGCAAAACCGCTATATCCTCTCCATTTTTGCGTGTTTGCTGCTCTTTGAGGCGATCAACCAAGAGCCGCTTGGGGTATTGATTTTGCTCTTTATCCTCTACGAGAAGATCGTTTTACAATTCGTTTTAAGGGCGTTTGAAGAGCATATTTTATGGGAGGCCTTCCATATAGTGGCGATCTATGTACTTTACACTTTACTGCTTGCCACCTTGCACGACACACCCCTAGTCCCTTGGGATCGGCTCCTAACTTATGGTGCGCTTGAGTTCATTTTGTGGAGAGTGTATGCAAGGTCTTAGATTCCGTTTCATCTTTGGCTTTTTGGCACTCGTGTGGGCGATTTTGCTCTTGCGCATTTTCATTTTAACGATCAAGACCAACGACTACTTTGAGCAGCTTGCCCTGCGCAACATGACTAAAAAAGAAATTTTAGTCCCCACAAGGGGGCTAATCATGGATCGTAACCACCAACTGCTCGCCATAAACGAGCTGGGCTTTAGCATTTCACTTGCCCCCGCTCTTAAAAAAGACCAGTTGCAACAAGAATTAGAGTTTTTACAGCACCACTTCCCCACTCTAGATACTCAAACCGCCGCCCAAAACTACCATAGACAGAACTCCGTCTACAACCACAACGCCATACAGATTTTAGAGTTCATCCCCTACGCCCAAATGCAGACCTTGTATCCTCAATTGATCCTCGATCCCAAAATCACTATAACCCCTGCCAACAAACGCCACTATCCGGGCAACGCCCTAGCCTCCCATGTTTTGGGCTACTTAGGTGCAGCGGATACTAAGGATATGCAAAGTGATCCCAAGAGCCAATACACCCACACCATTGGTAAAACTGGTTTAGAAAAAGAGTATAACGACCTCTTACAAGGGGAAATAGGCTATAAACTCGTGAGCGTGAACGCTTTAAACCAAGAATTAAAAGTCTTAGAAGAAAAACAACCCAAAACTAACAATGACTTGGTGTTGACCTTAGACAAACGCTTACAAGAGAAAGCCGATGCGCTGTTTGTGGATAAAGTGGGAGCGGTGGTGGTGATGGATATACACACAGGAGCGATCTTAGCTGCGGGTAGCTACCCAGAGTATGACTTAAATGACTTCATCGGCGGGATCAGCGTAGCAAATTGGAAAAAACTCCAAGAGAATATTTACAATCCCCTATTAAACCGCCTCATCAATGGGCTTTACCCCCCCGGCTCTGTAGTGAAAATGGGTTCGGCTTTGAGCTTTTTAGAATATCTACCCATCACAGAGCGAACAGAAGTCTATGCTCCCGGTTACATTGAAGTGGGCAAGCGCAAATTTAGAGATTGGAAAGCCGGTGGGCATGGCAAGACAAATTTATACAAGGCGATCAAAGAATCCGTAGATGTCTACTTTTACAAATTCGCCCAAGATATTTCGATCGACAATTTAGCCAAGACTTTTCGCCAAATGGGCTTTGGACAAAAAACAGGTGTGGATTTGCCCAACGAGTTTATCGGGATTTTGCCCGATCCTGGTTGGAAGATGAAACGCTTTGGTGGCATTTGGAACACTGGCGATACGCTCATCACTTCTATCGGGCAAGGTTCGTTTTTAACCACGCCTATGCAAGTGGCAAACTACACGGCTTTGATTGCCTCGGGCAAACTCCCCACCCCCCATTTTGCGCTCAAGGGTAATTTTAAAGCCAAAGATGTCTTGGATAACTTCCAAAAATCCAAACTCCCCGTTCTAAGGCAAGGTATGTATGAGGCGTGCAGCACACAGGGGGGCACGGGCTATTACAGCACAAGGGGGGTTAAAGTCGCCCTGGCGTGCAAAACGGGCACGGCGCAGGTTGTGGGCATCGACCAAGACACCATCAAGCGTGTGAAAGAAGATCAAATGGAGTACTTCCACCGCTCGCACGCGTGGATGACCGCCTTTTTGCCTTTTAAAAACCCTAAATATGTCATCACTGTTTTAGTGGAACACGGCGAGGGAGGCAGCAAGAACGGCCCGATTGTTAGGGCAATGGCAAATGCTCTTGTGGACTTGGGCTACATTAAGCCTTAGTTTGTTAATCAAAACATGCTAGATTAGGGCATTTATTTCTAAGGACTTTTAGATGCCCTTATATGACCTACTCAAACAAGTGAGCGTTGTAGATAATCGGGGGGGGGGGGGGGGAACTCTACCTCTATAATTGGTTTAATGATATCGGCGTTGCTATTGAAGAAAGGTACATCGCTGAATTAACCCAGCACCAAATCGCCTTTACAAACGACTTTCCCACTAGGCACCTCGGGTTTTTAACCCAAAATAACTTTTTTGCCCCTACCCACAAAGGGGACTTTTACGAACAAGAGTTTGACAAGCAAATCAAAAGAGAAGGGCAAGAATTGCATTTAATCTTGCTCCCCGCCGGGGATGCGTGCAACTTCCGCTGTGTCTATTGCTATGAAAACCATTTAGACACCGCCCGTTTTAAACAGCTGAACAGCGATAAAATCTTTGCCCTTTTAGAAAGCAATCAAGACAAACGCATCCGCATCGAATACTTCGGGGGCGAACCGCTTTTAAACCTCAAGTGGATTTTAGCGTTTCAAGAGAGAATCGCCCACATCCCACACAGCGCATCCATGACCACCAATGGCTACCTTTTAAGTAAAGACAATATGCAAGCCTTGGTGCAGCGCAATGTCAAGGCCTTTCAAATCACTTTAGACGGGCTCAAAGAGCAGCATGACAAAATGCGCCCTAAATGCGGCGGGGGCGGCAGTTACGATCAGATCATGGCAAACATCCACGCCATCCACACGCTTAAAGAAAACTTTAAAATCATGCTGAGGTGTAACTTTAACCAGCACAGCTCCAGCCCAGAGCAAAGAGTGCAATTTTTTAAAAACCTTGCATTTTTAAAGGGGGATTTGCGCTTTGCCCTGCTCTTTAGACCCATCGGTTTATACTCCGAGGGCAACAACACCACCACACCCGAGCGCAGACAAGCGTGCCACAGCGGTGCACCCAACATGCAAGGCATTTGGGAGAGCGAGGCGCAAGAGCAGGGCTTTTTATTGGGGGATTTAGGCATGCTCACCCAAATTGCCGGCTCGGTGTGTTACGCGTCTAAATCCTCAAACCTCACCATCAACCCCAATTTAGAAGTCTTGAAATGCACCATTGCGCTCAACCAAGAGCACAATAAATTCGGGGATTTGCAAAAGGGCTTGAGGCTTGAGGCGCATAAACTAGAGGCGTGGAAGGAGTATATCCGCTTTGACCCTGCTTGTAAGGATTGTTTCTTTTTCTTCCAGTGCATGGGGCGCGCTTGTGTGCTGAAAAACTACCTCAGCAAGTCTAAGAAATGCCCTGTTATGCCCAAAAACGTCCCCTTTTTAGTGGCAAAAATCCGCAAACAAAAGGAAATCTTAAGAAAGGCGGTGAGCGATGGAAAAAACCTTTGAGTTTAAAACTCTCCGGCAGAAATCCCACTCGTCTTTAGCGGGTGGGATGAATGCCCTCTACCCTTGATTTTCTATGTATCTTTTGATAGTTTCTGGGTTAGCTTCTCCTATG
>NZ_BSWS01000006.1:0-93727 GCF_030270165.1 Helicobacter sp. NHP22-001 | reverse complement strand
ACAATCCACAATCCACAATCCACAATCCACAATCCACAATCCACAATCCACAATCCACAATCCACAATCCACAATCCACAATCCACAATCCACAATCCACAATCCACAATCCACAATCTTGAGGACTGGCATTAGTGGGTGGATGCGGTAAAAATCTGTCAAAGGAGTTTTTCATGGCAAAAATCACAAGTCTAGAAGGGTATGCTAAACCCGGAAGTGTTTTATATTGTGATATACGCTTTTGGGTTGCACATTCGGGTATTTATATTGGGGATAATCTCATCGCAGAAGTAACCGACAAGGATGGCAAGGCTTACATCAGATATGCCCACCCCCGCCACTTTTTAACGCGCCTAGAGGATGAAAGAGATGGCAAGCTTAAAGAGGGCGGAAAAATTTATATTGCCTGTGGCAAAGATGGTAATTCGCTTGGCTTAGAAAAAGTAGCTCAAAGAGTTAGAACAGCTGTTGAAAGCGCAGGGAGTAGAGCAAGAGGCAAAGAATACGCGTGGTTTCCCATAGATGATTCTGAGTTGAATTGTCATAAATTCAGCGCAGGGTGCTTACTGGGCAATTTTAAAAATGATTGTGGGAGCTTTGAAAAACTTAAGGAAGCCATCCGCAAGACTTACGGCGAATTTAAATGGATTGATGTGGAGATCGGGGCTAACTCTTAATTTATTTACAAGCGCAATCTAAAGCTGTTAGCCACCACCAAGAGCGAGCTAAGCCCCATGCCAACAGCAGCAATTAGGGGTGTGATCGCGCCGCACAGGGCTAGGGGGATAAAAAGGGCGTTGTAAAGCGCGCTGATGGCGAGGTTTTGTTTGATGCGCTGGTGGGTGCTTTTGGCTACATTGAAGGCGATTTGCACCCCCTCTAGACTGTTGTTGAGCAAGATAATGTCGCTATAAAGCAGGCTCAAGTCATGCCCCTCGTGCATGCACATAGACACTTGGCTTGTAGCGAGGCTCGCCGTGTCGTTCAAGCCATCGCCCACCATCACCACGACCTCCTTTTGTGCTAGGGCACTTTGCACATGCGCTAATTTTTCTTGCGGGCTTAAAGGGGCAAAACAGGGCAAATCTAACTCTTTAGCAATCTTAAACACGCTAGGCGAGCCATCCCCGCTTAAAATAGCGATCTTTAACCTTATAGACTTTAAGCCTTGCACCACTTCTAGGGCTTGGGGCTTTAAACTTGCCTGCAAGCTAAAACTCGCCTTTAATTTGCGATCCACGCTGTAGACAAAGTCCGCCTTTAAATCCCCCACCGACACGCCCTTACTTTCTAAATACGCCACCGACCCGCCATGCAAGATATGCCCCCCGCAACGCGCTTCAAGCCCGCCGTTTTCTTGTTTGAGGTTTTCTACGAGGGCGGGCTGTGCCTGCTCTTTAAAGAAAGCACATAAACTCTTGGCGATGGGATGAGGGTTGTGCCACAGCAAGCCCAAAAGTTGCCCCAAATCATAGGGGGCGTGTGTGCTGCGGCTTTGCACTTGCAATAAACTCTTAGTGAGCGTGCCCGTCTTGTCTAAAAATAAAGTGCTTGCCTTGGCTAGGCTTTCTAAACTGCTGTTTTTCTTAAACAAAACCCCCTTTTTAAAAGCGGCGTTGCTGCCTAGCACCAAGGCAATGGGCGCAGCCAAAGCAAAGGCGCAGGGGCAGGCGACCACGACTACGCTCATCGCCACAAAAAAGCCCTGCGCTATGCTTGCCATAAACGCCCAAAAGACAAAGCCAAGCCCAGCTAAGGCAAGCACAGCCCCCCCAAAATAGCGGGCGAGTTTGTCCGCTCTCTCTTGCAATTTGGGCTTTTCTAAAAAGCTTTTTTGCACGAGCTCCACCATTTGGCTTAAAAACGAGGCTTTAAAGGGCGCGCCCACCCTGTAGGTGAAAGCCCCCGACAAATTGACACAACCCGAGAGCACGCTTTGCCCTTTTTCTAAAGTGGTCGGCAAACTCTCCCCATTAAAGGCTTGGGTGCTCACTTCTGCGTTTTCACTCTCTAGCACGCCATCAAGCGCCACACACTCCCCGGGCAAGACCTCCACCAGTGCACCCACCTCTATGTCCTGCGGGTCTTTGAGCACCCTTTTAATTTGCCCCTCCTCAAGCTCAACCACCGCCACCTGCAAGGGTAGGGCACTTTGCAGGCTGTCTAATAGAGCGTTGGCGCGGTGCTTGGCTTTAAGCTCTAAAAATTTAGAAAGATACACCAAGGTGATGAGCATGCTCACCGACTCAAAATAAGGGCGCGCCCCGCTAAAGGTGGCGTAAATGGAGTAAAGATACACGCCCAGTGCGCCCACGCTCACACTGAGATCCATGCCCACCACGCCGTGTTTTAAGCCATAAAACGCCCCTTTTAAAAACACCGCCCCCGTGATGAAAAGCGCAAGCGAGGCGAGCGCCCACGAGGCGATGTGCAGCTTAAACGCCATATGTATGTCCATGCCCGAAAAGTAGCCCGCATAGTCGGCGATGGCAATGAACATGATATTCATGCTGGCAAACACCCCCACTACAAGGGCGATGAAGGCTTTTTCTTGTTGCTTTTTGGCGTGGTTGTCTTGCACCCTAGGGTCATACACTTGCGCCTGATAGCCGATCGCCGCCACCGCATCTAAAATGGCGGCGATGTCGATTTCTGTTGGCTCAAAGCGCACAAACGCCCGCTGCGTGGTGTAATTGGTCTGCACGCCATAAATGCCTTTTTGTTTCAAAAGTACATGCTCAATGAGCCACACACAGGCGGCGCAATGGATGTTCTCCAGCAGCAGCGCCACTTCTAGTAGCCCATTTTCTAGGGGCGTGGTGAATTTGTCTAAAAAGGCTTTGGAGCTGTAATGCTCCTTGGCGTGGGCTTTGGGGGGGGCGATGGGGGCTAGGGGCTTTGCGCCTAATTTGTCGTAAAAGCTCTCTAGTTGCAGGTCGTGCAAAAGCGTATAAACCTGCTTGCAGCCCGCACAGCAAAAGACAAGGGGGGGGGTGTTTTCCTGCTCTAAGGTTAAAACTTCGTTTTGGCAGGGCAGTTTACAATGGGTGCAATTAGGCAAGGGAGGCCTTGATGCTGTGGGTTTTAAATTTTTCATAGATGTGTGCCACCTCGGGGGTGTTGTCTTGTTGGTTTTTGGAGTTGTGCGTGATTAAGGGCGGGTCTATCCTTAAATAGCTCTTGCTGTTTTTTCTCGCGGCACATAAAATTAAACTCGCCTTGTGGTTTTTAAAGGGATGGACGAAGCGTAGCAGGGCGGGCTTTAACTTGGCTTGTTGCAAGGCAGCAAGCAGGCTATCGGCGAGGCTGGCGTGGTAGCAGAGCACAAAGTAGCCCTGTGGTTTTAACAGCTGTGCGGCTTTGGCGCAAAAGTCTAACAAGGGCAAGTAGCTTTGGTTGGTGGCTTGGGCTTTTTGGCTATGCGGGCTTTTGAGGCTGTTTTTGGGGTAGTAGGGGGGATTGGAGAGCACCACGGCGTAAGAATTGGGCTCTAGGGGGCAATTTAAAAAGTCGCTGTGGTGCACTCTAGCGTGGGGGGCGTTTTGGCAATTGAGCCGTGCAAAAAATGCCATTTCATAATCGATCTCCACCAAATCTAGGGGGTTTTTAAACTCCCTAGCGCAAAGCAGCCCCACCACCCCGCAGCCCGCCCCGATGTCTAAGAGCTTATCGCCCCTTTTAATAAAAGGCGTGGCAAAGTGGGCTAAAAACAAGCTCGTGCTGTTGTAGGCGTAGCCCTTGAGGGGCTGGTAAAATCTCATGCCAACCACGCCAACATGTCCTGCCCTAAAATTTGGCTATGCAAGGGTTTAAAGTTTTGGGTGCAGTGGTGGGCTAGCCCTTGCGTCCCTTCTTGCAAACTAGCGTTGGTGTGGATTAAGAGCATATCGATGTAATTGCGCAAGCTCTCAAAGAGCCCCCACCCACCCTCAAGGACATTAAAGCCTTGTTGTAAGGGCAGTTGCTCCACCTCGTGGCACACCTGCACCCTGCGCCCTTTCACGCCAAAAAGGGGGATACTCAAATCAAGGGGGGCGGTGTCCCTTGTTAAAATGGCGACATGGCATAAGCCCTCATAGGGCGGGGTGGCAAGGCGGGCGTTTAAGGTGGGGCGATCGGTGCGGACACTCTTGCCTGAAATGATGAGGTGATTTGCGATGGTGCGCTGGTTATGGGTAAAAATTTGGCTCTCTTGCCCTGAGATTTTGCCCAAATAAGAGCCATCTAGCCTTGTGGCGATTTTAAAGAGATTAAACGCCCCCTTGTTCTCTAGGCACATAAAGGGGGTGAGTAGGTCATTGCAGGGCTTTTCAAGCACTCCGCTTAAAACTTCTATGCCCGTTTGTTTGAGACGCTTTAAACCCCCACTAGCCTTTGCGCTGGTCTCTAGTGCGCCCACCACCACCCTTTTAGGGCGCACTTGCTCTAAAAGCACGGCGCAGGGGGGGGTCTTGCCAAAGTGGTTGCAAGGCTCTAGGGTTACAACGAGGGTGCAATCTTTAAAAAGCCCGCTGTGGTTTTGGGCAAGAAAGCGGTAGTTGGCTTCTTTGTCTAGGGGGTCTAGGTGGGCTGGGTAGGGCGTGGAGCTTAGGGCGTTGAAGGCTTGTCTTAGGGCTAAAACTTCAGCATGCGGGGTGTGGGCTTTGGTGTGGGCTTGTAGGGCAAGCACTTCATTAGTAGGGCTAAGCAGGGCGCACGCCACGCTGGGGTTGGGTAGGGCTAAAGTCTGGCTCTGCCATGCGCGCTCTATGCACGCACGCATCACAATCTCAAAGAGCATTTAGTAGTGGAAGGGCAGGGCTAGAAAGCCTTTAATGGTCAACGCGTTGATGATGTCTACGAAAAACGCCCCCACCAAGGGCACGACAATGAAGGCGACATGGCTTGGCCCGTAGTGGTTGGTGATGGTTTGCATGTTCACCATCGCCGTGGGGGTTGCGCCTAGCCCAAAGCCACAATGCCCCGCGCTTAGCACCGCCGCGTCATAGCTTTTGCCACACATGCGAAAGGTGACAAACACGCTATAAAGGATCATCACCGCCACCTGCACGGTGAGGATAATGGCAATGGGTAAAGCTAAATTCACAAGCTCCATGAGATTGATGCTCATTAAAGCAAAGGCGAGAAAGAGGCTCAGGCTCACATTGCCGATCACACTGATTTCGCGATCAAAGACTTTATGGATGTTGCTGTAAGTGGAGATGTTTCTTAAAAGCACGCCCACAAACAAGCACCACACAAAGGTGGGTAGGGTGGGTAGGGTGAAACTACCCAAATGCACGGAAGTGGCGTGTTTGGCGATGAAAGTCCCCACAAGAAGCGCGATGCTCACCAACGCCAAACTCTCAATGAAGCTATTAGCCGTGATGAGGCGCTCTTGTTTAGGGGCTTCAAAGACGAGCATGGGCTCGTGTTCTTGTTGTTCTGTTGTTTGTTTGTTAGGCTCGAGTTTGTAGCGTTTGATCAAGTAGCACGCCACGGGCCCACCGATGATCCCCCCACTCACTAGCCCAAAGGTGGCGCACACGATGGAGACTTCCAAGCTTTGGGGGAAGTTGTAGGGGGCCTGCGAGAAGGTGGAGGACCACGCCGCACTAGTGCCATGCCCGCCGGTGAGCGAAATTGAGCCGCCAAGTAAGCCCATTAAAGGATTCACGCCAATCATGCTTGCCACACCCACGCCCACCAAGTCCTGCACGATCACAAAGATACCCACGGCGATCAAGAACACCACGAGCATTTTACCCCCCTTTTTTAGGGAGGCAAAGTCCGCACTCAAGCCTATGGTGATGAAAAAGGTCAGCATTAAAGGCTCTTTGAGGCTGGAATCGAGCACGAGTTTAAAGTTGTAGAAGTGATGGGCGAGCATGATCACAAAGGCAACGATCACCCCCCCCACCACAGGATCGGGGATGTCGTAGTCTTTAAGAAACTTCACATGGCGGATCACAAAGCGCCCTAAAAGCAAGACCCCCACCATACAAACCAAAGTCGCATAAACATTAAACTCGATCACCTTTGCCATCGCACTTCCTAATCTTGTTTAACCAAAGGGTAAAATATAACTTGTATAATAGCACATTCGTAACCCAATCTTTGACAAAGGGATAGAATGCTCACGGTCTTACAAATTGGAGCGGGGGGCGTGGGGCGCGTGGTGGCACACAAGCTCGCCCAAAACCGCCACTTATTTGAAAGGGTGGTGCTGGCTAGCCGCACCTTGTCTAAATGCCAAGCCATCGCTAATAGTGTGAAAGCCAAGGGGCTAGGCGAAATCATCTGCGAGCAAGTGGATGCTGACAGCGTGCAGGAAGTCGTGGCGTTGATTGAGAAATACAAACCTAAAGTGGTCTTAAACATCGCCCTACCTTACCAAGATCTCACCATCATGCAAGCATGTCTACAAACAAAAACAAACTACCTAGACACCGCCAACTATGAACACCCCGACCTTGCCAAGTTTGAGTATAAAGAGCAGTGGGCGTTTGACAAGGCCTATAAAGATGCGCAGATTTTTGCGCTTTTAGGCAGCGGCTTTGATCCGGGCGTAACCAATGTCTTTTGCGCCCACGCCCAAAAGCATCATTTTGATGAAATCTACAACATCGACATTTTAGACTGCAACGCCGGCACGCACCCCTACCCCTTTGCCACCAACTTCAATCCCGAGATCAATTTAAGGGAGGTGAGCGCAAGGGGCCGTTACTACGAAAACGGGGCGTGGATCGAAACCGCCCCCCTAGAAATCAAACAAACTTGGGCGTACCCTGAGATTGGCGAAAGGGCTTCTTACTTGCTCTACCACGAGGAATTAGAGTCCCTAGTTAAACACATTAAGGGACTAAAACGCATCCGCTTTTTTATGACCTTCTCGGACAACTACCTTAACCATATGCGTTGTTTGGGCAATGTGGGGATGTTGGGCATTGAACCCATAGAAGTGCCCTTAGTCGATGGCAAAGTGGGTAAAGTCGTGCCCATCCAAATTTTAAAACAGCTCTTGCCCGATCCAGCTAATCTTGCAGGTCAAACCACGGGCAAAACCAACATCGGGTGCTACATCCACGGCACAAAAAACAAGAAGGAAAAACGGCTTTATATTTATAATGTCTGCGACCACCAAAAATGTTATGAAGAGGTCGGCGCACAAGCCATCAGCTACACCACGGGCGTGCCCGCTGTGGTGGGGGCGATGATGATCTGTAAGGGCATTTGGGGGGGTGAAAACTCTAAGGGGGTGTTTAATTTAGAGCAGCTCGACCCCGATCCTTTCTTAGCAGAACTAGAAAAACAAGGCTTAAAAACTGAAGTGATCGAACGCTAGGTTCGCACGCCAACACCGTTTTACAAGGCGATTGCCTTGAGCTTTTAAAGACCTTGCCTAGCGCAAGTGTGGATTTATCTTTACCGATCCGCCTTATTTTCTGTCAACTTCAGGGGGAATTCTTAAGAGTGGGTGAGACTAAGTTTAGCGCAGTGAGCGCAGAATGGGACAAATTTAAAGACTTCGCCCCATTACGACAGCTTTAGCCAAGCGTGGCTTAGGGAGTGTCAGTGTGCGCTTAAAGGCAGTCTTTGTGTCAGCTGTTAATGGTAACTAAGCCGAGGGATTTGGTGCTTGATCCCTTCTTTGACACGGGCACCACGGGGGCGGTGGCGAAACGTTTGGGGCGCAACTTCTTAGACATTGAAAAAGACCCAGACTACGCACAAGCCGCCCTAGCTAGGATAGCAAATACGCCCGTTACTATGGACGCTTTTAGTGCTCTAGAGTATGAAAAAAGACCCCCAAAGTGCCGATGAAAACCCTAGTTAATCGGGGTATTTGCAAGTGGGGCAAGTTTTATACACGCCTAGCAAAGCTAGGGCTTGCCAAGTCTTGGCAAGCGGACAAGTGCAAGATGGCAGCGGAGTGGTTTTATCCATCCACAAAATGAGCGCAAAAATTTTAAATAAACTCAACCACAATGGTTGGGACTATTTTTACGTTCACCAAAAGGGGCAGTTGATCCCCTTAAATGAGTTGCGTTATTCTTGGGCTAAATCCTGTGATTTATAAAAAAGTTAGACAAAATTAGATACAATGGGCGGAAATTTTTAAGGGGGTTTGCATGCCACTTTGGTTTTTAAACGGCCAACAACAGAAAGTTTTTGACTGTTGTTTGCTCTTTGGGTTATTGGGGTATGGGGCGTATCTTCTGATCAAAGAAGTGATAGAAGTGATCGAGGATTGATCGGTGCATTCACACCCAAGCACTGCTAGTGCGAGAAAGGAATTAGCTAAAATCACCGAGATTTTTAGCCAATCAAAGAAACACCCAATCTTTGGGGCGTGGTTGGAAAGCGCGCGAGCAGATTTTGAAGGGCTGAAGTCCCAAAGTTTAAGACGGCTAGAAGACTTAGAAACAGAGCAAAAGCCGAAGATTACGATCGCCCTTTTTGGCGAAACCAATGCGGGTAAATCCACGCTCATTGAGGCGTTGCGCCTTTTTTTCAACGAGCCAAGCAAGGCATTAGAACAGCGCTTGTTTCAAGAAGCGCGGGGGGACACAACGCCTTTAGCCGATGGGGCGATCATTGATGCCCACGTAGATTTTACCCAAGCGATCACCCCTTACACCTTCACCCTTGCGAATGGGGGGGGGGGGGGGGGGAAGTTACCCTATTAGACATGCCCGGAATCGAGGGCGATGAGGCGCAGGTTGAAAAATTTATTAAAGAGGCTTGCGCCAAAGCCCATGTCATTTTTTACATTTCTAAAAACCCCACGCCCCCCCAAGAGGGCACACTTCACAAGATCAAAAGCTACTTAAACGACCAAAGCCGGGTCTATTTTTTCCACAACAAGGGCGTAACAAACCCTAAGTTGTTACAAAAACCCCTAGTTGGCAGTGAAAAACACGCCCTAGAGGACGCAGACGCTAAAATGCGCGAGGTCTTAGGGCCACACTACCAAGGGCATAGAAGCGTGTGTGCTTATGTGGCGTTTTTGGCATTGGCAAAGTGTTTAGACCCCAAAGACCCCAAAGGCTTTCTCTTTGATCAAAAGGATTTTTTAGTGCACACAAGCACAGCCAGACTTTTAGAGTGGAGCCACTTTGACGACTTATGTCATTTGCTCCAAAAAATCGCCAAGCAACAGCAAGAGATCGTCTATCAAGCCCAATGTTACAAGGCCTTTTGTGCCCTACAGCGTTGCGCCGAGTGCGCCCACCAAGCCCTGAACACCATGCAAGAGTGCCACAAGGCGTTTAAAGAAAGCGTGGATTTAAAAATCCCCAAGCTTGATCTGTTGTGCCAAAAAACGCTTGTATCTTTAAAAAAAGAGTTGGATAATCTCATTGTGCGCTTTAAAAACACCAGCGAGGATGCCATGTATAGACACATCCGCACTTCACTTTTAAGCGATGAGGGCTTTGAGGCAAAGACTAAGGAGGTTTTAAAAGAGCAAGCCCAAGTGTTTGCTGCAAAGGTGAAAGACACGCTAGAGGCGTGCGATCATCAATTCAAAGCGGACATAGAGGCTTTGGTGCGTGAAATCCGGCTCAAGGCGGGCGTGCTCAAGCGCCATGGCGCGGATTTTGACAAGCATGGCCATAACTTTGGCGGCCACACTTTTGAGACGGACAGCGGATTTGATTGGTTCAATCTTGGAGGCGCAGGGGCGACCTTTGCGGGCTTGTTTTTGTTTGACTTGGCAAATATATGGAATCCTCTGGGGATAGCTGGTCTTGTGGTGACTGTGGCGGCTGGGGGGCTTTTGCTGTATAAGGGGGTTAGAAAAGCCCTTGATGATGATTATAAGAGAAGCGAGCAACGCAAGGCTTTTAATAAGACCTTAGATCATGCCCTTAAATGCCTAAAGTGTGCCGTGGGTCTTATGGGTCTTAAAGAGGTGCAGGAGGAAATCCAAAAGATTAAGGCTAAGCTCGAGGATCTGTATTTTTGGAATATCTTGGACAAACAAGAACTGGAGGGCAAACTAAAACTGGCTCAAGGATTGTTAAGCGTGCTAGAGAAGGGGGTGCTTCTTGAGGGGGTGCGCCAAGCACTAGAGAAGTGCCAACAGGCCATTGGCAAGCGTTTAGAGGAGATGTTGGAGCAGGGGGAGGGGTTGTGTGCGGATTTAAATACAAGTGTGGCGCGCTTAAAAGCGTGTAGCCAACCATTTAAAGAAGGGAGTGAAGGGTGCAAGGATTAGACAAGAGCGGACAAATGGGGGCTCTCTTAGATGCGCTGGCGGAATTTATGCGCGAGGGGGAGGGGCTGGGGATGGTTGAAGAGAGGGGCTTTGAGGAAAAGATCACCCATGCCAAAGAGCAGGGTATATTACAGGTAGTGCTGGTGGGGGAGTTTTCTTGTGGCAAAACCTCCATTGCAGCGGCGTGGCTTGGGGATTTAGAGCAAGCTAAAAAAATGAAAATCGCCCATGAGGAATCTACGGATGAGGTGAAAATTTACGCAGTCAAGGGGGGCATTGAATTGGTGGATACTCCCGGACTCTTTGGCTTTAAAGAAAAATACGGGGCAAATGGCGTGCAAAAATACAAGGACATCACTAAAAAGTATGTGAGCGAGGCGCATTTAGTGCTGTATGTGATGGACCCAAGTAACCCCATTAAAGAGAGTCAGCACGAAGAGTTGCGCTGGCTGTTTCAAGAGCTCGATCTCTTGCCTAGAAGCGTGTTTGTGCTCTCTAAATTTGATGAGGTGGTGAATCTCAAAAACGAAGAAGGCTACAAACGCACATTAGAGATCAAAAAAGAGACGGTGTGCAAGGAGTTACAAGGGATCATTAGTCTCGAGCAAGCCCAAAAGCTAGACATTGTGGCTGTGGCGGCTAACCCCTATGATGAGGGCATCGATCATTGGCTCAAGAACCCTAAAGAGTTTGGGCAACTCTCACGTATAGGTCTTTTACAGCAAGCCACAGAGGCAAAAATTAAGGCCAATGGGGCGCAGCACTTGGCTTTAGAATCTGTAAAGAGCACCATGATTGCGCTCTTGCACCCCCCACTTAAAAAAGGCAGAGCAGCACTAGAGGCGGTGCGCCAAGAGATGGAGACTTTAGATGAGAAGCGCCGAGGCATGTCTTTAGAGTTTGAGCATCTCAAAGAAACCATAGACAACGCCGAGACATCTTTAGAGGCATTTTGCAAGCAACATTTTGAGCGTTTGCTAGAGGCCCTTAGCCAAACAGACCTTCACAACATCAAAGACTTTATAGAACGCTGGATAGGCGAGGAGGGTGAGGTGCTTAGGCGCGTCTTAGAGGAAAGATTTAAGCTAGAGGAGGATGAGTTGCGCTTGAAGTTTGCAGAAATTGGCAACAAATGGAGAGAAGAGGGGATGGGCGGAGCTTATCATTTTCAGTATCAAAAATCCGATTTTGAGGAAATTTTAAGCACACTTAAAAATCTCTTTGGGAGCGCGGCGTTTGCGGGGTTATTGACAAGTTTTGTTGAGGCTTTGACAAATATTTTTGGAAAGACCGCAATTTTTACTAAGTGGATAACCAAGGGGGCAGCCATCTTAGCCGCTATCACTCTTGTGCTAGAGGGGATTGATTCAGCCATGCAAAAGAACGCAGAAAAGGAGTTGGAGGGATTTAAAGAAAAGCTAAAGAAAAAATTAGAAACTCTACAAGAAGACATTCTTGCGCTCATTAGAAAACACCATGCCCAAGTCCTTCAAGCTTGCCAAGCCTCACAAGACACCGATCTTACTAAGTTAGAACAAGAGATTCAAGACCGCCAAGCGCGCAAAGAAACCCTAGAAAACTGGCTGAACAAGGGCGTAGCCATAGAGGCGCAAATCGGCCCTAAGCCCACGCAAGCAAAAGGCTAAAATTTGAAGACATGGCGCATTGCACCAAAAGATTTTGGTATATGCACGAGAGTTTAAACCCCCTTTAAACCCCTTACGCATAAAATGAAGTTTCTTACACCCTTAGCCAGTTTGGCTAGCACGCCTATACTTTCAGCGTATTTTCAATTTAGGATTTTTTTATGCGGGGTTTTTTTACACAGAAATGGGCGTTTGCGCCCTGTGTTTTGGCTCTGTCTGTGGCTTCTGTCTTTTACTTTGGCGTGGTCGGCACTTACTGGGCGGTTACGGGGGAATTTACAAGGTGGGGAGCAAGCCTTTTAAACTTGTTTGGCGTGGACACAAACAAGCTAGGATATTTTAAAATCATAGGTTTAAAGGGCAATATCTTTGAGCGCATAGATGGGGTGATGATTCTTGGCATGTTTTGTGGCATGCTCTGTGCGTCTAGCTTATCTGGGCGTGTGGGCTTCAATTTACCCACAAAAGCGCAAATGGGGCGCTCACTTTTAGGTGGGCTCTTGGCGGGGCTTGGGGCGCGCTTGGGGCTTGGGTGTAATTTGGCAAGCTTTTTAACGGGTATCCCCCAATTTAGCCTACATGCGTGGTTTTTTACAGCGGCGACTTTAGTTGGCATGGGGCTTGCCTTTAGGCACTTTAGCACAAGTTGCTCTAAAGGCGCAACCAAACAAGCCCCCGCTAGGTTAAATGCCCTTTTAGCATTTTGTGCTGTGGGGGGCTTTGGGGTATTGGCGTGGCACTTGCACCACAAACTCTTTTACGCCCTATGTTTCGGGGCGTTCTTTGGCCTTGTCATCTCGAAGGGGCAAATTTGTTTCACCGCCGCTTTTAGGCACTTGTTCGTGCAAAAGCAGAGCGCACAGGCAAAGGCTTTGGTGTGGGCGATGGCGGTGGGGAGTGTGGGGATTTTTGTGTGTTTGCATTTGGGCTTGCATGCCAAAACCTTGTGGGCGAGCCCAGGCATTGCCGTAGGAGGGCTACTTTTTGGCGTGGGGATTGTGTTAGCTGGGGGGTGTGAGTGTGGCTGGATGTATCGCTCTATGCAGGGGGATTTGGGGGCTGTCATGGTCGGTGTGGGTAATGTTTTGGGGGCGGCTTTAGTGGCTCTTAGCTGGGATTTTTACGCCCCCTTTTGGGTCAACTTTGCTAAGGTCAATTTATTGGAGTTTAGGGGGGGCTTGCTGCTGCAAGCCCTCCTACTTGCGGGGCTGTGGGGGGTTGTGTGGGGCGTGGGGCGAAGCCCCACTAAAAACTAATCTCGTGGCTGTGCTTGCTGTGCTTGCGCTGACTCTGTTAAGCGATTTTGCGGGTGCTGGGGGCTAAAACCTTGCGCTTGCGGACCAAAGCCCCCTTGTGGGTTTTGGGGGTTAAAACCTTGCTGTGGGCTTTGTGGATCAAAGCCATTTTGTGGGATCTGTCCTTGGGGGTTAAAGCCCCATTGTGGAGCTTGGGCGTGAAAATCCATGGGCCCAAATCCCCAAAAGGGCATAAAGCCAAACATGAACATGCCATGGGGGGCAAAGGGCATGCCCTGCGCCCCAAAACCTTGAAAACCTTGTGCTTGAGGGTTAAAGCCTTGTTGGGGGGTTGCGCCTTGTGGGCCTTGTGCGCCAAAGGAGGCGTAGCCACTAAAGGGGTGTTGCGCTTGGAGATTAAAGCCACTTTGGGGACCAAAACCTTGCGGATTAAAGCCTCCTTGTGGATTGTGCGGATCAAAGCTCTGTGCTTGTGGACCAAAACCCATAGGACCAAAGCCCCATTGGGGATTTTGGTGCATATTTTGGGCATCTACCCCTGCGTCTTCGCCCAAAAGAGCAATGAGCGCATCGCGGATGCCCTCAAAGTTTTCAAGCGTGTGGGGGAAGGCAAGGTTAAAGACCTCCTCTTGCCCCTCTTTGGTGTAGGCGATTTGCAGCCCCTTCAAGGTCTTTGACATAAATGTTTGCAGCTCCTGGCACTTGTGCATACTTCTCAAATAACTTCACCACATTGTGCAGTTGTTTGCTGTTCAATACATCTAAGGCGTGTTGCTTATCCATCTTAAGCTCCTTTACTAGATTTTTCAAAAACACTTGATTGTAATTCTCTAAAACTTAATTATAGCTTAAATTATAGATAAGTTGATAGTCTAGTTAGTATATATAATTAGTATCAATAAAGTTTATAGTATCGTTATAAACTTTATTGCAGGTTGTTTTAGTTTTTTGTAGACTTTTAAGTTAAGGCTTGCTTACAAATTTGGCTTTATGGGTGCTTGATAATCTAGTCCGTTATGCTATAATTTGGCAAAAAGGCTTTTTATGTTGCGTTTTGCCCCCTCGCCTACAGGAAGCATGCATATTGGGAATTTGCGTGTGGCTTTATTGAATTTCATTGTAGCCAAGCGCCTAAAGCTCCCCTTAATGTTACGCATTGAAGACACCGACACCCAGCGCAACATCGCAGGCAAAGATGTAGAGATTTTTAAGATTTTAGAGCAAATGGGGGTAACTTGGGATCAGCTCGTCTACCAAAGCGCAAATTTTGGCACGCATTTAGACTATGCTGCTAAACTCTTAGACAAGGGCGAAGCGTTTTATTGCCACTGCACCCCTGAGTTTTTAGAAAGTAAAAAACAAGAAGCCGTGCAAGCCAAAAGACCTTTCCGCTACGATGACTCTTGGGCGTTGTTGGAAAAAGAGAGCAACCCTAACCCCGTGGTGCGCTTAAAAGGGAGCACAAAAGATATGGCGTTTAACGACCTCATCAAGGGCGGCATCCATTTTAAAGTAAGCGAGCTAGACAGCTTTGTCATTGTGCGGGCAAACCAAGCCCCCACTTATAATTTTGCTTGCGCCACAGACGACTTTAACTACAAAATCACCCACATTATCCGCGGAGAAGACCATGTCAGCAACACCCCCAAACAAATTTTAATCAAGCAAGCCCTAAGCCGGGTGCTAAACACCCCCGAAACGCCTACAATTTACGCCCACCTACCCATTATCTTAAACGAGGATGATGGTAAGAAAATGAGTAAAAGATATGAAGCCTCTAGTGTGCAATGGCTCTTAAAACAAGGCTTTTTACCCGTGAGTATCGCTAATTACCTTGCCAGCATGGGCTACAAAGCCCCTAAAGAGATTTTTAGCCTAAACGATGCCCTTGAGTGGTTTGAGTTAGAAAAGGTCAGCGCCTCCAGCGCGCATTTTAGCTTATCTTATCTGCGCCATTTAAACCACGAGCACTTAAAAGCTTTAGACCTAGAGAGCCTTGCTAGGGTGTTAGATATAGAACCGACTAAAGCCCCTCTAGTCAAGCTTTTCTTAGAAGAGTGCAGCACCTTAAACGAGTTGCGCGAAAAGCTAAGTGCCATGTTTAGCCCAAAAGACATTAAAAAGGACTATGAAGGGCAGAACTTCTATGAGAAGTGTTACACACTCTACACCGCTCTAAAAAGCATGGAGGCTGTGGCAGATTTTAACGCCTTTAAGCACGAAGCCATGCAAAAAAGCCAACTTAAAGGCAAGGACTTTTTCAAACCTTTAAGGATTTTGCTCACGGGGCAAGCGCATGGCGCGGAGTTAGCCTTGCTCTATCCACTCATCGCTCCCTTTTTAGAGCAAATTTTGGTGTTAAAGACAGAGCATGGTTGTTAGCACCCTCTTAAGCGCCACCGCCACTATTTTACACAGCTTAATCAACATTTACATTTGGGTGATCATCATCGCCTCCCTTTTAAGCTTTGTGCGCCCCGACCCAAGCAACGCCATCGTGCAGATCCTTTACCGCCTCACTGAACCCACTTTAAACAAAGCCAAGCAACTTGCCCCCTTTCTGGTGTTTAATGGCATTGATTTATCGCCTTTAGCGGTGATTTTGGTGTTGAAATTCTTTGATTTGAGCGCCGTGCAGCTCATGTTTAATTACGCACAAGGTTAACTTTGTTGCGGCTACTCTTGCTTGTCCTTTGCTGTGTGTCTTTAAACGCCCAGCACATCAGCCTAGCCTACCTAAAGAGCAAACCCAAGGGCACGCCTAGAGATTTTTTCATTTGGCTTTATTTGCAAGAGCCTGGCACTACGGCTAAGCAAGCCAAAGCTGCTTATAATCTCATTGCCCACAAGACCCCCAAACTCGTAGAATTGGCCAAGCAAAAGGGGGCATTGAACTTAATCCCCCACCCTTGTCAAGGTTTGCCCCTAGAAGTTTTGAGCGATAAAGACAGCGCATGTATTGCCATTGCCCTAAGCTTTGAGCGCATTTTCACAGAGGCTAAGGATCCCAAGAGTGCGGCAATTTTGCGCTCTTTGCAACCCAAGCTCAAAAGTTACCCCAAACTTTACAACGCCTTGCAAATTGTGCTAAATCCCACAGACCAAAATGCGTTTATACAAGCTAGGGCAAGCGTGATCGCCACCATTTACAACGCCCTAAGCTATGAGCAAAAGCAAGGCTTCTTAGATCGCCCCTTTGACCCCGAAGTCTTAGCCAAGCTCGCCAGTGAGAATAACCCTGCCTTCAATGACATCTTAAGGCGGGTCATCTTAGACAGCCACTTTGGCGTGTTTCAAAAAGCCCTAAGCCACGCAAGCATCACCAACTCCGATTCCAAAACCTTTTTTCTTTTAGGCATCAATGCTCTTTTGCACCAAGAAGAAATCACCGCTTTTACTTACTTTGACCGTGCCCAAAAGCAGGCGGATAAAGCCTTCATGCACGACAAGGCGGTGTTTTGGAAGTATCTTTTAAGCCAAAACAACGCCTATTTAGACATTTTAAGCCAAAGCACAAACCCCAATCTTTTCAGCCTTTATGCCAATCTTGCCCGCAACACCATGCCTAAGTATCACATTGTAACCTCGCTAGGCTTGTTGAGCCACAAACCCCCAAAATTTGACATCAAAGACCCCTTTGCGTGGCAAATCCTTAAAGAGAAAATCCTATCCATCAACAACAAGCGTGCCTTTTTAAAAGCCCTAAAGTCCCTAAAAACCGAGCAAAGCATGGCGCATTTAGCGTATTTTTTGGAGCGCTATTACAACGATGAACGGCATTACTTTTTAACCCCCTATGCCAGAAAAGCCCACTTTAAAAGCCTAGAAGAAAAGGCGATGGCATATGCAATCGCTAGACAGGAGAGCCTATTGCTCCCCGCTTTGGTGTCGTCTTCTTATGCTTTAGGGCTTATGCAAATCATGCCCTTTAATGTCGCCCCCTTTGCTAAGGCGCTTGGCTTAAGCAGGGTGCAATTAACCGACATGTTTAATCCCCATTTGTCTTTAGCCTTTGGCAATTACTATTTAAACACCCTCAAAGAGGAGTTTAAAAACCCCCTGTTCGTGGCTTACTGCTACAATGGGGGGCCAAAATTTTTTAGAAAGTTACTCAAAGAACACCACTTTTTTACTAGAGGCAAGTTTGAGCCGTGGCTGAGCATGGAGCGTATCCCTTGTGAAGAAACCCGCCTTTATGGGCAAAAGGTTTTGGCAAACTACATCATCTACCAAAGCATTTTTAGACACCACTCCCACAAAATCCACTTTAACATGCAGGGCTTTTTAAACACGATTTTAAAGGATAGACCATGATCAATAAATGCCTTTTTCCTGCTGCGGGCTATGGCACGCGCTTTTTGCCCGCCACAAAGGCGATGCCTAAAGAAATGCTCCCCATTGTCAATAAACCGCTCATCCAATACGGCGTGGAAGAGGCGATGGAGGCGGGTTGCACGGGGATGGCGATCGTTACCGGGCGGGGCAAGCGCGCCATTGAGGACCATTTTGACATCAGCTACGAGCTAGAACACCAAATCAGCGGCACAAACAAAGAACAGCAATTAGAGGGGATTAGGGCTTTAATGCAAAATTGCAGTTTCTCTTACACCAGGCAGCACGAGATGAAGGGGCTAGGGCATGCCATTTACACGGCGCAGACACTCATAGGCAACGAGCCTTTCTGTGTTCTTTTAGCCGATGACCTTTGTATCAATCAGGGGGGCAAGGGGGTGCTAGCCCAAATGGTCGAGTTGTATCACAAATACCGCTGTTGCGTTGTGGCGATTGAGGAGGTGGCGATGGAGGAGGTGCATAAATACGGCGTGATTTTAGGCCAAGAGATGGCAAGTGGGGTGTATCAAGTGCAAGACATGGTGGAAAAGCCAAAGACTGAAGAAGCCCCGAGTAACTTAGCCGTGATCGGGCGTTATATTTTAACCCCCGATATTTTTGAAGTGCTCAAACACACCCCCCCGGGCAAGAACAACGAAATCCAAATCACCGATGCGCTCTTGCAACAAGCTCAAGAAAAATTGGTCCTAGCATATAAATTCGAGGGCAAACGCTATGATTGTGGGAGTGTGGAGGGCTTCATCCAAGCCACGAACGATTTTTACCAACTGCAACGCTAGCCATGTACGATCTGTGGTTTTATGGCATTTACTGGATGGCGGGTTTCCTCTTTGCCTTTCCCATGCTCTTGGTGGGCTTTGCCTACACCTATTTAAAGCCCCCGCCCCCCGCCCCCGACATCCCTAGTCTAAGAGAGATCATGTTAAACCTAGAAAAGGCTAAGGAGGTTGAAGAATACGACGCTCTGTTTAAAACCTTTGCCCACCATTATACAAGCTTGCCTAAAAATATCAAAGAGGGCGACTGGTTGAATGCCATTAAAAACTTTGCCGAGTCTGAGTTTTTAGACATCGATTCGACCGTGAAGTTTGGGCAAGACTTAGAAAACGCCAACCCCAAACTCAGTAAGGCGATTTCCAACACCGTGGGGCTTGCACTCAAACACAAGAAAAAGGATTGATGTGGACTACTTAGAGATCAAGGGGCAGCAGACTTTAAGCGGTCAGGTGGCAATCTCGGGGGCGAAAAACGCCGCCTTGCCCCTTTTGGCAAGCACACTCTTAGCTAAAGAGCAAGTGCGCCTACACAACCTGCCCCATGTCGCCGATGTGCGCGCCCTAGTGCAGCTTTTAGAGCATTTGGGTAGCAACGCCATATGGCACACACCAAACAGCCTTGAGATCAGCACAAGCCCCACACATTGCACGGCAGTGCGTTGCACCGCACCCTATGAGATTGTGCGTAAAATGCGCGCGTCTATCTTGGTTTTAGGCCCGCTCTTGGGGCGTTTTGGCAAGTGCCAAGTGAGTTTACCCGGGGGGTGTGCGATTGGGGCTAGGCCTGTGGATTTGCACTTAAGTGCGCTGGAGAAAATGGGTGCTGAGATCACCATTGACAAGGGCTACATTGTGGCTAAAGCCAAGGGGGGTTTAAGAGGCTGCGATCTCATTTTTGACAAAATCACCGTTACGGGTACAGAAAATATTTTAATGGCTGCGAGCATGGCCAAAGGGCAAACAAGGATCATCAACGCCGCCAAAGAGCCCGAAGTGGTGCAGCTGTGCGCCTTCTTGCAAGCGGGGGGCGTGGAAATTAGCGGAGTGGGTAACGGTGAGCTCTTGGTGCAGGGCACAGACAGACAAGCTTTAGACTTTCAAGACATAGAGATCATCCCCGATCGCATTGAGTGCGGGACCTATTTATGCGCCGCAGCGATCACCAATTCGCCCCTAACGCTCACCCACGCCAACGCCCACCATTTAGAAGCCGTGCTGGCAAAACTAAGTGAAATCGGCTTTAATGTAGACATCACAGAAAACACCCCCACCACCCATACGCTTACAATCCACCCAGCCACGCACAAAAAAGCCTTTAGCCTCACCACCACGGAATACCCGGGCTTTCCCACCGATTTACAGGCGCAGTTTATGGCACTGGCAACGCAATGTGAGGGCTCAAGTTTGATTGAAGAACGCTTGTTTGAAAACCGCTTCATGCATGTGGGCGAGTTGCAGCGCATGGGGGCGCAAATCAGCCTTAAGGGGGCGATGGCGCAGATTCAAGGCGTGAGTGAGCTCATCGGGGCGGATGTGATGGCAACAGATTTACGCGCCTCTTCGGCGTTGGTGCTGGCTGCCCTCGTGGCTAAGGGCAAGAGCCGGGTGCACCGCATTTACCATTTAGATCGGGGTTACGAAGCCTTAGAGGACAAAATGAACACTCTAGGCGCGCACATGAAACGCCTACGCGAAAAGCCCTAGGCGCGCACAGATTCAGGGAGTAAACTCATCTAGGCGGAGGTGATGGTGGCTTACGCACCTCTTTAGCGTTGGCGTGCGCCCTTGTGGCTTAAGGGCAAGAGCCACCTAAGTGCCTACACAGCCCTAGCGGGCGATGGCTTTGGCGCGGTTTTCGCGGATGACATGCACCACGACCTCGCCTGGGTATTGCAAATTGGCTTGGATTTCTTTAGCGATGTCGTGCGCTAGCAGGGGGACTTTGGCATCGCTCACTTGATCGGGGCAGACAATCACGCGCACCTCGCGCCCCGCATCCATGGCAAAGACCTTTTCCACTCCATTTTGCTGGCTGGCGATGCGCTCCAAATCGTGCATGCGCCCTAGGAAGTTTTCATTTTCCTTGCGGCGTGCCCCGGGTCTTGCGGCAGACAAGGCATCGGCAGCGCACACAGCGGCGCACTCTACACTCTTGATCTCTTGGCGGTCGTGGTGGGCGTAAATGGCGTTGATCACCACAGGGTGCTCGTGGTGGCGCACACACACCTCAGCCCCCAAATCCACATGATCACCCCCGTGCTCTTGGGTTAAGGCTTTGCCGATGTCGTGTAAAATCCCCGCCCTTCTAGCTAATTTAGAATCGCCACCCAACTGCTCGGCGATCATGCCCGCTAAGATCGCCACCTCTATGGAGTGGGTGAGGGCATTTTGTCCGTAGCTTGTGCGGTATTTCATGCGCCCCAAGAGCCGTTTTAATTCCTCGTCCATAGAATCTAATTGTAGGTCTAAGATGACCTCTTCGGCCTCTTTTAAGATGTTTTCTTCCATGTTTGCCTCTACCCGTTGGTACACGGTTTCAATGCGCGAGGGCTGGATACGCCCATCTTGGATCAAAAGCTCGAGTGTTTGCATGGCGATTTGCCGCCGGTAAAGATTAAAACAGCTTAGAGTGATGGTCTTGGTTTCCTCGTCGATCATCAGCTCCACCCCACTGATGCGCTTGAAAGTGTCGATGTTCTTGCCATCCTTGCCGATGATCCGCCCGATGAACTCGACATTAGGCAGTGCCACCACGCTGGTTAAATTCTCCATGGCAAAGCTACTTGCAAAACGGGAAGTCGCTTCGGCTAAAATGAAATGCGCCCGCTCTTTGGCTTCCTTTTTGGCTTGTTTTTCATAGCGGCGCACCAAAGCCGCTTTTTGCAAAATCAACTCCTCTTCTAGCAAGCGCAAAAGCAGGTCTTTGGCTTCCTCTTTGGTGTAACCCGAGCGCTCCGTGAGGGTTTGCATGGCTTGCTCTTTGAGCTCTTGGTATTCTTGGCAGAGTCTTTCTTGGGCGTGTTTGCCCCGTTCGAGCTCGCTTCTTAGTGCGTCTAGCTCGCTCTTATGCTGCTCTAGTTGTTTGTGCTTGTGATGCCAGTGCTGTTGTTGTTGTTTTTCCCTATTCTTAAGCTCGTCTAGCTTGTGTTGGTAGGCGGCTTCTTGGGTCTTTTGCCGCTCGTTGTACTCTTGTTGCAGCTGCAAGGCTAGGGTTTTGGATTCTTCTTCTTTGCTTTTGTAAAACACTTGGGCTTGGTAGATGAGCATGTCCGCTTGGGCTTTAGCTTGGACGATGAGACTTTGGCTAGCGGCACTATAATTTTTCTTGGTGAAGTAAAACACGCTGATGCCGGTGAATAAGCAGGGGATCAAAATGCTTAAGGCCTCTTCCATTTATTGTCCTTTGGTGTGTAAAATCGCTGTTTTGCTCTAGGCACATGTCCGCTGTGATGTCGTGCAACGCACCTAGGGCGTGGGGGGATTTTAAGAGTTGGCGGGCGATGAAAATCGTGAAGGGCTTTTTAGGCAGGGCGGCAAAGAGTCGATCGTAAGCCCCTAACCCAAAGCCCACCCGCCTAAAGCCACAATCCACCCCCAAAATGGGGACTATGGCTAGGTCTAGGGGTGCTTTAAAAAAGCTTGGTTCGGGTTGCTTGATGTGTTTAAGGGTGCTTAAAGGCAGGCGATAAGGCGCATAGGTGCAACAAGGCGGGTGCATTAAGGGGGCAAATAGGCGCATTTTACACCTTCTAGCCCATTTGATGAAGGGGCGTATATCCACCTCGTGGGCTAGGGGGCAATAGACCAACACCTTCAGCCCCGCTTTAGGGCGCACCCATTTTTGCAATAGGGCGGTTAATTTGCGGTCTTTAATGTCAAAGCCCCGCTTGGCGTATAAAATGCGCTTGCAAGCGGTGCGAAAATCGCCTTTTATGTCCTTGTCTAGCGTCTTGATGTTTTGCCTTTATAGAGTGCCAACAATCAATGGGTTAAACCCAAACAACAAACCTTAAATCCGTATTATTAGAATATTTAACTTAGGGCGCAATTAATAGGGGGGGGGGGGGGGGTAGATTTAGCAAATTTAGGGCGTTTTAACCATGTGTTTTATATAATTTTGGCTCTATTTTAGGAGTTGCAATGAAAGAGCCGATGAGTGCCTATGGTTATGAAAAGGTTTGTGCCGAATTGAAAAAGCTCAAAGAAGTGGAAAGGCCACAGATCGTAAAAGAAATCGATCGGGCAAGAGAGCATGGGGATTTAAAAGAGAACGCCGAATACCACGCCGCTAAAGAAAAACAGGCGTTTATAGAAGCTAGAATTAACGATTTAAGTCGCATTTTAGCCAATGCGCAGGTGATCGACCCCGCCACCCTAAGCCACCAAAAGGTGAGCTTTGGCAGCACGGTAAAAATTTTAAACCTAGACAACGACAAGGAGTTTTGTTACACCATTGTGGGGAGCATGGAGAGCGACCCCGCAAGGGGGCTCATCTCCTTTGGCTCACCCATTGCTAAGAGTTTAATGGGCAAGAGCAAGGGCGATGAGGTTACGGTGGTGTTGCCCTCAGGCGAAAACGAATTTGAGATTTTAGACATTTATTACAAAGATATTGATTATGCTAAAAGTTAAGTTGCAAAAACTCCACCCACACGCCAAACTCCCCACCTATCAAAGTGCGGGGGCGAGCGGGTTTGATTTATGCGCCCTAGAAAGCCTTGAGATCGCCCCTAAAAGCGTGGGCTTGGTAAAAACTGGGATCGCCCTTGAGCTGGAGAAGGGCTATGAAGTGCAGGTGCGCTCTAGATCAGGACTGGCACTAAAGCACCAAATTGTGGTGCTAAACTCCCCGGGCACGGTCGATAGCGATTATCGGGGGGAGTTGCAGGTGATTTTAATGAATTTAGGCGATGCGCCCTTTCATATACAAGCGGGCGATCGGATCGCGCAGGGGGTGCTCTGCCGCGTGTTTCAGGCGGATTTTGCCCTAGTCGCTGAGCTAGAAGCCACCCAAAGGGGCGCAAAGGGCTTTGGGAGCAGTGGGATTTAATGGAAATTAAAGAGAATTTAACACAAGTCAAAGAAGAGTTTAAAAGCGATGAAAAACTTTTAGAGAGTGCTTTTAGGCTTGAAAAGCTGTATAGCAAGTATAAATATGTGCTGTGGGCGTTGGTGGTCTTGGCGTTGGCGTGGTGGGGCTACGCAAAGTTTGAAGCCGTGCAAAAGGACAAAAGGACGCAAGAGATCACCGCCCTTTACAACGAAGTGTTGGCAAACCCTAACAACACCGCCCCATTAGAGAAATTGCAAGAGCAAGCCCCCCAGCTTGCCGAGCTCTACAACTACGCACAGGCTCTAAAAAATAAGGACACCAAGACCCTAGACACCCTAAGCCACGCCAAAAACCCCATTGTAAAGGCTCTAGCAAGCTACTACGCCGCCTCTTACAACCGTGACTTAAAAGCCCTAAAAGCTTTGGATCTACCCGCCTTGCAAGACTTCATCCATTTGCAACAAGCCTATTTACTGCACAACGACCCCAAAGCGGCTAAAGAGATGAAGGCATTGATCACCACTATTCCCCCCACTTCAGGCATTTACCCCATCGCCTCTTTACTCAAGCACTACCCCGCCACCGGCACGCAAGAGGGGCAAGAGTGATGAAGAAAGTGTGGATTGTAGGGTTAGCCTTATTGGTCTTTATGGGCTTTGGTTGCGACGGACGCAAGAATTTTACACCGCCTAGGTCTAAGATCGTGCGGCAAATCACCTTTAGCCACGCCCTTAAAAACTCCATTATTTTCACCAACCGCTATGGAGCGATTTTATCCAATGGTGGGGTGCTAGACAGACAGGGCTTAACACAACTAAAGATTGAAAAGAAGGAAGACAAGGAAACTTCCTTTTTGAATGAGAGCCAAGATTACTACATTTTGGCGCACGATTGTTGGCGCGCCCACAAGCGCAACGGCCCCAAGGTCAAACACAAGAAACACACCACGCTCACAGACAAGCAAGCCCAAGAGGCGATCATCGACAACATTGAAGAAACCGATCAAAATGTTGAGTTGCACGACCATTGCCACCAATTAGAACTCATCAGCACCGCTTTAAGTGCCACCCCCTCCATCACGATCCCCCTAGACACCTACCCTTTAAGTGCGAGCATTAAGGGCAACCAATTGGCGGTGGTGATGGCGGACAACTCCGCCAACATCTACGACATCAAAACCAAAAAGTTGATCTTCAATGAAAAGGGCTCCTCTAGCCCGGCGATCAATTCTTTAGTCGCCGCACCCGTGTTCTTAGACACGGTGGTGGTCTTTCCCATGCTCGATGGGCGGTTGTTGGTTGTGGATGTGGTGCCTAAAGAGCCTAGAGTTGTGCGCAACATTGTGCTCAACAGCGAGAAGTTTTTCAACAATGTAATTTATTTAAAAGTCGATGAAGAAAACATGTTTGCGGCCACGGGCAAAAGGCTCGTGTCAGTGATCTCGGGGCAAGAGTTTAGCTTTGATGCAGACATTGTGGATGTGCTTTACAAACACCACCGCCTATATGTGCTGACCTTAGATGGACGGATTCTAGAGATGGACCAAACACTCAACGACCAAGGCATGGGTGTGGTGAAGTTGCCCTTTGCGATGTTAAACACAATTGTGGTTACCGATAAAAAACTTTACACTTTAGAGAAAAGAGGCTATCTCATAGAAGTGGATTTGGAACATTTTGATGACTACCGGGTTTATCCGCTCAAAAATGTATCCAAAAACATGTCCGGGCACTTAGACAAAATGACCTTTTACACCGATGACAAAATTTATTACGACCGCTACTACCTTAATTTGAGTTACAACCACCCATGACCCTTTGTGATATTGGTAACACACACTTACATTTTTACCAAGAGGGGAGAGTGTGGGCGTGCGTGCCCCAAAACTTAGAAAATTACAAAGAAGCCCTACAAGGCGAAGTTTTTTATATCAGTGTGAACCCTAAAAACACAGAACACCTTTTAGAGTTTTGCCCGAGTGCCACAGATTTAGCCCCCAAAATGCAACTAATAAGCAAATATGAAGGGCTGGGGGTGGATCGCATGGCAGCGTGTTTGGGGCTTGGTGGCAAAAGCGGGGTTGTCATCGATGCGGGCAGTGCGATCACCATCGACATTATGGAAAACAACACGCACTTAGGGGGCGTGATTTTGCCCGGCTTTGAGAGTTATTGCCACGCTTATAAAAGCATTTCGCCCGCCCTAGACATGCCTTTGAATTTACGGGTCGATTTAGAAGGCTTGCCTAACGCCACCACAGATGCGTTAGGCTATGGGGTCTTGCAAAGCGTTTTACTCACGCTCAAACACCTTATCGGGGAGCGCAAATCGTATTTCACGGGCGGAGATGGCAAGTTTTTAGGCAACTTCTTTAGCAATGGGATTTACGATGGGCTCTTGGTATTTAAGGGCATGCGTACCGCGCTAGAGGCTTAATGGAGCTGGTGTATCTCTTTTTAAACGCGTCTTTAATGGCACTTAGCCATTGTGTGGGCATGTGTGGGGGCGTGGTGCTCGCCTATTGTCAAAGTAAATTTACCCCCCAAACGCCCTTAAAAGCACAACTTATCGCCCATACGCTTTACAATTTGGGGCGCATTAGCATGTATGTCTTTGTGGGCTTTTTAGCCTTTTTGGGCTTTCACGGGCTTTTAGAAGTCTTGGCTAAAGCGTTTCACTTGCCCCGTATGCGCTTACAAGGGGGGGTTTTAGTGGGCTTAGGGGTGTTGATGGCTCTCTTTGCTTTGGGTTTTATTTTGCGCTTGAAAAACCCTTTAGCTTTAAGTGGGGGGTTGCTTGCTAGGGGGTTTAAAAGTTTGTTTAGCACCCCTAGTTTGCCGAGTTTCTACGCTTTGGGGCTGTTAAATGGTTTACTGCCTTGTGGCTTGATTTACTGGTTTGTGCTAAATGCCCTAAGTCGCCCTAATTTAATCAATGCCCTAGAAGTCATGCTAGTTTTAGGTCTAGCGACTTTTACGCCCATGTTTATCTTCGGCACCCTCTTTGGTAAATTCTTAAAATCTAAATGGCGGGGGTTTTTCCATAAAATCGCCTTTGTCTTGCTCTTAGGCTTTGCGGCGCACACGATTTACATGGGCGTGAAAATGTTAGGGCATGCATGAAGGCTTTGTTTTTGGATAGGGACGGCGTGGTGAATGTGGATAAGGACTATGTCTATCTAGCTAAAGATTTTGAGTTTATGCCCGGCATTTTCACACTTTTAAGGGGGGCTAAGGATTTAGGCTACTTGCTCTTGCTTGTAACAAATCAGTCGGGCATTGGGCGGGGGTTTTACAGCCTAAAGGACTTCCACGCCCTAAATGCCTACATGCAAGCACAACTGCAAGAAAAGCTAGGTTTTGGATTAGATAAAATCTACTTTTGCCCCCACGCCCCCAAAGAGAGTTGCACCTGTAGAAAACCCCAAATAGGCATGTTAAAGCAAGCCTTGCAAGATTTCCCCCTAGATTTAACCCAAAGTGTGCTGGTGGGTGATAAGCCAAGCGACATAGAATTTGGGTTAAGGGGGGGGATTGGCACAAATTTACTTTTTTCTCCACAAGAGCCACAAACCCAAGGGCGCATTGCCTGCCTAGAGCAGGTTTTAGACTTTTTAACCCCACAGAAAGGACCATTTTGTATATCCCAAACACCCTAGAGAATAAAACCATTGTGATCACCGGCGGGGCGGGCTTTATCGGTAGCCATTTAGCCATGTATTTTCAAACCCACCACCCTAAAGCCCGGGTGGTTGTCATTGACAAATTTAGAGAGCAAACCCCCCCCACCACGAGCTTAGGGCATTTTAAAAACCTGTTAAACTTCGATGGCGAGATCATCACGGCGGACATAAACAAGGATTTAGGCATTTTAAAGAAACTAGACTTTGATTATTTGTTCCACCAAGCGGCGATCTCAGACACCACGAACACTAATCAAGAGTTGGTGATGCAAACCAACCACAGAGCTTTCATTAAGATTTTAAAAATTGCCCTGAAGAAAGACGCTCGGGTCATTTACGCTTCTTCAGCGGGGGTTTATGGCAACACCCCCGCCCCTAATAAGGTCGGCTTTGGGCAAAAGCCCGAAAATGTCTATGGCTTTTCTAAACTTTGCATGGATAAAAGTGCCCTAGACTTCGCCCATGAGAGTTTTATGCCGATTGTGGGCTTGCGTTACTTCAATGTCTATGGACCGGGGGAGTTTTACAAACACAAGACAGCTTCGATGATCTTACAGCTAGGCTTGCAAGCCTTGCAACATAAAGAAGTGAAACTCTTTGAATTTGGGGAGCAACAACGCGACTTTGTCTATATCGAGGATGTGATCCAAGCCAATGTTAAGGCAATGGGGGCATCTGTGAGCGGAGTGTATAATGTGGGCTATGGCAAGAGTTACAGCTACAACGACATTGTCCGCTTGCTGCAAGAACATTTGGGCGAGTTCAAAGTAACCTACATTAAAAACCCCTACGACTTCTTTCAAGAGCACACTTGTGCCGACATTGCCCCCACGCATGCCGATTTGGACTACGCCCCTAGCTACGATTTAAAAAGGGGCGTGTCCGCTTATATCCCCACCATTAAAGAACTTGCCAAATGCTAGAAGCCTTTTTAACCCTGCCCAAAAACCCCCCCCATGTGCTTGTGGTGGGCGACATTATCATAGACCATTACATTTGGGGAGAGAGCGAAAGGCTCTCGCCTGAAGCCCCCGTGCAAGTCGTGGATGTCAAAGATGAGGGTCGGCGGCTTGGGGGGGCGGGCAATGTAGCGGATAATTTAATCGCCCTAGGGGCAAGCGTGGATTTATGCGGCGTGGTGGGGGCAGACGGGGGGCAGGCGTGGCTGTTTGAAACCCTGCAAGCTTTAAGCATAGGGACAAGCGGGATTTTAGTCGACCCCAAACGCCCCACAAGCCAAAAATCGCGGGTGATGATTTCTAAGCAACAAGTCTTAAGGGTGGATCGCGAACGCAAAGAGCCCATTGACAAGGACACTTGCGCCGTTCTGCTAGAAAAGGCAAGAGGCCTATTAGAAAAAGCCGATGTGCTGATCTTATCCGACTATTTAAAGGGCGTGCTTGACACGCATTTATGCCAAGAGTTGATTAAAAGAGCCAAAGCACAGGACAAAATAATCCTATGCGACCCCAAGGGCAAGGATTATTCCAAATACACAAACGCCGATTTAATCACCCCGAATAAAAAAGAAGCCCAAATGGCTACGGGGGTGGAGATTGTCGATGATATGAGCCTAAAACAAGCCCTAAGCCACTTTAAAGACAAACTGCAAATCGCCACGCCTTTAATCACCTTGAGCGAGCAGGGCATGGCGTTTTTGGATAAGGACTTGCATAAAATCCCCACCATTGCCAAAGAAGTTTATGATGTGAGCGGGGCGGGCGACACGGTGATCGCGGCGTTGGCGTTTTGTTTGGGGCTGGGTTATCCCATAGAGCAGGCGTGCCACTTTGCCAATGCAGCCGCGGCGGTGGTGGTGGCGAAAGTGGGCAGTGCACAGGCAAGCTATGCCGAAGTGTTGGACTTCTTGCAAAAGCACCACCACAAGGGGCAAAAGGTGCTCGACAGACCTACTCTGTGTGCCCTACTGCAAGCCATGCACCCCCCGAAAATCATTTTTACGAATGGGTGTTTTGATTTGCTGCACCGCGGGCATGTGGAGTATTTGCAAAAGGCGAAGGCTTTGGGGGGGCTTTTAGTCGTGGGCTTAAACAGCGACTCTTCAGTACGCCGCTTAAAGGGCAACACCCGCCCCGTGTGCGACCAAGACGCAAGGGCGTTTGTGCTTGCGGGCTTAGAGTGCGTGGATTTTGTGGTGATCTTTGAAGAAGACACCCCCTTAGAGCTGATTAAAGCCCTAAAACCGCATATTTTAGTCAAGGGAGCGGATTATGCGGGTAAAGAAGTCGTGGGGAGCAGCCTAGTGCAAGAAGTCGTGTTGATCGACTTTGTCAAGGGCTATTCCACCACAAGCACGCTAGAAAAAATCCAAAACTTACACTAAGGAAGAACCATGCACGCCTTGATCCAAACCGAGTTTTTAGAACACAGCCAAGTTACGCAAGACACTTTGGCGCATTTAGCCACAAGCCTAGCGCAAAGCGGGGACTTCTTGCTAAACACGCTTAAAAAAGGGCATAAGATTTTGATTTGTGGCAATGGGGGCAGTGCCGCCGATGCACAGCATTTTGCGGCTGAACTTACGGGGCGTTATAAACAAGAAAGGCGGGGGCTGCCCGCCCTTGCGCTTAGCACAGACACCTCCGCTCTAACTGCCATTGCTAACGACTATGGCTATGAGTGGGTGTTTTCTAGGCAGGTGGAGGCTTTGGGGCAAAAGGGGGATTGTTTGGTGGGTATCAGCACTAGTGGCAATTCTAAAAATGTCCTACTCGCCCTACAAAAGGCACAAGAGCTGGGCTTAAACACGCTCGGGCTTAGCGGACGGGGGGGCGGGGCAATGCGCTCTTTATGCACGCATAATTTAATTGTGCCAAGCAGTAACACCCCCCGCATTCAAGAAATGCATATCCTTTTAATCCATTTGCTTTGCGATTATATCGAGCGGGGATTTTGCAACAACTAATTTAAATGCGCTCTCTTTGGCTCTCTTTAATGAGGGCGGACATGGACTTTGCCATGAGGGCGAAAAAGACAAAGAGCCCAAAGACAAAGAGGGCGAAAAACCCCGCCACCACCAAGCCCAAATCGCTAAAGAGAAAGAAGCACAGCCCCCCACACACGAGGGCAATGCCGACAAATAGCCCGGCAAAGAAATCTAAGAACGATGTGATGGTGTCCTTTTTCATGGCCGCTAGTGGCTCTCATCCACTAAAACCGCCCCTGCTAAATAAACATAGGTCAAAATCATAAACACAAAGGCTTGTAAAATCCCCATAAAGAAGAGCACCATGAAGGGTGCAACGGGGATTGCCCAAGGCACGAGCAAGAGCATGATGAGTAAGAACATGTCATCGCCCTTGATATTGCCAAACAGACGGAAAGAAAGCGAGATGATGCGGGAGAAGTGGGAGATGATCTCCACGGGAAACATGATGGGCATGAGCCACTTAACGGGCCCTAAAAAGTGCTTGAAGTAGGCGGCAACCCCTTGGTTGCGGATGCCCTCAAAGTGGTAATAGATAAAGACAATGAGAGCTAAAACGAGCGTAAAACTCCAATTAGCCGTGGGGGCTTCAAAGCCGGGGATGATGCCTATCATGTTGCAATAAAAGACAAAGAGTGCGATCGTGCCGGTGAGGGGGAAGTATTTACGGGCGAGCTCCTCACCGATGACATCCTTAGCCACATGTAAAATCCCCTCCACGACCGCTTCATAGACATTTTGTAGCCCCATAGGCACGATTTGTAGCTTTTTCACCGCCATTTTGCTGATGATGAGCGTAAATAAAGCGCAAAAGACGGCATAAAACCCGATGATGAAATCGTGGTTATGGCTGATCAATCCTGCAAAAGTAAAAACCCGATGCTCCATATCCTCTCCAAAAAAAGCCCATTATACTACAACTCCCCTAAAATGGCAAAACATTAAGGGTAAAAAAGGGGGTAGCAAGATGAACAACCTTGCCATAATTTTAAAAAGATTGTGGAGGTTTAGATTGGGCGGTTTAAAACCTGCCAAGGGGCATTTAAAATCTTTTAAGCTACACGCTTAAGAAACGCTGCGCTTAAGAAACGCTGCGCGTTTCTTCCTAAAAATTATAAACATAGTTCACATACACCGCCACATTGCGTTTATAGGTGGTTTCTAGGTGTGCGCCGTTTAAAGAACCTCTGAAATAATAATTAGCCGCAAGGGGGATTCTTAAACCAATTTCAAAGCCATGGTGCTTGGTAACATTGGTTCTAAAGCCAATGTTTAAGGGGATTTGGAAGTAAGAGGTGTGCATGGTGGCGTGTCCGCCTGCGGCATTAATGGCTTGCATGGCAGAGGAGAGGTTATGATAACCAGGGGCTACCCAACTGCTGCCCGCCAGCATAAAGCCCAAGAACACCCCCGTGGTGTATTTGCCATCCTTGCTCTCATAGAAGTTATACAAAGCGTCCACCCCAGCCCCATAGACAAAGTTATTCACGCTGGAGATGTTGCGGTCGTAGAACACGCCTCTTTGGTAACTAAAGCTGCCATAGTAACGCAGACCCCATCTTCTCTTTTTGCCAAAGAATTGTTTATACCCCACCTGCACATCCACGCCGTACATATTTGCGTTAGAATTGATGGTTTGGTTAGGCAGCCCGATCCCGCCCGCTCTGTTTAAGAACACTTCAGGGCTTTCTTTAGCATGGGCGGCCATTTTATTTTTAGCGGAGTTTAAATAAATCAAGAGATTGTTTAAGCCTTGCACCGCTTGCTGGGTGTTTTGGGCTTGGTTGGGGCTTAGGTCTAACTTAGCGGGCAAAGCCACAAAGCTGGCAAAAGAGCTTAGGTTTTGCGCATTGACAGAGTTTGCCAAACTATCTAGCAACGCCACACGCATTTGGCTGGCTTGAGAAATCAGGCTGTCTAAATTTAATTGTATTAATTCTAAATTAATATCGCTGGCTTGCATGCCTTGGATGAAGTGAGCCACTTCTGTTTGGAAGCTTTGGGGAATCTCTGGATTATCTGCTAAATTATTCTCAAGCTCTTGGGTGTAATTTGCTAGCCCTGCCACAATGTTTTGCACGGCTTGGGCTGCGCTCACATTGTCTAAGCTATTGATGATCGCACTGGTGGTTTGGGTGATGGTGTGCGCCTCTTGATCGATGTAGTGGAGGATGGCGCTTTGGACTGGTCCCGGGCCGTGCAACTCTTGGTCTATAATGGAGTTGATGAGGTTTTGCAAAGAGTTGCTGGCGGTTTGTGGGGTTTGGTTGTTCTGATGGGGGTTGGCGTTAGGACCGGTTTTATTAGAACTAGAGCTGTGCTCCTTGGAGTTTTTAGCGTGTGGGCTTGTTTTGCCAGAATTGGTGCTTGGGGTCTTTTGGTCCGGACTCGAGTCTGCAGTATTTTTACCCTTATTTTGGCTAGAAGAGCTCTTGTTTTTGTTGTTATTGTTGCCGCTAGAAGAACTCTTGCCATCATTGGAGCTAGAGCCTGAAGTGCTAGAACCCGTGCCGCTTGTTTGGCACTCCGCCCCTTGTCCGCAGGCATCGATTAAGGCGGTTTTTGTGGCGTTTAAGGCGTTGGTAACATTGCTTACCGCTGTTTTAAGCTTGTCGGCGTAGGTGATCACACCCGGGGGGTCCCCGCCGCTATAGCGCTTTGTGTAAAGGTGTATTTTGCAATGCCAAGATCTTGATTTAAAGATGTAATATCTGCAACAGCATTTGAGAGTTGGGTTTGTATGCCCGATTTTGTGATCTCTTGCTCAGTGGCTTGCAACGCTGCAATCTCTGCACCTGTGTTTGCAAGAGCTAACTTTAAGTTATGTGTGGCGATGAGATTGGCTTCTGTGCCCTCTTTGGTGGTGGCAAGAATTGTTTCATCTTTTTGTACCTCTTTAAGGTCGCTCACAGCAAATGCCCCAATTTTTGTAAAAACATTTAGGGCATTGTCATAAGCGGAAACAATGGTCTGCAAATAACCAGCGGTTTGTTTAGCTTGGGTGTCAATGGTTTGTAGCCCTGCATAGGTGTTGCCCACATTGGTGGCAAGCGTGTTTAAAGAATTGACTAAATTGTTCACCTCTGTGGTGGCGTTGGTGCTTGTATTGCCTTGATTGCCATTTTGGCTTGGGTTGAGTGTGGGGATACCGGAGGTTTCGATATTGAATTGCAAATTTTGCGCTGCATTGTCTGCATTGCTAATTTTAATAGAGATTGTGTGTTTCTCTTGCTCTCTTTAGCTCTGTGTGTATGTTTTCTATCATCTATCAAAGCTCTTGTATAGCCACAAAATCCCATAAAGTGGGGTTTGTTGCTATATTTCTAGCGTGCCTGCCCTCATCAAAAGGTTGGCCTTATCCTTTAGTTGTTGAGGAGCTTTTTGCATATATGCTGGGCTCATGCAACACAAACTACAACGCCCTTTTTAGAAATATTTATGGCTGTTGTCGCAAAACAACTTGCGCAAAAACTTATAGGGTTTTATAGGTTTAGTTGCCCTTTTGCTATTTTTGTGGCGTGTGCTTTTGTGATTAAAAAGACTTGTTCTTTGGTGCGTGGTGTTGGAGGTGGTGAGTTTTGGGGGTGTTTGGGGCTGTGGCAAGTGGGGGGTTGTGGTTGTATGGAGTTGTATGCTGTGGGGGTTATGTGGTGGGGGGTTGTGTTGTTTTATGGTTTTTATAGAGGTTTTAGTGGGGGGTTTGCCTTTATAGAGGTTAGCAGTTTGGCGGTGGTGATAGCTGTGGGGGGGCTCGTGTTGTGGGGGCTTGGGTGGGATTGCCTTGCTGTGGTGGGGGCGGTGGGGGCTGCAAGGGTTTCAAGGCGCAACTAGGGCTTTTTGAAGAATTTAAAATACCCTTTGGAGATGGACACTTGAGGGGGGCGCACGAGGACTAAATCTCCCTCTTGCATGGGCTCTGTGATGGTGCTGCCCGCTGCGATCAGCACATTATCGGGGATGTTTAAGGGGGCGACTAGTTGGCTGTCGCTACCGATGAAGACATTGTGCCCGATTTTGGTGTGGTGCTTGCTCTTACCATTGTAGTTGCAGGTGATGACTCCCGCCCCGACATTCGTCCCGCTGGCAATGCTGCAATCGCCAAGGTAGCTCAAATGCCCCGCCTTCACCCCATTTAAATAAGCACTCTTGGTTTCCACGAAGTTGCCCACATGGCTATTAATAATCTTAGAGTTGGGGCGGATATGCGCGAGTGGCCCGATGGAGCTGTTTTCAATGTGGCTTGATTCGACCACACTGTGCGCCTTAATGTGCGCCTCTTGCAAATAGCAAGCCCCCGCCAAATGCACCCCCTGCTCGAGCACGCAACCCTGCCTAAAGCGCACGTCCTTTTCTAAGTAAATCGTGTGGGGCATGTGCATACACACCCCCGCTTGCATGGCCTGCTCTCGTAATTTGTCTAGCATTTTGTTTTCAGCGGCGGCTAGCTCGCTTTGTGAATTGACCCCTAAGAAGTCGTGAGCATTAACAAAAATCGGGGCAAAGCGCACGCCTTGTTGCACGCCTAAGCCCACAAGCTGGGTTAAATAGTATTCGGCTTGGGCGTTGTTCTTGTCCAGCTTGGGTAAGAACTCTTTTAAGAACTCTTGACTAAAGAGATACACCCCGGCGTTTAAGGTGTCTAGGGCTAGGACTTCTGCGCTTGCGTCCTTTTCCTCTACAATAGAGGTAACCTTACCGCCACTTAAGCACACCCGCCCATAGCCACTTTTATTTTCTAAGCTAAAGACCCCCAAAGCATTCGCCTCTTGGCTTGCCACAAAGGGCATAAGGGCTTCTTTAGATACAAGGGGCATGTCGGCGTTGAGCACTAAAAGGCGGTTGTGGGCGGTTTGCAAAGGGGCTTTACTCCCTTGCATGAGCGCCCCCCCTGTGCCGGGGTATTGTGTGGCATTTTGGAGGTGGATGGTTGGTCTGTTTTTAAAGTGTTTGTAAATCACCTGAGAAATCAATTCGTGTTCGTGATGCAAGATGACATGCACATCCTCACTCACACTAAAAGCACTTTCTAGCACATGTAAAAGCATTTCCTGCCCGCAAATTTTATGCAAGACTTTGGGTAACTTGGAGCGCATGCGCGTGCCCTTGCCCGCCGCTAAGATCACAACCGATACTGCCATTTTTTCCCTTTTTAGGCAATTTTAAAAACAAGCCTATTATACTTAAAAGTTTATCCCACACAAAAGGGCTTTTCCTTGCGTTTTCTTTTATTTTGGGCGGTGTTTGCCTCTTGTGTGTTGCTCGGCGCCACCCTTAAAGACCCCGTGATCCCCACAATCAATTTATCTCTCACAGCTCCCCACACGCCCACGCAATTAGTGACAACCCTAAATGTGGTGCTTGTCTTAACCCTCTTGGTGCTTGCGCCCTCTTTAATCTTAGTGATGACGAGCTTTATCCGCCTCATCGTAGTGTTTTCGTTTTTGCGCACCGCCCTAGGCACACAGCAAACCCCCCCCACGCAAATTTTGGTGTCTTTGGCGTTGATTTTGACCTTTTTTATCATGGAGCCCGCCGCTAAGAAGAGCTACAACACTGCCATTAAGCCCTACTTGGCTGAAAAGATTTCTTATACACAAGCCTTTGAGATCGGCATTGTGCCTTTTAAAGAGTTCATGTTGCAAAACACCCGTGAAAAGGACCTAGCCCTATTTTTTAGAATCCGCCATTTAGAAAACCCCAAAAACCCCAGCGCCGTCCCCCTAACCGTGCTTGTGCCCGCCTTTATGATCAGCGAGCTTAAAACGGGCTTTCAAATCGGCTTTTTGCTCTACTTGCCCTTTTTAGTCATCGACATGGTTGTGAGTTCCATTTTAATGGCAATGGGGATGATGATGCTGCCCCCTGTGATGATCTCTTTGCCCTTTAAAATTTTGGTGTTTATCTTGGTGGATGGGTTTAATCTCTTGGTCGAAAATCTCGTAGCGAGTTTTAAACACCTCTCTTAGGCTTGAGCAACGCGCGCCACACAAAAGAGATCAAAAGTAGGGTGAGCAAGGCTTTAAACAAGGTTTCGCTGTGCGCATGCACGGTGGCAAACTCGGGGGTAGTGGTGGCGTTGATGGCTTGGGCGTTTAAAATGTAGGGGGTGTAGTAGAAGCTAAACAAGCCAATCAGTGCCACCCCCACTAGGTGGAAGAATAAAAGCCCCGATTTATGCACCGCCCAAAGCACCAAAGCGTCCAAGATAAGCACGCAAGCTAGGGCGTTTAAAAGATAATTGCCCTTGACAAAAATGCGCCCCATCAGCACCCCTGCGTGGTGTTGGTCTAAAATCCCGGGAGTTTTAAAAATCACGGGAGCGACACACGCTCCAGAGAAGAGCACCATACCCACACCCACACCCAAAGCCAGCAACACCAGCACACGCCACAAGCGCAACATTAGAATAAGAAATAATAGGCGGCGGTGAATGCCCAATCACGTTTTAAGGACAGACTGAAGTCATTAAAAACACCACCGTCCACTCTACCCTGCACATGGGTAGCGAGCATGGGAATTTTTACACCCACTTCAAAGGCACTGTGTCTAGCGATCACCGCCCGAACGCCCACATTGACCATCCACTGAAAGCGCGTTGCCCCTCCCGGTCCATGCACCGCATACCAAGTGTTACCTCCCAGTGCCACGCCACCAAACACGCCTAGATTAGACTTTTCGCCATTAAAGAGGTTGATGAGTAAATCTGCTCCCACGCCATAGCCAGACAAATTAAAGGTGTTCTTGCCAAAGTTAGCGTTCCGATTCCACACCACCTTGCCAAAGTTAGTTAAACCCCAGTTGTAAAAGCCATAAAAGCGCAAGCCCACATAGCCCTTTTCCCCAAAGAGCAGATTATAGCCGACCCGTACGCCTACGCCCTGGGTGATGGCGGTGCGGTTCATACTACTGGGTTTTTTGCCACTGATACGGGCTTTAAAGGTCGAGCCGCCCACTTCATAAATGCCCCCGATGAAAAATGCGCTCTTTTCAGCGTGTAGCCCCCCCCCACAAGCCAATAAAGCAAGGGGTAGAAACTTTTTAGATAACTTCATCACGCGCTCCTTATACCCTTGCTGCTAGTTTGCTGATCGCCTCAGCGTGCATGTCGTCCATGTGGGTCCTTAACACTTTAGAGTACATATCCACCAAGCGGTTGGCTTCAATGAGGCGGGTCATTTCAATCACAGCATTCACATTGCTTTTTTCTAAAAAGTGCTGGTGGACAATGGGGGCGTTGAGCTCAGTGCGCTCGTCCATTTTATCCTGCGGGTAGGTGTAAAGGTTATCGCCGATTTTCTTTAAGAGTTTTTGACTTTGAAAGCCCACCACGGCTAAAGCCCCCCCCGGCACTTCCTCATTGCCCTGTCTAAAAAACATGTCCCCATTGGGCGCAACACTCACACTTGCCCCGGGCAACATTTGTATCCCCGCGCCATTTTCAATCCCCCCACGGCTTAAGACATGGTAACCCTCTTTAGTGCTTAAAAAGCCTTGTGCGTCAATGGTAAAGCTCCCATCACGGGTAAAGGCAATGCCCTGTGGGGTCTGCACCACAAAGTAGGCGTTAGGATCGCTCAAGGCAAAATCCAACTCGTTGTCTGTTTTTTGCATGGGTCCTAGGCTGTAATCGGTGTATCTTTCTACGATGATAGGCACGCGATCTAGGTTGCGGTTTAAATACTTGGCGGCTTGGCGGGTTTGATCGGGCAGGGGTAATTTATCGCGGTAATTTTGATAAAGGCGCAAAAAATCGCCCACGATCACATCGTCGCGCTTGAAACCGGCAGTGTTGAGATTGGCTAAATTATTAGAAATTTGGTCTAAGCGGTTAAACTCTGTAACCATGCCCCCTGTGGCTGCGTAATAACCATTAGTCATGAAAAACTCCTAGTTGGACTTTGTGCTATTATACCCTAGAAAGATTAAGCTTAAGGACTTTGGTGGATCTAGCGCATTTTCAAGCCTTGTTCGACTCGTGGGGGTATTTCTTTCTCTTTGTGTATTCTTTGGGGAGTGGGTATGTGGGGCTTGTGTTGGCGGCGATTTTGAGCGCAACCGGGCATATGGACATTACAAAAACCATGCTCGTGGCAGGGCTGGGTAATTTTGTCGGCAGTTGTTTATTGGTGTGGCTGGGGCGGACACAGAAAAAAGAAATGCGTAGCTACCTACACAAACACCGCCGTAAGCTCGCTTTAGTGCATATATGGATCCACAAATACGGGGCTTGGCTGATTTTCTTCAACAAATACATTTATGGGGTGAAAACTCTAGTCCCCCTAGCCATAGGGCTTAGCAAGTTTTCTTTTAAGCAGTTTGTGGGGCTTAACGCGCTCTCTTGTGCGCTGTGGGCGTTGAGCCTAGGCGAGATCACTTTCCATGCCAGCGCGTGGGTGCGCCGCTCTTTAGATGAGGGCAACGCTTATCCCTATCTCTTGCCCGTGCTTTTCATCATAAGCCTAGTCGGGCTGTGGCTGTGGATTAGCAAAATCAGCCAAAAAACCAAAAAAGATTAGTGGGTGGTTGGTTTTAATGCGCTAAGTTTGGGGGGTTATTTGATAAAGGAGTTTGCGATGGAGAAAAAAACTAGGCTTTTGGCATTGGCATTAGTGTTAGTTTTTAGTGTGGGTTGCGCCCATAAAACGGCTTGTGCCACAAAGCCTAAGCCCGTTGTTAAAGGGCTTGCCCAAGAAGCCCCCAGCGAGCAATGCCCCGACAATGGCGAACCTAAGCAGATTGAATAACGCTTGTCCCAAGCTGTGGCTTCTTGCTTAAAAAATCGTGGTGAAGTTGAGAAAAAATTGGGGGTGCTTGTAGTTCTCTAGGATTTCGAGGTTTTCCCCATTGTCTAGGGGGATACTCTGGGCTTTTTGGATGATAGGGATACGCACGCCCATGCTCCACTTGTAGCGATCGACACGCATTTGTAAGCCAGCTACAGCATCCACATTAAAACCGGTGCGCATTTGGGCTTTGTCGTGTAGAAAATGCGCCCCGTAAATGTTGAAAGTCCCGAGTAAGCCCCCAAACATGCCGTATGCGCGGATTCTTGCCGATCCAAACCGCCTTTTGCTGATCTTGGTGTAAAAGTTGCTGAGTAAATTTGCCCCAAAACCCAGAGTGTAGCGGTTTAAATCGGTGAGGTCAGAGTTTCTAATGAAGCGTGCCATGTAAGCGTAGCGGTAAGCCAAGTAGCCGTAGTAGGCGATCCCCAAAAAGGGGCTGAAATACTTTTGATAGCCCCCACTCACATGCATTCCCAGTCTTAGAGAGCTAGATGATCTAAAATTAGAAGTGGAAAAGGAGATTAGGGGGATTGTGGGTTTTTTAAGTTGGGGCAGGGGGGTGGCATTGGTGCTAATCAGCGGTGCGCTAGGGGAAGTGGGGGTGGGGACTTGGGGCTGGAAAGTGGGGTTAGGGACAGAAAAGGCTTGGGGGGGCTTGTAATTTTTGTAGGCTTTGGTGGCATTGATGGCGTTTTGTATGGCGGTATTGACGGGGCCTAGGGCGGTGCTGATGGCTTGCTCAATACTTGTTGCAGTGCTTTTGCCAAAGCCAAAGTAACCCACAAGGATCGACCGAGCCCAGCTACTGTATCCGCACATTGTGTAGGGCTTGCCCGTATTGGTGTTGATTTGGGGGAAATTCGCTCCAGCAAATTGGGAGCTCCAGCAGTCTTTGACATTTTTGGAGGCATCAGGCACATCGGAAGTAGGGGACCCGTTGGGCACAATGCTCATGATCCACACGGGGTTATCTTGGAAAGTAGAAATCATGTTTTTGGCGGCTTGTTGGTAGCCCTGCACTAACTGCTTGGCATCGCTCAAGTTGCCTGTGTCCAAATACCCTTCAAGTTTGGTATAAACTTCCGAGTTGGCAAAATTGCCATTAAAGCTTACACTCCCCACATAGCCATTCATAAAATTAAAAAATTTGGTCATATCGTTTTGCATTGTTTGCAAGGAGGGGGTATTGCCACAATTATGCCATGACGCTCCGCCCACCCCATTGCCCGGGGCGCAATTTGAGTTCATGATAGCGGGAATCTTGGCTTGCATTTCTTGGACATTAAAAAGGGTGTTCCACATGTTGTAAAGGTTCAGCCCCAAAGCTTTGAATTGGGGGGGGAGTTTTGCTGCACCAATACCGACAAGGCTACAATTGCTCGCCTGAAAGCCCGTATAGGAGCTATTAGGATCAGAGTCTACAATTTGCTTTAACACGCAGTTCCAAGAATTATTGACAAAGTTATCATAAGTCGTCCCTTTGTAGGTGTAAGAGCCTTCAGAGGCGTTGTCTATCCCATAGAGTTTTCCATTGGCATAATTCACCCATGCATTGTGAAAAGCATTGCTAATAATTAGAGAAAGCCCCATCACATTGTTAAGGGCTTGGGTGATGTCTTGGGTTTTGGCTTGTAAAAGCATTTTCATTTCCTCAACCCCCTTTTGGGCGATTTCTTGGTTAGCGTTGTTAATCGCTTGGGCGTTTTCGCTCACGACCTTAATGCTTTTATCCAGCTGTGCACCTAGAGATTGGAGGGCTTGAATCGTCTGTGAGGGCGTGAAATCAGTGATTTTTGTGGGGAAATTCTTGGGGAAAGTGTAATCTAAATCCTTAGGGCTTAAGCCCGTGCAAGTGGGGCTGTTTGCCCCCATCACTTTAGCGCACTCAATACCCAATGCTTTAAAAGTTTGTTGGATTTGGGTGTTATAGGTATTGAAATTGTGGATCGCCTTTTGGAGGATGGCTTGATTTTGGGCAGTGTAGGAGCTCACTTTGGCTTCGTAGACTTTCAATTTGGCTTGGGCTTCTTGGATAATTTGTTGGTTTTGGCTCTCATAAGAGGAAATCATCCCATTTAAATAATCTTGGTAGGTCTGCAAGCTCGTATTGAGGTTAGACATCAAGTCTTTAGAGTTGGGGTTTTTAGCCAAATCATTGATTTGGGCGACCAGGTGGTTGAGCGCAGAAGAGGTCGGGTCAGTCCCCAAGAGCTGTTGGACGATGCCTTGCAGGGTGTTAATGGTCTGGTTGCGATTGCTCTTGAGCTGACTTAGGGCATTTTCAAAGGCACTTTGCTCGAGTTTGTATGTTTGCTCCTCTTTGGTGCTTGTAGCTAGGTTGCTCACGCTTTCCATCACATCTCCCCCTCCTGCGTCCATCCCAAAGGATAAAAAATTCCCATCTAAATAGGACGCAAGAGAGTGCGCCTCAAGGATAGAAAGGCACAAAATCATGCAGAAACAAAAAAGGGCACATCTTGTCAGCATCGGTTTGCATATGGCTCCAAGAATGTCAAAAGATCCGTATAAAATTCATGAAAAGCTCCGAACTTTGGTAATTATTCCCAATCTCCAAAGACCTAACGGGGGAGCTGCTTGGGACACGCACCAACCTTGTTTGGTTGGCAAGGGGGACATGGACACCAAAGGTCAATTTAAATTTATCAAAGCGCATGCTGACCCCAAAGACGGCATCGATGTTGGCGTTGTTGCGCACATAGGAAGCACTCATGCCTGAAAAACGCACACTCCAAATATTTGCTATCGCTAACAAGCCCCCAAAAACCCCGTAGTTATAAACTTTGAGTCGCCGCCCCTTTCTTTTGAATTTGCTGTAAATGTTGATTAAGAGATTAGCCCCCACGCCTAAGCTATAGCGGTTTGCACTGGCTGCATTCTCAAAGGCATGGGCAAATTGATCCATATAGAGGTAGCGGTATCCAAAGTAACCATAATAAGACACCCCCACAAAGGGGTTAAAATATTTTTGATCCCCTCCTTGCAGTTGGAAGCCAAATTGCGTAGAGTGTGAAGATAAATTACTAGAAGTGCCTGTAAAATCCCCATTTTGGAGGACATAGCCCCGACCCACCCCCATGCCAACCGCGACAAAAGGTCCATTAAAGGCTGAAAAGGGGTGGGCGCACAAAGTCCCTAGCGAAAAAGAGAGGATGAGAGCTAAATGTCTTACCACAACCAAGGATGTGCGTGCCAAAAGATATTTATTTTTTTTTTTTTTTGTAGTCGTGCTGGTTCTCAGATAAGATAAAAAAGCATTGCCTGACTTGTCAGTCTTTGTGGGGTAAAACATGTTGGGTGCGTAAAAATGTGCGGGCGGGAAGTTTTGCCGGAAGTTTTATGGGATTAGTGTTCCCGCTATGCACGCTCTCTAGTTCTTGCCCGTTTTCTAAAGCGATTTTATACAGACAAAGGTAGTGTTTGCCCTCAAAGCTATAGAGTTTACCTAGCTCATTGGCTACGGGCTCTAAATGCGCTCCATAGGGCAAGACCACTTCATAGGGTTCATTGGGGCGGGTGGTGAATTTGCATAAAAAATGCCAACCATCTTCTAGCACCTCCCCGCTCACTTGAAAATCCCCCTCGCTGATCGCGGTTTTAAAATTTTGGGTGTCTAGGCGTTGGTGGGGGCGTTTGATTAAATACCCCTCGCTAAAGCCCCGATTTTTGAGAGTGGCTAGCTCGGCTTGGTAGAGGGCGGGGCGGTGTTGGTTGCGATAGTAGTCGTCTATGGCAGTGCGGTAGGTTTTTGTGGTGATGGCAGCGTAGTAGCTAGACTTCGTGCGCCCCTCAATTTTGAAAGCATCGATCGCCTTAGTGTCTAAAATCGCGCCAATGTGGCTAGCTAGGTTTAAATCCTTGGCGTTTAAAATGTGCGTGCCGATACCCTCCTCCTCCTCAAGGCGCATTAAAACGCCCGTGTCGGGGTTTTTAATGTAATACTCGTAGTCAAAACGGCAATCGTTGGCACAACTACCTCGATTTGGCACACGCCCGTGTTGCAAAGCCGAGATCAAACACCGCCCAGAAAAGGCAAAGCACATGCTCCCATGCACAAAAATTTCAAGCTCCAAATCGGGGAGGTGTTTTTTAATCTCCACCGCGTCATTGAGGCTCATCTCCCGTGCCGCTACAATGCGCTTCACGCCCATTTCGTAGTAAGCCTCAGCGTCCAAAACATTCATCACATTGGCTTGGGTGGATAAATGGATGGGGATATGGGGGGTGAGTTTTTGCGCCAGCCTTAGCACCCCGGGGGTGGCGATGATGAGCGCATCGACCTTGCAATCGGCAAGTTTTAGCAGTTGCTCCTCTAAAAGTTTAATTTGGGCGTTAAAAGGAAAGCCATTTAAAGTGGCGTAAAATTTCTTGCCCTTTGCGTGGGTGTAGCGCACGCCCTCTTTAAAACTCTCCAAATCAAACGCCTTAGACGCGCGGTTTCTCAAAGAAAACTGCCCCAAGCCCGCATAAACCGCATCCGCCCCATAATCTAGGGCGATTTTAAGCTTTGTGAGATTGCCCGCAGGGGCGAGTAATTCGACCAAAGCTATTTTTTACCAAAGGCGGCGATCAACGCCTCAATGTCGCTCTCACTCGCCGCGCTCTCGTTGTCATCGCCGATGATGTAAGAGGCGGAGCTGACCCGTTTAGAATCGGCGATACTGCCCTCAAATAGGGCGTTCATGTACTGCGTCAAAGCGCGCATGACATTGATGACCCGCTCGATTTTTTGGCGGTGGATGTCTTGAAATTGCATGATGTCCATGGCTTGCATGGAGCTGTCTGAACAACCTTCGGCTTTTTCTTGTATAGAATTGATGCCTTGTAAAATCTCATTTGTTTCATCTAGGGAAGTTTGGAAAGTTTGGATTAGAGGAAAGTTTTCAGCTAAAGTTTCAAAGATTTCTAAATGCTTTTGTAGGGGATCTTTCATTTTCTTTAAAACTTTTAAAATCCCATCTGCGCTCATGTTGATGTAGTCGAGCTGGTCGAAAACTTGGGTGGCTTTGACCTCAGAGTCGCGGGTAACATCATCTAGCTGGTGCACGACTTTGTGCTCTTCAGTGGGGGGTGGGGGGGGCCACTCTTCAGAGTCGATCTTACCGTATTTCTCGGCGGTTTTTTTATCCACTTTCATGTAGTGGCTTCCCGCCTCCTGGTCTTTTTTGTCTTCATCGCCCTCTTCAATCTCGTCCGCCTTCTCCAATTCCTCAAGGGTGGCCACTTCCAAACCGCCCCCACTCATCAAGGCATCCAACTCTTCTTGGGTCATCTATCCTCCTTAGATAATGCGGCGATTATAATTTATTTTGCTTTGTAGAATGCTTTAAGGAATTTGCGCCTTACGCACTAGGACATCTTGCATGATTTGATCCAGATCCCCATCCAAAACCGCCTCCACTTGGCTATAGGCGATCCCACTCCTTGCATCCTTGATTTGTTGGTAGGGCGCTAAAACATAGCTTCTAATTTGGTGTCCCCAACCGATTTCGCTCTTTTCTTTTTGGTTGCTTTGTTCTTGTTGCTTGCGTAACTCGAGCTCGTAGAGTTTGGATTTCAACATTTTTAATGCCATTGCCTTGTTTTTGTGTTGACTGCGATCGTTTTGGCATTGCACTACAATTCCCGTAGCGTGGTGGGTGATGCGCACAGCCGACTCGGTTTTGTTGACATGTTGTCCGCCCGCTCCGCTCGCGCGGTAGGTGTCCATCTCAAAGTCTTTCTCCTCAATGACAATATTGATCTCATCATCCACTTCGGGGCTCACCTGAACGCTCGCAAAGCTCGTATGCCTCTTGCCATTAGCATTAAAGGGGGACATGCGCACGAGGCGGTGTATGCCATTTTCATTTTTCATATAGCCATAGACATTGACTCCTTTAATGCTAAAAGCCACCCCCTTAATGCCCGCTTCCTCGCCCTCTTGATAGTCTAAAAGCTCCACCTTAAAGCCCCGTCTCTCCGCCCAGCGTAAATACATGCGATAGAGCATGCTCGCCCAGTCTTGGCTCTCTGTCCCCCCAGCTCCCGGTTGGATGCTCACCAAAGCGTCTAGGGCATCGTTTGGATCGCTTAGCATGACTTCCACTTCCATGCTTTGGATACAACTTGCTAATTTGGGGGCTTCGTCAAACAGCTGTCCTAAAGCGTGGGTGTCCTCTTGGGTTAGCTCAAAGAGTTCATAGGTTTCATCTAGAGCTTGTTTGGTCTTGTAGTAGGCGGATAATAGGCGTTCTACACGCATTTTTTCTTTGTTTTTGTGTGTGGCGGTGGTCTTATCCTGCCAAAAGTCGGGGTGGGCTTGCTCTTGGATCAATCTTTCTAATTGTGCCTGCAACTCTTGGGGCTTGATGATTTGGGCGATGTTATGGCATTTGCCCTGCAAGTCCTTAAGTAATTCGCTGTATTCGTAAGCATCCATTATGTTTCCATAGGTTAGTTGTGAGTGGGTATTATACAATGGGTATTTGACTTTGTAAAGTTACTTTTGAAGGGAGTTCTCATGTATGCGGATCGGATTTTAAAACATGTGGAGAGTGCCTACCCCCAACAAGTGGAGTTTAGACAAGCAGTCGCCGAAATGCTGCACGCTTTAAGCCCCCTACTCAGAAAAGAACCTAAGTATGAAAAATACGCCATTTTAGAACGCCTGGTGGAGCCAGATAGGCAGGTCTTTTTCAAGGTCGTATGGGCTGATGACAAAGGCAAGGTACAAGTCAATCGGGGGTGGCGGGTTCAGTTCAACAACGCCCTAGGTCCCTACAAGGGAGGGCTAAGGTTTCACCCCAGCGCAAATGCGAGTATCATTAAGTTTTTGGGTTTCGAGCAAATCTTTAAAAATGCGCTCACCACACTAAACATTGGTGGGGCAAAGGGAGGGAGCGACTTTGATCCAAAGGGCAAGAGTGAGGCGGAGATCATGCGCTTTTGTCAGGCGTATATGGACGAATTGCACCGCTATATTGGGGCATTAAAAGATGTACCGGCCGGCGACATTGGCGTGGGGGCTAGGGAAATTGGCTATCTCTTTGGGCGGTATAAAAAGCTTGTGGATGGCTTTGAGGGTGCGCTCACGGGCAAAAATTTAGACTGGGGGGGCAGTCTAGTGCGTAAAGAGGCTACGGGTTATGGTGCCGTGTATTTTGCCCAAGAAATGTTAGGGGCGCGTAAAGAGGGGCTAGAGGGCAAGGTCTGTTCTGTTTCTGGTAGCGGCAATGTGGCGATTTACACCATTGAAAAGTTATGGCAAGTGGGGGCGATCCCCGTAACAGTCAGCGACTCTAAGGGCATGATCTACGATAAAGAGGGGATCAACTTAGAGCTATTAAAAGAAATCAAAGAGGTGCGTCAGGGGCGCATTGAGGACTACGCCAAGAATAAAAAAAGTGCCATCTACACCCCCACGAAGGACTACAAAGCAGGCACAAATGGAGTGTGGGGTGTGCCTTGTTTTGCGGCGTTTCCAAGTGCTACGCAAAACGAGCTTAGTGAGCTGGATGCTAAAACCTTGCTACAAAATGGCTGTAAGTGCGTAGTTGAGGGGGCAAACATGCCATCAACTGCTGAGGCAGTGCAAGCCTTTCTAAAGGCAAAAATTTGCTACGGACCTAGCAAGGCAGCAAATGCGGGCGGCGTGGCTGTGAGCGGCTTAGAAATGGCGCAAAACGCAAGCCTACATACTTGGAGTTTTGAGGTGGTGGACCAAAAATTACACACCATCATGCAAGACATTTTCACCAACAGCTCCCAAACTGCCGCCGAGTTTAAAGACCCCACAAACTTAGTTTTAGGCGCAAACATTGCCGGTTTTAGGAAGGTCGCCCAAGCGATGATCGATCAAGGGTATTAAGAGGGTATTAAGGGTATAAAAAGGTTCAAAGGGAGTTACAAAGTGGTGTGCTCAGAGGGATTCAAACCCCCGGCCTACAGGACCGCAACCTGTTGCTCTATTCAGCTGAGCTATGAGCACCCAAAAAGCCCCATTATAGCAAAGTTTTCGTGATTTTAGGTTAAATTTACAAAAGTTTGTTAGTATACGCGGATATTTACACAAGAAAGTAGGTGATGGCATGCCCGGGATCAAGGTGCGCGAAACAGATAGTTTTGATGAGGCTTATCGGCGTTTTAAAAAGCAGACAGATCGCAATTTGGTGGTGACTGAATGCCGTGCGAGACGCTTTTTTGAGTCCAAAACCGAGAAACGCAAGAAACAAAAAATCAACGCGAAAAAGAAAATCCTTAAACGCTTGTATATGCTAAGACGCTACGAGTCTAAGCTCTAAGGATTTGCCGTGGAATTTAGCGGACAAAATGTCTTGATCACGGGGGCGGCTCGGGGGATCGGGCGTGCCATTGCGCTGTTGCTAGCAAATTACAGCCACAAAGAGGGGGGGCGTTTAAAGGTGTGGATCAACTACCGCTCTAACCCCGAAAGTGCCGACAGCTTGAAGGCTGAGATCGAGGGCATGGGTGGCAAGGCGGCGTTGGTGAAGTTTGATGTTACAGATGAAAAGGCTTTCATTGAGGGCATCCAAACGATTGTGGATGCCGACGGGGGCTTAAGCTATCTAGTCAACAATGCCGGCATTGTGTTAGACAAACTCGCTTTACGCATGAAAACCGAAGAGTTCATGCAAGTCTTAGATACGAATTTAAAATCCGTGTTTGTCGGGTGCCGAGAAGCCCTAAAGGTGATGGCAAAACAACGCTTTGGGAGCGTGGTCAACATTTCATCGGTCATTGCCGAGCGAGGCAATATGGGGCAGGTCAATTATGCCGCCAGCAAGGGGGGGATTTTATCCATGACGAAGTCCTTTGCCTACGAGGGGGCGATGCGCAATGTCCGCTTTAATTGCATCACCCCAGGTTTCATCGACACGGACATGACGCATTTAGAGGCGAGCGTGAAAGAGGCGTATTTAAAAAACATCCCCCTAGCCAGACTAGGCGTGCCTAAAGAGGTCGCCGGGGCTGTGGCGTTCTTACTCAGCGACCTGGCTAGCTACATCACGGGTGAGGTCTTGAAGGTCAATGGCGGCTTGTATATGTAGGGGCGCAAATTTCAGTTAAAGGAAGAGAGATGCACTTTTTTGTGATTGTTTTATTGTTGTTGATTGTCTATTTTCTATACCGGATCGCCGACATTTTGGAGCGTAAATAGGCTTTTGTTTTAGGGTTCTTAAAGCGTTTTGCGGTTAGAATGCTGGGATTGTTTTGAAAATTTTAATTTAAATTTAGGTTAGGAGATTTTGATGGCTTTATTTGAAGATGTGCAGGCAGTGATCGTAGAGCAGTTAAATGTGAATGCATCGCAGGTTACAGAAGAGGCGGACTTTATCAAGGATTTAAACGCGGACTCGCTCGATGTGGTGGAGCTCATCATGGCCCTTGAAGAAAAATTTGGGATCGAAATCCCCGATGAGCAAGCTGAAAAGATCAAAACTGTGGGTGATGCGATCCGCTTCATTCAAGACAACAAACTCGCTTAATCTTTCATCCTTGTAGGCGAGGAGTTCTTTTGCGTAGGGTTGTGGTAACGGGCATGGGGATGGTCAATGCCCTAGGATTGAATAAGGAAGATGCTTTTAGTGCCATTGTCAAGGGCAAATGCGGGGTGAAAGAGATCACCAGCTTTGACACCACCGGCTTTCCCGTGCGGATCGCCGCCGAGATCACCAACTTTGACCCCGCCTCGGTGATGAATTTAAAAGATGTCAAAAAAGCCGGGCGTTTCATACAACTCGCCCTTTTGGCAGCCAAAGAGGCGGTTTTTGAGAGCCAAATTTTACAAGAGGGCAAATGCCCGCAAGAGTGGGCTGAACGCATGGGCATTAGCTCTGCCTCTGGTATCGGGGGGCTTGGTAACATTGAAGCCAACTCCATTTATTGCTTTGACAAGGGCCCACGCAAGGTGAACCCCTTCTTCATCACCTCGGCTTTGGTAAACATGATCGGGGGCTTTGTATCCATTGAGTACGGCTTTAAAGGTCCCAATCTCTCTAGCGTCACCGCTTGCGCTGCCGGCACGCACGCCATCATCGAGGCGTATAAAACGATCGTGCTCGAGGGGGCAGATCGCATGCTTGTGGTGGGGGCAGAATCTACGATTTGCCCTGTGGGCATCGGGGGCTTTGCCTCCATCCGCGCGCTCTCCAACCGCAACGATGAGCCTTTAAAAGCCTCCCGCCCCTTTGATAAAGAGCGCAATGGTTTTGTGATGGGCGAGGGTGCGGGGGCTTTGGTTTTAGAAGAGTATGAGAGTGCAAAAAGCCGAGGTGCGCCCATTTGTGCCGAGCTTGTGGGCTATGGCGAGAGTGGGGACGCCTGCCACATCACCGCCCCCGCTCCCGAGGGCGAGGGGGCTTACCGCGCCATGAAACAAGCCTTGCATATGGCAAGCAAAGTCGGGGCGAAAGTGGGCTATGTCAACGCCCATGGCACCAGCACGGGCTACAACGACCTTTACGAAACCATCGCTTTAAAAAATGTCTTTGGGGGCAAGGAAAATGTCCCCCCTGTTAGCTCCACCAAGGGGCAAATCGGGCATTGCTTGGGTGCGGCTGGAGCGATTGAAGCGGTGATCTCTATCATGGCAATGCAAGAGGGTATACTGCCCCCCACGATCAACCAAGAAACCCCCGATCCTCAATGCGATTTGGACTACATCCCCAACGAGGCAAGGCAAGCCAAGTTAGAGGCGGTGATGAGCAATTCCTTTGGGTTTGGGGGGACCAATGGCGTGGTGATCTTCAAAGCCTTGTAGTTTAGAGATTGTAGTGGCTGTCTATTTAGATTTTGAGAACCGCATTAAGGGGTTGCAAGAGGATATCGAGATGGCGACTATTCGGGGGGACTTGGACGCAAAGGAAATTTTACAAAGGCGCCTAGCTAAAGAAACCAATACCGTTTACTCCAACCTCACCGACTACCAACGCCTACAACTCGCCCGCCACCCCGACCGCCCCTATGCAATGGACTACATCGACCTGATTTTAACCGACAAATACGAGCTCTTTGGCGACCGACATTTTAAAGATGATAAAGCCATTGTGTGCTTTGTGGGCAAGATCGAGGGCGTGCCGGTGGTGGTGATCGCTGAAGAAAAGGGGCGGGGGACCAAGAATAAAATCATGCGCAACTTTGGCATGCCAAACCCAGAAGGGTACCGCAAGGCCCTAAAAAGTGCAAAGTTTGCCGAGAAATTCAACCTACCCATTTTAATGTTGGTGGACACCGCAGGGGCTTACCCTGGGCTTGGGGCAGAAGAGCGCGGGCAGAGCGAGGCAATCGCTAGGAACTTGCAAGAATTTGCCACCTTGAAAGTCCCCACCATCTCCATCATCATCGGAGAGGGGGGCAGTGGGGGGGCTTTAGCCATTGCAGTAGCAGATAGGCTTGCCATGATGGAGTACGCCGTCTTTAGCGTGATTTCGCCCGAGGGCTGTGCGGCGATTTTATGGAACGACCCAAGCAAGATCGAGGTGGCGGTCAAAGCCATGAAAATCACCCCCTTTGACCTGAAAAAAGCCAACTTGATCGACGACATCATTTTAGAGCCTGAGAGGGGTGCGCACCGCGACAAGCTACAGGCCAGCCAATCTATTAAAGACTACTTCTTGCAACAACTCCCCCTGATCCAGCAGAGCGATTTTTTAACCCTGCGCTATGAAAAACTCATGTCCTTTGGAGCGTTTGCTTAAAAAACCCTAGAAAAGACTTTATGGGTAAAGTTGTTTTAGACAATAAATTTTGGCTAATGGTCTTAGCCCCTATTGTGGGGGCATTTTTTGCACCCGAAGTGCATGGTGTGCAAGAAAGTTTATGGCATGTGCTCAAAGTTGCCTTTTATAGCTTTTTGGTCTTTTATGTTTATTATTTTCTCTTAGGCTTTCTCAAATTCCCCCGCTTTGTGCGTGGGGCACAAAATTTTATGCTAGGGTTTAGCCTCATTCTTGCCTTCATAGATTTATTCGCCTCTCATTACTGCCAAATGGCTTTCACGCCCTCTTTGGTCGGCACCATTTTAAGCACGAATCTTAAGGAGAGCACCGAGTTTTTTGAGAGCGTAGGCAAACCCCATTTAGGCTTTGTGGGGCTGTATTGGGGGGTTTGCATGGCGTTTTTATATTTTGTGCGCTTGCAAGTGGCTTTAACCCCACCCCAAAGCCTGAAAACCTTTGGGGTGCTCTTTGGGATCTTTTGGGCGCATAATATCGGGGCATTTTATGTAAAGGGGTGGCATGGGAAGTTGATTAACCCTAACATTGCAATGCATACAATCCCCGTTGTAAAGGAAATCTACGCATTTGGTGCCACTTTGACAGAATACAAGCAAACAAAGACCATTTACACAAGCCTAAAACAGCCACTTGTTAAAGACTACCTAAGCGTAGATACTGATAGTGTGCCCAATGTGGTTTTAATTGTGGGAGAAAGTGCGTCTAGGGATTTTATGGGGGTTTATGGCTACCCTGTGCAAAACACGCCCTTTTTAAGTGGGCTTATAAGAGAGAGAGAGAGAGAGAAGACAATTTCGCTTACCCTACGGCGTAGCTTAACACAGCCTAATCTCTTCGTCTTTGATGATGTCATCTCTCCCTTTGCCAACACTTACGCCGTTTTTCAAGTCCTCTTAAATTACAGCGATAGAGAAAACGCCAAAATCCCTTGGTACCAACAAAAGAATTTAGGCAGTGTCTTTAAGGCAGCAGATTATTCCACATTTTGGTTAGACGCACAAGACGATTTAGAAAATAACCCTTCGTTTTCCCTTTGGTCCTACCCCTTTAACAAGCGTTATTGGAGCAATGGTCCGACAGATGTGCCCAACGCCAGCCTAGATGAGTGGCTCATTAAAGCGTTTAACGAGCGGGCTAAAAGCCAACTGACTTCTAAAAACTTTTTACTATTCCATCTCTTTGGAAGCCATTACACTTACGCCAGCCGCTTCCCTAAAGACTTTGCTAAATTTACCCCCAAAGACATCCCTTATCAAGGCTTGCATGTTAAAAATGAAAAAGATAAACAAGTTGTGGCGGACTATGTCAATTCCCTTTACTACACCGACCATGTGCTAAATGAGATTTTTAAGTTGTTTCAGGGCAGGGATGCAATCATTTTTTACTTGTCTGATCACGCCCAAGACATTTTTCAAAGTTCTAACACCTACGGGCATAGATGTTCTAAATATGGGGTAGAAATCCCTTTTATGGTGTATGTTACGGATACCTTTAAACAAAAACACCCCGACGAAGTCAAATTAATCGCTAAGGCAGTGCACAAACCCTTTATGAGCGATGATTTGATCCACACTCTTTTACCCATTGTCGGTATACACACGAAGGATAACTTAGAAAGTAAAAACCTCTTTAGCCCCAAGTTTGACACGCATAGAAAACGGGTGTATTGCGGGAGGCAAGAATACAAAACGCCTTAAGTTATTTTGTGCGAAACTACAGCCTTTATTTAAAGGTTTTATATGCAAGTTTTTGCCTTTGTTTTAGTGCTCTTTGGTGTGTTTTGGCTTTTAAGCCCCACAAAACCTCCCATAAACTTCACACCCCCCCCCACACTCACCACGACACACCCCCACTTCAGCCCCCCCTCACTTCTGCCCTCCCCACCCACTCAAAGTATGCATTCAGCGAATCTAATCGCCCTAGATCGCCACATTTTACTCGCCGCCTATTTTGGAGGGAGTAAAGAAGGGCAAAGTGATGTTTGCATTTGGGGCAATCTTTACAACACACAAAACAAGCAATGGAGCAAGGCGTTTAAGCTTTTATCTGCTAGCGATCTTAGCCGACAAGCCCACGAGTTTGTGAAAATCCTAGGCAACCCCGTGCTTTACGTACATAAGGACAAGCTGTATTTATTTGTGGTGGGGGCGAGTTTGGGTGGGTGGGCGACTTCTAGAATCTATGTGTTGAACACACCTTTAAATAAGCCCAAAGCTTTACACTACGAGCAAACCTTGCACCTAAGCCCCTTTTTGAATATTAGCCACTTGGTGAGAAATCCCCCGACCCCGACCACAGACGGGGGCTTTATCCTCCCCATTTACCACGAATTAGCCCGAAAATCCCCCGTGCTCTTAAAGTTCGACAATAAAGCGCATTTACAATTTTTGCTAAAGCCAAACTCTTTAAAGCAACAATTACAGCCGAGCCTAGTCCCCTACAAACATTGCGCTTTTGTGGCGTTTAGAAGTTACAAGACCACACATTTTTACACCCAAACTTGTTTAGACTTTTGGCACTGGCAACCCCCACGCTTAAGCAATCTTAAAAATTTTGACAGCGCAAACGCCCTTTTTAACGCTAATGGGGAGTTGTATCTCATTTATAATCAAGCTTTGCCTAAAAACCCGAACGCACGAAGTGCCTTGCGTTTAGCCCGCTTCAATGCCACAAGTGGGACATTTATGCCTTTAAAGATTTTAGACACAAGCCAAAGGGGAGAAGTGAGTTACCCCGCTGTGTTGATCTTTAATAATCAAGTGCATGTCCTCTACACCAAAGAGCGCAAAGCCATCGCCCACTTGGTATTTAACCTTGCATATTTAAAGAGTTTATAGTGGACGCTGTATTGCTCGCCTTTTGTGTGGGGGCGTGGGTATTTGTAGGTTTTAACGCCCTTTGGGGGATTGTTGCCTTCATTCTTTTGAGCGTGCCTGTGTGTGGGCTAACCCTTAGTGGGGTGCTTGTGGGGCTGTTTGGGGGCACGAGCACACTTAGCTTGCTTTTAAGCGTGGGGGGTTTGCTGTCTAAATGCACACATACGCCCTTTTTATCTAGAAAAGCCTACGCCTTTTTAGCCCTTTTTGTTTTGTTTGTCTTTGTGGATACTTTGGGGCTGTTGCCCTTTAGTCTTGTCTATGGCGATTTAGCCATGTCTAGTCTGTGCATCTTCGCGCTTGTGGCGTTTGCTTTGGATAGAGTTTTGGGCTGGCTATTTTTAGGCGCACTTGCCATGCAGGTCCTCATTAAAGAACCTATCTTGTATGTAGGCATGGCAGATATTTATTTATTTTTAGGGGCTTGTGTGGGTTTATTTAAAGACCATTTAGCACGACGACTGCGCTCTTAAAAGGCAAGCCAAACGCCCTAGCGATCCCCTCTTGGGTAAGGTAGCCCTGATGGGCACTAAGAGCCCCTAAGGTGTTAGCGACCTCTCTAGTATTTGCCTCTAAAAAGCCCTTAAGTCCGTATTGTAGGAAGTGCCGCAAATAGGGCAAACTCGCTTGGCTGTAAGCAATGGAGCTAGTTTTAGCCACCACGCCGGGCATGTTGGGCACGCCATAGTGTAATAAGCCCTCTTGCGAATACACGGGCTGGGAGTGGCTAGTTTGGCGGATGGTTTCCACACAACCCCCCAAATCGCAAGCCACATCCACCACCACACCCCCTTTTTGCATTAGGGCTAAATGGCGTTTTAAAATGACTTTAGGCGTGCTTGTGGCAGTAACCAACACTGCCCCCACAAGCCCAACCGCCCCATTTAAAGCGTCTTTGATGTTCTCTTCATGCACAGCGAGGACTTCTAAATGATAAAGTTGTTTGTAGGGGTGCTCTTGTAATTTTAAGGGGTCTAGCTCCAAGATAACTACCCGTGCGCCTGCTAGACTTAAGGATTTTGCCGCCTCCAAACCCACCACACCCCCGCCTACAACCACGACCTTAGCCCTTGCCTGCCCTGCCAAACCGCCCAAAAGCACCCCAAGCCCAAAGACCCCGGGCAAATGCTCTAAGCCGAGTAAGTAATGCTGCACGAAATGGGCGGCGAGTTGCCCGGCAATGACACTCATAGGGGCGAGCACGGGGTAGTTGTTCTTGGGTCCGGCTAAGGTTTCTGTGCAAAGGGAGGTGATTTTTTTCTCGATAAACATTTGCGCTAGGGGTTTGTTGTAGGCCAAATCTAGGTAGCTAAAAAGAGTCGCTCCCTCTGTAAGCAAGGCGTATTCACCCTCTAAAGGTTCTTTGCACTTGACCACCACTTGTTGCGCCCATGCCTTTTTAGTCCCCACAATTTTAGCCCCCACCTGAGCGTAAGCTTCATCGTTGTAGCCACTCATCACCCCCGCCCCCTCTTCTACCATGACCTTAAAATGTGGGGTGAGCTGTGCCACATCGTGGGGGACGAGTCCCACCCTAAACTCACAATCCATGCTTTCTTTGACTAACCCTAACATTTTCCACCCACCACACACACAGCATCTTCTAGCAAGCCCCAAATAATTTCTTCATCGGGGTTCTTGCCCTCCCAAAGCTCTGGGTTATACTCGGTGATCTCTACCCCGGCTAAACGCTCTTTAAACGCCCTTAAAAGCCCATTAAACAACTCTTTTAACTCCTCTGGGCTTAGCCCATTGTTCTCCCTCACCCCCGTAGAGCTAAAAATCTTGCCGTCTAAGACATCGATGTCTAAACTCAAATACACCAAATCCACGCTCTCTAAATGCTTTAGACTTTGTGCCACCACGCTAGGCGTGTTTTCCTTAATTTCAGCCACACTAAAAAGTGGGATTTGGTAATCTTTTATTGCTTTGCGCTCGCTCGCCTCCGTGCTCCGCACCCCAAAATACACTAAATGCTTGGGATTAAACTCTAACGCGCCCTTGGGTAAGTCTAAAACACATAGCCTCTCCCAATACTCGATTTCTTGGGAGTTTAGAGCATTTTGCCCTGTGTGGGTTTTATTTAAGATCATGCCAAGGGGCATGCCGTGCAAATTGCCCGAGCTGCTGTCATAAGCTGTGTGCATGTCAGCATGCGCATCTATGTATAAAATGCCTATTTTTTTGTTTGAATGCACGGCGCGCAAAGCTTGTACGATGCCAAACGCCCCTGAGTGTTCGGCACTCAAAATAATGGGAAACTCCCCCTTTTTAAAAACTGCACGCATGCTAGGTATGAGGTTATCCTTGCAAAAAAAGTAATAATCCTCAAAGTTCTTAGCAAATCTAAAAAAATCCTCCAAGAAACATTGCTTTTGGCGGATCAAGACCATATGCTCGCTAATTTCAGAGTGCTTTTCAAGCAGCCTCTCTTTAAGCCTAAGCACGCCCACACTACTGCCGTGTTTGCTCGCCCCAATTTCAGCGGTTAAAGACACTAAAATCATGAAAACCCCTTAATTTTCGCCCATGTTAGCCAGATTAGACAACAACGCGCCACAACTTAAAGCCTATGGGAAATGTGAGCTAGGGTTTGGGGGGTTTGGTAACGCTTGGGTGTGATTTTTGGGGCTTGGTTTTTAAGTGTTGTTGTTTCTGTGCCATACTTGGGTTTTTTAAAGGAGTGACATGAAGACAGAAGTTGATTTAAACAGCGACATGGGCGAGTGTTTTGGGCCTTGGGTGATCGGCGATGGCGTGGACGACAAGATCATGGAGCTTATCAGCAGTTGCAACATCGCGGCGGGCTTTCACGCCAGCGACCCGAATATCATGCGCCACTCTGTGGAGAACGCCCTAAAGCAAGGTGTGGCAATCGGGGTGCATCCAAGTTTTAGGGATTTGGTGGGCTTTGGGCGCAGGCATATTGTGGCAAACCCAACAGAGCTTACCAACGATTGCCTTTACCAAATGGGGGCGTTGCAAGCCTTTTTACACCTACTAGGCGGGCATTTGCACCACTTCAAGCCCCATGGGAGCTTATACATACACGCTAGCAAGGATAGGGATTTTTCTTACGCACTCATCAGCACCTTGCATAAATATGACCCTAACTTACCAGTTTATTGCATGGAAAACACACAAACCCACGCCGTAGCACAAGAGTTAAAACACCCCTTTGTTAGGGAGTTCTACGGAGATAGGGATTACGGCGATGATGGGCAACTGGTGATGGTGCGCCGTGCCCGTGCCTACACCCCTGAAGAGGTCTCCCAAAAAGTCTTGCAAGCTTGCGAGCAGGGCAGTGTTAAAAGCGTGAGTGGCAAAACCATCGCCGTGGATTTTGACTCGGTGTGTATCCACAGCGACACCCCGGGGGCTTTGGCTCTCATCCACGCCACAAGAAAACTCTTAGAAGAGAAGGGCATTAAAATCCAAAAACCTAAAATCCATAAATCTTAAGGGAGAAACCATGCACGAAGTCATTAGCCCCATACCCGGGACCTTTTATCGAAAGCCCAACCCCGATGCCGCCCCCTTTGTAGAAGTGGGTTCACAAGTAGAGCCCGACACCACGCTATGCCTTGTAGAGGTGATGAAAACCTTTAACGAGATCAAGGCCGGCGTGGCGGGCAAGATTATAGAAATTAAGGCTGAAAACGAGCAGTTTGTAAATCCGGGCGATGTGCTCTTTGTGGTGGGCTAAATGGCTTACACACCACGCAAGATATTTAAGGTGCTCGTGGCTAATCGGGGGGAGATTGCCGTAAGGATTATCCAAGCCGCCCACGAATTAGACATGCAGGCGGTGGCGATTTACACGGATGCGGATGCGGGCAATTTGGCATGCCAGCTTGCCGATGAGAGTTATAGAGTGGGGGAGAATTTAGCCTATAAGAGCTATTTAAACATTGAAAATGTCTTAAAAATTGCCAAAGAGGCAAAGGTCGATGCAATCCACCCGGGCTATGGGTTTTTGAGCGAAAATGCTGAATTTGCCAAGAGAGTTGAAGAAGCGGGCATTATTTTTGTGGGTCCCAGTAGTGAAACCATCGCCACAATGGGCGATAAAGCCAAAGCCCTAGAACAGGCGAAAAAAAGCCAAGTGCCGACCATGCCAAGCACCCCCGTTTTGCAAGATTTAAAACAAGCCCTAGAGCAAGCGCAACACATCGGCTACCCCCTACTCATTAAAGCTGTTGCGGGGGGTGGGGGCAAGGGGATTAGATTTGTAGAAAATGAAAAGGGTTTAAAAGAACAATTTAGCGTGGCGGTGGCAGAAGCCACAAGTGCCTTTGGCAACGGGGGGGTGTATTTGGAAAAGTATTTAGAAAATGCCAAACACATAGAGGTGCAGGTGCTAGGCGATGGCAATAAAGTCATACACCTTTATGATCGTGAATGCTCCATGCAAAGGCGCAGGCAGAAAGTGTTAGAAGAAGCCCCAAGCCCAAGTTTAGACAGCCAAACGAGGGAGGCTCTGTGTGCGTGCGCCTTGCGTATGGCTAAGGAGGTGGGTTACAAGGGGGCGGGGACTTTGGAGTTTTTATACGACTCTCAAAGTAAGGGCTTTTACTTCCTAGAGATGAATACAAGGATACAAGTGGAGCACGCCATTACAGAGCTAGTGACGGGCGTAGATTTAGTGCGCCAAATGCTAAGAATTGCTGATGGCGAACCTTTGGCTTACAAGCAAAGCGACATCTCTTTAAGGGGGCATTCCATAGAGGTGCGCATCAACGCCGAAGACCCCCAAAATAAATTTTTCCCAAGCCCCGGGCAGATCACTAAATTACAATGCCCCACCGGCTCGGGCATTCGGCTAGATAGCATGCTCTTTAGCGGGCGCACCATCCCCCCTTTTTACGACTCGCTTGTGGCTAAACTCATCGTCTATGACCAAACCCGCCCCCTTGCTTTGAGTAAGCTCAAAAGGGCGTTGGATGAATTTAAGATTGAGGGGGTGAAGACCACGATTGGGCTATTTAAAGAACTCATCAAACACGAGCGGGTGCAGGCGGGCGATTACAGCATACACTTTTTAGAGGACTACATAGGAGGCAAGCATGGCATTTAGATACAGCTTTGGGGGGGATACCTTTTTGTTTGTGGAGGTGAGCGAGGATGGCATGTCCTTAGAGGCGTTTTTCTTAGCCATGGCAATTTGCAAGAAACTAAGAGAAATGCAAGTTAAAGGCATTACAGAGATTTGCCCGGCAAATGCGTCCTATATGATCGCCTTTGACCCGGATATTCTCCCACACGACAAAGCCCTAGAGATTCTAAAATCTTTGGAGCAAGAAGTCGTGGGGGCGCAAACCACGATCCAAACAAGGCTCATAGAAATACCTGTGCTTTACAACGACCCCTACACCCATACGTGTTTAATGGGCTTTCGCAATAATCACCAATGCAGAGAACCCGGCTCGACCCTAGACCCGAACATGACAGACATAGAATACGCCCGCCAAATGAACGGCTATGCCAGTGTAGAAGAGTTTATAGAGGCACATGCCAAAAGCCCTTGGTTTGTGAGCATGATCGGCTTTGTGGCGGGACTGCCTTGGCTTTATCAGCTCGTGGAACGGGCGAAACAAATACAAGTGCCTAAATACCCCATTGCGCGCATAGACACGCCGGCTTTAACGATCGGGCATGGGGGGTGCTTTGGGTGCATTTACGCCGTGCGTGGAGGGGGCGGGTATCAAATGATGGGCATCACCCCCGCCCCCGTTTGGGACCCAGCACAACGCTTGCCCTACTTTAAAGAAAGCATGGTGTTTTTAAATCCGGGGGACATCATCAAATTTACCCCCTGCAGCGAAAGCGAATACAACGCCTATGTCAAGCAAGTAGAAGAAGGGACTTTTACCCTTAAAATCCGCCAAACCCCCTTTTCTTTGCAGGAGTGGCAGGCTGACCCAGTGAGCTATAATCAAGAAATCTTAAAGGCTTTGGCATGAACACTTTTAAAGTCATCAGTCCGGGGATTGCAACTTTTGTAGAGGATTTGGGGCGGTATGGTTATTATCATTTAGGTATCCCCCCGGGGGGCGCACTCGATCAAGCCTCTTTTATGGTGGCTAACGCTTTAGTGGGGAATGATAAAAACGCCGCTGGGCTAGAAATGGCGTTAATGCCGGCAAAACTAGAGTTTGAAAAAGAGGCGGTTGTTGCTGTGTGTGGGGCGCACACCACGCCTAAAATCAATGGAGAGGAAATGCCAAGCCACACCGCCTTAAAAGTCCCGGCAGGGGGCGTGCTGGAGTTTAGCTATTTTAAAAAAGGGGCTAGGGCGTATTTGGCGATTGCTGGGGGCGTGGATGTCCCCCTTGTGATGGGCTCTCGTTCCACCTATCCTTTAGGGGGCATTGGAGGCTTTAAGGGGCGCAAATTAGAAGCGGGCGATATTTTATCCATAGGCACGCCCACGGGTAAGCCCAGCGCCAAGAGTCTAGATAAAAGCTATCATTTGGAGTTAAAAGAGATTGAAGAGCTTAGGGTGGTGTTGGGCTTGCAAGATTACAAGCTCACAGAAGAGAGCCTTAAAAATCTTTTCAACGATATTTTTGTAGTTTCTACGCAGGCAGATAGGCTGGGCTATCGCTTTAAAAACGGGCAGAAATTCACTTATAAAGACTTGCCCCAACCCTTTGGAGCGGGGGCTAATCCTAGCAATATCACGGACGCGTGTTATCCCGTAGGCTCAATGCAAGCCCCCGGGGGCAATGAACCCATCGTTTTACAAAGGGACGCGCCTAGTGGTGGGGGCTTTGCGATGTATTGCACCTTAATTAGTTGCGATTTGGATCGGCTCGGGCAATTTGCACCCAATCAAAAAGTGCGTTTTAAGGCGGTGGGTATGCAAGAAGCCTTGCAAGCTAGAAAGGCTTACCAAGAGCGCATTAAAGCAATGGTGGTAAGCTTAGTCTAACTCTTGCTTGCTTTGCACTTCTTTGAGGGCTTGGCTTAAGAAAATGTCGTTGGTCTTTAAAAAGGCTTGCACGATAGTGGTGGAGATTGTGGAGCGCAAGGGGAGGGTGTTGTAGGCATTTGTCAAGTAGGACACATACAAGCGCATCCCTTCTTTCTCGCTCATAAAAAAGACTTTAGGGGCGGTGTCTATGCTACGCAAAGCGTATTTAGAGCGCATTTTAGCTAGCTGTGTGGCGGTGGTTTGGCTTTGTTCTTTGGAAAACTCGGTGGCAATCTGGATAGCAATTTGTAGGGCTTTTTCGTGGTTGGAGTCAAAGGTTAAAAAGAACTCCACGCTATCCCAAAAGCTCTTAAGCCCCAAGTGGCTGTAATTGGTGAGCAGTCCGTTAAAAATGCAATGATTAGGGATGAAGACAATACGCCCAGCTTGCCCATTGTTTTTAAGGTAGGTGATAAGCGTTACATCTTCAAATAGTGTGATGTAAAGCATGGAAATGTCCAAGACATCGCCCACATAGGTGTTGCCATCTTTAGACACCCGGATGCGATCGCCCACATGCACACTCCCCTTTAAAATCATGGTGAGCCAACCGAGCACGCTCATAAATAAGTCGCGCATGGCAATGGCAAAGCCCGCTCCCACAAAGCCTAGCATCGTTACAAGGTAGGACACATTTTCTAAATAAGCAAAGAGAAAGATCAGCACAATCACATTGGCGTTGATGAAATTCACCGCCTTGTTGATCGTGTAGGCGCGCTCGTCGTTGTAAAGGTATTTATGGCTGAGGTGCTTTAACATCCATGCCAGCATCACGCTGGCGCACACAATCAGCAAGACATAAAAAAGCTTAAAGAGCTGGTCTTTAATTTGGGCTTTTATGCCCTGTGTGGTCTCCTCCATGTCCTTAATATAGGCATCTAGGCTCGCCTTTAAGAGATTTTGTGCGCTCTCAAATTCGATTTTTTTCACTTTTTCTTGGTAAAGGGGGGTTTCCCACTTTTTAGGCTTTAGGGCTTGCAACTCTTGCAAAAGCTTTAAGCGTGCGTTTATGGTGCTTGTAATCTGTTGTAAGGCTTTTTGGTGGGCTTGCAAGATCGCTAATTTGGCGTGTAGGGCTTTAATGTAAGAGAGCCCCGTCACAATGGCTAGAGGGTTGTTGATATTGGGGATATTGTTGATGGTGGGCTTTTCTATGAGCCCTTTAAAAGGGTTACTCTTGTAGGATTCAAGCAACTTTTCTTGGTGTTGCAAGGCTTGCAGGCTATGCTTTAGAGTGTTTGCCTCTAGGCTGTTGCTGTCTAGTTCTTTGAGGCTGCTTTGGATTTTGGCAATTTCTAAAGAAATTTTGCCATAGTCCTCAAAGTTTTTATACTTTTGTAGCCATATGCTATCCGTCTTTTCTAGCTTTTTATTGAGTGCGTTTAATTGGCTCTCTAACTCTTGGGAGCTAGTGGCAAAGAGCACACTAAAGAGCAAAAGCCATAGACTAAAGCCACGCATGTAAAGCCTCTTTTAAAGTGGATTTGTCTATGTCCTCACGCGCCACAAATGCGCCCAAACCCTTTGGCAAAATAAAGCAAATACATTGATTGTTCTTTTTATCCATTTGTAAATCCTTGTAAAAGCCCTCAAAATCCGTAATTTTATAGGGCAGATTTAAGCCGTAAGTTTTCAGCAAGGCTTTAATGCGCTCTTGTGTGGGGTTATCTAGTAGCCCTAAATAGCAAGCGAGGGCGTTTGCCATTTGTATACCGATTGCCACCGCCTCTCCGTGTAAATGCGTGCTGTAACGCCCCACTTTTTCAATGGCGTGCGCAAAGGTGTGCCCGTAATTTAGCCCCATGCGTAAGCCCTCCTCTCTCTCGTCTTTGGCGACAACTTCAGCCTTAATCGCCACGCTTTTATAAATCCCCTCGCTTAAATGTTTCTCTAAAGGGTGCTTTTCTAGCCACTCAAAGTAATCTTTATTAAAGCACACCGCCTTTTTAATCATCTCAGCAATGCCTGCTTTAAACTCTCTTTGGGGTAAGGTCTTTAAAAATTGTGGGTCGATGTGTACCGCCCTTGGGGGGTGAAACGCCCCGATTAGGTTTTTGCCATAAGCGTTGTTGATCCCCGTTTTGCCCCCAACGCTCGCATCCACTTGGGCTAAAAGCGTGGTTGGCACAATCTCAAACGCAATGCCCCTTTTATAAATCGCGCTGGCAAAGCCCACCATATCGCTCACTACACCCCCCCCTAGAGCCAGCATTAAATCCTTGCGGCTCAAATTTGCCTCAAAGGCACTTTCTAAAATGCTTTCTATGCCCTCCCATGTTTTATGCTCTTCTCCGCTAGGCATTTCGTGGGTAAAAATTTTAGAGGCTTGGAGCTTACTTAACAAGGTGTCTAAATGCAAGGGGGCGACTATGGAGTCGCTCACCACTAAAACCTTGCTAGCATGCGTGATGGGCTCTAACACCCCGATACGCACGGGGTAGCTAAAATTCTTAGTCTGTATCTCTAGGCGCATTTTCTACTCCACCACCGGGATCAACATTTGGGGGTGCATGTCGTTTAAAAATGCCATACGCTCAGGGCTTGTAGAAAACAGCCCCCAAAATGGGTTTTTAATGATGCAAGACTCAAAAGGCAGGAATTGCAAAATTGGGCTTTCTAGGCTGTTTAAAAACAAAATGGGGTTTTTGCTTTGGGTGCGGATCACTTGGATTTTCCTATTGTAGATATGGGAGAGATAGCTGTAATTTTCAATGACTGCCATTTTGTGGCGTTTGTCGGGGTCGAAGTCATAAAGCAACATTTTTAAATCCATTTGGGCGCACACATCAAACATCACGGAGGAAATGTCCTCATTGCGTTCCATGCTATTGTTGAGCACGACCATGCTTTTTTTAATGCCCTTAAGTCCTTTGGCGTTCGTTTTAAAAATGGGGCTCACGCTCTCAAAAAGAGCTTTGCGGTTCACTTGGCGTTTAAAGATCTCTTTACCGATGATCACAAGTCCGATTTTCTTTCGGCTGTCTTGGCGCAGCTTCGTAGCAAAGTTTAAACCCCTAAAATCCACCACAACTTGGATATTTTTAGCTTCTTTGGTGCGGATTTGCTCGATGGCTGTGTGGTTTGTGGGGTTTAGCACATGGATATAGAGCATGGCACTTTTGAGCTGGCTATGCAAGGCTAGAGCTTGATCTATATCTCTTTGTAGGGCTTCTTTAGACTGCAGACACATATCCACATACAAGTAGAAATCCCGCCCAAAAGGCACGGGAAATTGCCCCACATTGCTTTTGACTTGCAAATAAACATTATTCAAGGTTTCGGGGTTACCCACGACCAAGAGTTGATCTCTGGGCTGTATCACCATAGAGGGGTGGCTTAAATGAAAGCTATTTTTGCGATAAACCCCTACAATGCGGTAATCCTTCTGGCGCAAAGAACCGATGTGGCGGTAGGCAAAGACACTCCCAAAAGGCACGCCGATCTCCATCACCTCGCCCTGTTCGAGCCCAAAGCCTTGCGGGACACTGGGCACATTAGGGATTTTGGCGATGCACTTGTTGGCGATGATTTGGGTCGGGTCCAACAAAATAAGTTGCTCGTCTTTCATCCCCTCCCATTTTTGCCCCAAACTCACCAACCGCACCTCTTTATTTTTTTGGCGGATGATCTCACACACCGCCTGTTGCTCTTTGACATTCTCCAGCAAGACAAAGGCATCGCTCACATGCGCATCGATGAGTGGGCTTAGGCGGTAGCTAGAAGTGGGATCGAAAATATGCACTTCAAAGGTGCTTGGCAAACTGGGGGGTAGACACTCGGGAGCTTTGGTGATGACTAAGTAAAAATTATTGCTAAAAAATTTAGACACAACCAACTCCATGAATTTTTGAGCGACCACGCCCTCCACAATCAAGGCAACTTTTTTCAACCCGCGTCCCTAGCATTTTTGGCTATTATAATCTAAAAATGTTAAGGTCAAAAATGGATTTTACCCTAAATGGCGTGGATAAAAAAGCACGGGCAGGGACTTTAAAATTAGCGCATGGCATAGTGCAAACCCCCATTTTCATGCCCGTAGGCACACAAGCCAGCGTAAAAAGCCTAGACGCCATAGACTTACAAACGCATTTAAACGCCCCCATTATTTTAGCTAACACCTACCACCTCTACCTAAGACCGGGGGCGGACTTGATCCACAATCTGGGCGGATTGCACGGCTTTAGCCAATTTCAGGGCAATTTTTTAACCGACAGTGGGGGCTTTCAAGCCTTTTCTCTGCAGCACAACGCCAAAGAGCACGCCGAAGGCATTGTGTTTAAATCCCATATTGATGGGAGTTTACACCTTTTTACCCCTGCTAAAGTCCTTGACGTCCAATACGCCCTAAACAGCGACATTTGCATGGTGCTTGATGATTTGGTGGGTTTGCCCGCCTCTTTTGATCGCCTAAAACACGCCGTAGAAAAAACCACAGAGTGGGCTAGGGTGAGCCTAGAACACCACCAAACCCACGCTAGTCCCACAAACCACATTTTTGCCATTGTGCAAGGCGGGACTGACCCACATTTACGCCGCCAAAGTGCGCTAGAGCTGGGGGAGCTGGACTTTGATGGCTATGCGATCGGGGGGCTGGCGGTGGGCGAGAGTGCAGATGAGATGTATAGGACCATTGCCCACACCACAGAGTTTCTATCTCCACACAAGCCCCGCTATTTAATGGGGGTGGGCACACCCCAAGACATACTAAACGCCATCGAGTTAGGCGTGGATATGTTTGACTGCGTGATGCCCACAAGGAACGCGCGCAATGGCACGCTTTTTACCAACCTTGGCAAACTTTCTATCAAAGCGCAAGCGCAAAAATCAAGCGACACCCCCCTAGACCCTAAATGTGGGTGTTACACCTGTAAACACTATTCTAAAGCCTACTTACACCACTTGTTTAAGGCTAGGGAGTTGCTCTATTTTCGCCTTGCAAGCCTGCATAATTTGCACTTTTACCTAGAGTTGGTTAGGGGAGCTAGGGAGGCGATTTTAAGGGGAGAGTATGCGGACTATAAAACCTGCATGTTAGCGTGTTATTAGTCTTTTTGGTGGCGCAGATAGGCGGGGATGTCTAGGTCTACATTTTGGTAGTCATCTCCGCTTGCTAGGCGCAAACCCCCTAGCGTGCTTTTAGACAGGTTGGGCGTGTTGCCCTCGGGTTTGGACTCGGGTTTGTGCTCCTCTTGCTTTTCAAAGCCCGTGGCGACAATCGTAACTTTAATTTGATCGGTGGGCATGTTGGGCGAAGTGCAAGTGCCAAAAATCACTTCAGCGTCATCGTCTGCCATGTCGTTCACGGTTCCCATCGCGGCGTGGACCTCAGCTAGGGGATAGTCTGGGTGGCACTCAAAATTCACCAAAACCCCCATCGCCCCATTGATGGAGATGTTGTCAAAGAGGGGTGAGGTGATCGCGTTTTCCACCGCCACCGTGGCGGCATTCACCCCCGTAGCCTCGCCAATGCCCATTAAAGCCAAACCCTTATGTCCCATCACGGTTTTTAAGTCGGCAAAATCCACATTGATGTCATTTTCGCCAAAGTTGATGATCATCCCCGAAATCCCATTGACCGCCTTAGCAAGGACATTATCCACTTCTTTAAAGCTGTTGCGCATGCCCATGCTCTTTTCAATGTAACCCATGAGCCGCTCGTTGGGGATCACCACAATCGAGTCGCTGACTGCCTTTAACTCTTTTAAACCCTCTTCAGCGACTTTGGCGCGCTTTTTGCCCTCAAAGCTAAAGGGTTTGGTAACCACAGACACAGTTAAAGCCCCCGCATCCTTAGCCACTTGGGCGATCACGGGGGCTGCTCCCGTACCTGTGCCCCCGCCAAGCCCTGCAGAGATGAAGACCAAATCCACGCCGCTGACCGCCTCCTTGATCGCCTCGATGCACTCTTGGGCGGCTTGTTTGCCAATCTCAGGGCGCATGCCAGCCCCCCTGCCCCCCGTGAGCTTCTCGCCTAAGCGGATCTTATTCTTGGCATTGGAGGATTTCAACGCCTGCCCGTCTGTGTTGGCGACGATCAAAGTGATGTCCTTAAAAGTGCCCGTGGCGATCAAGTGGGCGATCATATTCGATCCCCCACCCCCCACGCCGATCACGACAATCTTTGCCCCATTGGTTTCAAAAACCTCTTCTACACCTATGCCTTCTTCATGCACCATTGCCACAACTCATCCTTCAAAAGTACTGAGATAACCACCCAAAGAAACCGCCCTTTTTTTTGGGGGGATCAGGAGTTGGTATTATATCCTTTTTTCTCTCTTTTACGCCCCCACTCTCGCCCGTGTGCTTGAGATTGGTTAAATCGGTTTCAATGTAATTGCGCTCTTGGGTGTAGGTGAAACCGGCGGGCAGAGCCTGCTTATTTTCCTTGTAACGGATCGTTTTTTCTGAGTCTTTTTCGTAATTCGTGTGCTTGCCCGATCCATATAAAATCAGCCCAATCGCCACCGAGCTTGTCGGGTCTTTAAGTTCCTCAGACAAACCGCTAAGCTCCACCGGCTTGGCGATGCGCACGGGGATATTGCCAAAGATCACGGAGGCGACATTTCTAATCCCCTCTACATGCGTCATCCCACCGGTGAGCACAACGCCACGGCGGATACTGTCTTTTAAATTGCTCTTAATCAAACGGCGGTTGAGCACATCAAAGGTTTCCACCACCCGCGCGCGGATGATGTTGTGCACGAGCTGTAAAGAGAGGCGGTTTTTCTTGTTCTCTGCCCCGATGTCGGGCACTTCGATCTCTTGATCGCTCTCCTCTGCCATGAGATTGCCATATTGCCTTTTAATATACTCGGCTGTGCCTAGGGGCACTTCTAACACGCTGGCCAAGTCGTCCCGAATGTGCTCTGAGCCTACATTTAGGTAGTTGTTAAAGCACATAGACCCGCCTTCATAGACCATCATATTACAAGTGCCCCCACCCAAATCAATGCACGCCACGCCCAAAGCTTTATCATCTTCGTTTAAAACAGCGATCGAGGCGGCATAGGCACTTAAAACTACATTTTCAATTTTCACGCCCGCAATTTGGATCGTGCGCCTTAAATTCTCTAAACTGCTGCGCTGCACCGTTACAATGTGCGTAGACACTTCTAGCCTAGAGCCGCTCATGCCCATCGGATCTTCGATGTTGTCTTGGCTGTCTAGCTTGAATTGGTAGGGCAGAATGTGGATCACTTCATAGCCCGTAGGGATGTGTGCGCTGTGCAGGGCGGTGTCTAGCACGCGGTTGATTTCTTTGAGCGTGATTTCGTTGTTGGGGACATTGATGAGCCCCGCACTATTCACGCTCTGCGTGCACGCCCCCGAGATGGACACGATCGCCTTTTCCACAAAGGCAAGCCCCGCCATGCGCTTGGCGTCCTCGATCGCTTGCTTGACGATCTCGCCGGCTTGGCTGATGTTGCTGATATTGCCCTTTTTCACGCCCTCGGATTTATGCACACTCACACCGATCACCTGTGGCGTGCCCTCCTTGATCTCGGCGATGATGGCGCAAATCTTGCTAGAGCCAATGTCTACGCCCAAAACGATGGGATTCAAGGGCGGCTCCTGGCGTATAAAGTGATTTTATAGCGTTGCTTCAACATGGCAATTAAAGCCCCATCCAAAGCCTGGGCCTTGAGGTTTTGCGCCATTTGTTTTAAATAGGTGGTGTTTTTCACTGGGTGTTTAAAGTCTTGGGCATAGACTTTATAGAGCACTGCCCTAGGGCCCTCTAAGAGCGCAAAGCCCTCTTTGTAAGGGTGTTTGAAGATGTAATCCACAAGGGCTTTGGAGGGCTTTTCGCCCAGGTCGTGGATGTTGCCTTTAAAGTCTAAATTCAACAATCCGATGTCGCTACCCTTGAAGGTGGGCAGTTTTTGCAAGGCTTCTTTTTTAAGCTCCCTAATTTGTGCCTCTGTTTGCAGAATTTGGGCGATCTTCGCCCTAGCCTCAACAAAGCTTTCAAGCGCACTTGCGTTTTTCTCCACAAGTTTTAAGACCACCCACCCCTCTTTGTAGGGCAGGGGTTTTAACACCTCACCCACCCGCATGGACTCGATTTTTTTATTGATGTCCTCGCCGTAAGGCAGGGTGGTGAAGGTTTCGCTTTCGGCTTTAAGCTGCCCCTTTTTTAAGGCTAGGTAGTCTTTGAGGGCTTGCTCTTTGGCCTTGTCGCTGTTGTAGTCTTGGCGCACTTGTTTTTCCACCTTGCTAAACTCTTGGGGCTTGCCCTGCAAAGTATATTGCTCTTTGTGCTTATTGAAGTAGCTTTTTAAATCGCTCTCTTTGGGGTTGTCTTTGGCGGACACTTGCAGGCTGGCTAAAGTGTAGCTTGTGGGTTTTTTGTAGTCTTGTTTGTGGGCGTTGTAGTAGGTTTTGAGGCTCTCTTCTTTAAGCGGGATTTCTTTAGGCTCAAGCACCTCAATACGCACCCGATCTTGCAAACTTAAAGGGAGCATGAACGCCTCTTGCTCTAGGGGGGTTAAGGCTTGGGGGAATAGAGAGGCGATTTTTTTAAGTAGGAGGGTGTTTTTCACATTGTCTTCAAAGGTGCTGGGGCGGAAGTTGTTTTCTTGTAGGAGTTTTTTATACAGCCCTTCGTCAAAATGCCCGTCTCTTTGGAAGAGTTCACTTTTTTGAATCTCGGCGACAATCTCGCTATCGCTCACCCCCAGCCCCAAATCTAGGGCAAAGTTTTTTAGTAGGGCTTGGTTGATGAGCACATTCAAAGCGTTTTGCTCTAACCCTAGGGCTTTGATCTCTTTTTCGCTCAAGTCCTTGAAATTGGGGATGGATTGGCTGTAAATGTCTAAGAGTTGTTTATGTTCTCTAGCCAGCTCCTCTTGGCTAATGGAAATCCGCCCCACCTTTGCCACGCTCCCACCCGCCAAGGAGAAGTTATACTGCCCCCAGCCGATCATGCCCGCAGCCACAAAAGCGATGGTGCTGATCCAAATGGTCACCACCAAGTACTTTTTGTGCTTTTGCATCCACGAAATCATAGACCCTTACCCTTGTTACGCAATTTCACCATAAGCGGTAATTTTATAAGAATTTCACTAAAATATTTCTAAATTTTTTATCTTTTAGGCTAAAAATGCCGATTTAAAGGGTTTTGTATGCCAAGTAATGCTGAATGGCACGCTTTAGACTTTAAACACATTTGGCACCCGTGCAGCCAAATGCACGATCATGCCAGCTTGCCCCTACTGCCCATCAAGTCCGCTAAGGGGGTGTATCTTTACGACTTTGAGGGCAAGGGCTACATCGATGGGATCAGCTCTTGGTGGGTGAATTTGTTTGGGCATAACCACCCCTACATTAATGCCAAGCTCAAAGAGCAAGTCGAACAATTAGAACATGTGCTATTAGCGGGTTTAACCCACCCCCAGGCCATTAATTTGGCCGCTAGATTGTGCGCTTTAAGCGGATTTGACAAGTGCTTTTTTGCCGACAACGGCTCGGCGGGCGTGGAGGTGGCGCTGAAGATGAGTTATCATAGCCGCCTACTTGAAGGCAAACAAAAGCCCAAATTCCTATCCCTAGAAAATGGCTACCACGGCGAAACTTTGGGGGCGTTAAGCGTGGGGGGGGTGGGGCTGTATAAGGACACCTACAAGGGCATTTTTTGCGATCAACTGCAAACCCCCGTGCCCAAAGACGAGGCGGACATTCCAAGAGCCTTACACGCCCTAGAGCAGATTTTAGACAGGGAGTCTAACAATCTCAGCGCCTTCATTTTAGAGCCCTTGATCCAGTGCGCAGGCTGCATGCATTTTTACAGCGCAGACTTTGTAAGGCAGGCTACGCAAATGTGCCAAGAGCGGGGGGTGTTAGTGATCTTTGATGAAATCGCGGTGGGCTTTGGGCGTACGGGTTCGCTCTTTGCCTATCAGCAATGCGGCGTCAAGCCCGATTTTTTATGCCTATCTAAGGGGATCACGGGGGGGTATTTGCCCCTAGCGGTGGTGCTCACAAGCGATCAAATTTATAATAAATTCTATGCCCCCTATGAGCAGGATAAAAGCTTTTTACACTCGCACAGCTACACGGGCAACGCCTTGGCTTGCGCCTGCGCTAACGCCACTTTAGACTTGTTTGAACAAGGCGTGGTGGAGCAAAACAAGGCACTTAGCAATTTTATCTACACTTGCATGCAAGAGCAATTAGTAGGGCTAAAGGGCGTTAAAAACTTGCGCAAGTGTGGCATGGTCTTTGCCTTTGAACTAGAGGGCTATCAGGGCAGCCAACGCCTAAGCCTTGCGGTGTTTGAAAAGGGCTTAGAGTTGGGGCTACTTTTACGCCCTTTAAGCAACACCATTTACTTCATGCCCGCTTACACCATTAACCAACAAGAAGTCCTTGAAAGCGTGGGGGCGATGGCGGGCGTGGTGCGTGCCTTGACTTAAGGCTATTTGTTGTAAAATGCGGCCTTTTGGCATTTATAGAATTGAAGGGAGTTTATGCAAAGCAGGGAAGACTCTAAAAAGCGTGTGCTGGTGAAGTTTTCGGGGGAAGCGTTGGCGGGGGATACCAATTTTGGGATCGACATCCAAATTCTAAGCTACATCGCTAAAGAGATCAAAATGCTCGCCGACAACGACATCGAAGTTGGCATTGTGATCGGGGGGGGCAACATCATCCGGGGGGTGAGTGCGGCTAAGGGGGGCATTATTCGGCGCACAAGCGGAGATTACATGGGCATGCTTGCCACAGTCATCAACGCAGTTGCCATGCAAGAAGCCCTAGAGCATATGGGGCTGGATGTGCGGGTGCAAAGTGCGGTGGAAATCAAAGAAGTGTGTGAAACCTACATCCACCGCAAGGCCATTCGGCATTTAGAAAAAGGGCGGATTGTGATCTTTGCTGCGGGCACGGGCAACCCCTTTTTCACCACAGACACCGCCGCCACGCTTAGGGCGATTGAGATCGGGGCGGATTTGATCGTCAAAGCCACGAAGGTGGATGGGATTTACGACAAAGACCCGCATAAGTTTGAAGATGCCCAAAAAATCGATGTCATGGGCTATAATGAAGCCTTGATCGGCAATATTGAAGTGATGGACGACACCGCCATTTCTCTAGCCAAAGACAATAAGCTGCCCATTGTGGTCTGCAACATGTTTAAAAAAGACAATTTATTGCATGTGATTAAGGACCAGCAAGGCGTGTTTTCTATGGTGAAGTAACAAAAAAGGAGTACAGATGCGAACAGAAGAAATTGTGGCTAAGGCTTTGGATAAGGTTAATGGGGATCGCTACATTCTCTCTAATTTGATCTTTTCACGCGTCAAGCAGTTAGGCGCTGGGGTGCAACCCCTTGTGGCGATGGACACCAAAACCCATAAGCCCACCGATATTGCCATTTGCGAAATTGCTGAGGGGAAAATCGGTCTTGACTACATTGATGAGAGATTCTAAAGCGCCCCATTATGGCAGTTTAACCCAAATTTTAGAACTCGTTAAGGACATTGACAACCCTAAAGGGGCGGTCAGTGTTTTGCGAAACACCACCACCATCACCCCCAAAATCCAAGAAGCCCTAGATTTAGCCACCCATTACCACACAGGCCAAAAGCGTAAAGGGGGTGCGCCCTACATCACCCACCCCATTTGTGTGGCGAGCATTGTCGCCTTTTGCGGGGGGGATGAGGCGATGATCTGCGCCTCTCTCTTGCACGATGTCGTGGAGGACACGCCCTGCGAGCTAGCAGAAGTGCGGGAGAAATTTGGCGAAGATGTGGCGAATTTAGTGGATGCGCTCACCAAAATCACCGAAATCCGCAAGGAAGAACTCGCCTTTGACCCTGAGAACCCCCACTTGCTCTTAACAGCACTCACCTTTAGAAAAATTTTAGTCAGTGCCATTAAAGACCCCAGGGCTTTGGTGGTGAAAGTCAGCGATCGTTTACACAATATGCTGACCCTAGACGCTTTGCCCAGAAACAAGCAAATCCGCATTTCTAAAGAGACCATGGCCGTCTACGCCCCCATCGCTAGTCGTCTTGGCATGTCGTCCATTAAAAACGAGCTTGAGGATAAATGTTTCTACTATGTTTATCCCCACGAATACCAAAGCATCCAAGCCTACCTAGAGCAGAGCAAACAAGCCCTATCGCTTAAATTAAACCAATTTGCCAGCAAGTTAGAGAAAATGTTTTATGAGGCGGGCTTTAGCGAGGGGGATTTTCAAATCGCCACCCGTATTAAACGCCCCTACTCCATCTATCTAAAAATGCAAAGAAAGGGGGCGGTGAATAAGGATGAAATTTTAGACCTCATGGCAGTGCGTGTCCTTGTGAAAAAACCCCTTGAGTGTTATAAAATCTTAGGCATTGTGCATTTGCATTTCAAGCCCATTGTGTCGCGTTTTAAAGACCACATCGCCTTACCTAAGGAAAATGGCTACCAAACGATCCACACAACCATTTTTGACGAGTCAAACATTTATGAAGTGCAAATCCGCACCTTTGACATGCACCTTGGGGCGGAGTATGGCAACTCGGCGCACTGGAAGTATAAAGCCGGGGGCGTGGAGAGCGAACATTTGAAATGGCTACACAATCTCAAATACCAAAACGAGGAGCCTAAAGAAAACCCTAAGGAGTTTTACGAACTGGTGCAAAGCGATGTGTTGTATCGTGAGGACATCACAGTGTTTTCACCCAATGGAGACAGCTACACCTTGCCCGCTGAGTCTATCGTGCTGGACTTTGCCTACATGATCCATAGCGAACTGGGCGACAAAGCAGAGGAAGCCTTTGTCAACAATAAAAAGGCTAACTTAAACGAAAAACTAAAAAGTGGGGATGTGGTGAAGATCATTAAGGGCGATAAAAACATCCCCCGCTTTACATGGCTTAATCAACTCCGCACCACGAGGGCAAAAAACCATTTAAAACTCCAACGCAAAAACCAGCTTAAAGAGATTGACGCAAAAAGCATGGTAAATATCTTAAACACCATTTTTGAAACCCCTATTTTTGGGCTAGACATCGGGGCGAAACAATACCTCACCTTTGAGAAAAAGCTCGCCGAGCATGGTGTGGAAGGGAGTTTGAGTGAATCCATTAAGAGCATCGAGGGGATAAAAAAGCTGGTTGAGCAAATCCAAGAGAAAGTCCGGGAACACCCTCGCCCACACCACAAACAAGAGCAAAAACAATTTGGCTTTTTAATGAAAAACCTCATGCAATTCAAATTTGGGCGTATATTGGGTCTACCTGCTCCGTATATTGGGCTGAAAAAATGCGATTTGGACCATTTTATCGTCTACACCAACCCCCACACCCAAATCAAGCAAGTGATTTTCAACGATTGTTGCCACCCTAAGAAAGGCGATGAGATCGTGGCAGTCATGCCCAGTATTAAAGACCATAAGGTTGTGGTACACACGAAACTTTGTAAAAATGGTTGCGAGGACATCGATATAGGTTTACCGATGGTCTTCATTGCTTGGAGCAAGAAAGACAGAGAGATTTTTAAGATCATTATCTATATAGGCAGCACGAAAGACAGCCTTTTGCAAATCTTAAATTTTTTGATAAAAAACGATTGTAGCATTGTAAGGGTGCAGTATGCTAGCCATGGGCAATACTCCACAAATTGCGAAATTCTCTTTGAATACACGGGTAAAAAAGAAATCGGGGAGTTTAAGGACATACTCACCCACAAGTATAAAGACCGTTTAACAGAGTTTAGCAGCATTAAAGATGCCTATCAGGATTAAAGGATAGATATGAGTGTTCAAGAGGCGATGGCAGACATCACAAGAGGCATGGGCGAGTGCATCGGCTTGGAGTATTTGCAAAGCCTAGTGGCAAAATTCTACACCACAGGGGAGCGTTTCAGCGCGAAGGCGGGCTTTGACCCAACAGCTCCCGATTTGCACCTAGGGCATGCCGTGCTTTTAAATAAGCTCGCCACTTTACAAAAACACGGGGCAAAGGTGCAGTTTGTGATCGGAGATTTCACCGCCACGATTGGCGATCCCAGTGGCAAGAGCGAAACGAGAAAGACTCTAAGTTTTGAAGAAGTTTTAACCAACGCTAAGACCTACGAGCAACAGGTGTTTAAAATCTTAGACCCCGCCTTGACTGAGGTTTGTTTCAACTCCAAGTGGCTAAGCCCGCTGGGGGCGGAGGGCTTGTTGGTATTGACTTCTAAATTCTCAGTGGCTAGAATGCTTGAAAGAGATGACTTTGAAAAACGCCACAAGGAAAATAAGCCCATCAGTATGGTTGAGTTCATGTATCCGCTTTTGCAAGGTTACGACTCCGTGGCACTACAAAGTGATATTGAACTTGGGGGCAACGATCAAAAGTTTAATCTGCTCGTGGGGCGGTTTTTGCAAAGAGCTTATGGCTTGTCTAAGGAGCAGAGCGTGCTGACCATGCCCCTTTTGGAGGGCTTGGATGGTGTGGCTAAAATGAGTAAGAGTTTAGGCAATTACATCGGGGTGAGCGAAGAGGCTAAGAGCATGTATGCTAAACTTTTGAGCATCAGTGATGCCTTGATGTGGCGTTACTACGAACTTTTAAGCAGCAAAACGAGCGCAGAAATTGCAGAGCTTAAAATGGGGGTAGAAAAGGGGGCTTTGCACCCCAAGGCAGCGAAAGAGAACCTAGCCCTAGAGATCACCGCCCGCTTGCACTCTAAAGAGCAGGCACAAGGGGCTAAAGCCGCCTTTGATCTCATCTTTAGCCAAAAGCAAATCCCCGATGATTTGGCGCAAATGGAGTTTAGCGCAGGGGTTTGGATCGCCCAAGTGCTTAAAGAGGCGCGCTTGTGCCCTTCCACTTCGCAAGCTAGACGCGATATCAGGGCAGGAGGCGTAAAGATCGATCAAGAAGTGCTTTTAGACGAACAATTTCACTTTTCTGCCGGCACCTATGTCGTGCAAGTGGGTAAACGAAAATTTTTAAAAGCCATTATTCGCTAAAGTAGACCGCATGATTTCTACATTAAAACCGCTCAAAATCGGCAAACACACGATCCAATATCCCATTTTTCAAGGGGGCATGGGCGTGGGGATCAGTTGGGATGAATTGGCTGGTAACGCCGCCAAAGAGGGCGTTTTAGGCGTGATCTCGGCGGTGGGCACGGGCTATTACAAGAACATGCGCTATGTGGAGAAGATCGTGGCAAAAAAGCCCTTTGAAGCCTTGAACTTCTACTCCAAACAAGCCCTAAATGAAATCTTTAAAAATGCCCGTAAAATTTGTGGGGCTAAACCCTTGGGGGCAAATATCCTACACGCCATCAACGAGTATGGGCGGGTCGTAAGGGACGCTTGCGAGGCGGGGGCAAATGTCATCATCACAGGGGCAGGCTTGCCCACAAACATGCCCGAGTTTACCAAGGACTTTCCTAGTGTGGCTTTAGTCCCCATCATCTCTTCAATCAAGGCTTTACAAATCATTTGCAAGCGCTGGAGTGCGCGTTATAAGAAAATCCCCGATGCCGTGGTTGTAGAGGGGCCTTTGAGCGGTGGGCATCAGGGTTTCAAATACGAGGATTGTTTCAAGGAAGAGTTCCAGCTAGAACATTTGGTCCCAGGCATTGTGGAGGCGGCCAAGGAGTGGGGGGACATCCCCATCATCGCCGCTGGGGGCATTTGGGATAGGAAGGACATAGACACCATGCTAAGTCTAGGGGCAAGCGGGGTGCAAATGGCGACCCGCTTTTTAGGCACGAAGGAGTGCGATGCCAAGGTCTACGCTGAGATTTTGCCCGCCTTGAAAAAAGAGGATATTTTGCTTATTAAATCCCCCGTGGGCTACCCCGCCCGCGCGATCAACACGGGAGTTTTAGAGCGCATCAAAGAGGGCAATGCCCCTAAGATCGCCTGCGTGAGCAATTGTGTGAGCCCTTGCAATAGAGGTGAAGAAGCCCGCAATGTAGGCTATTGTATCGCCGATGGACTCGGGCGGGCACATCAGGGCAACCGCGCGGAGGGGCTGTATTTCACAGGGGCCAATGGATACCGCATTGAAAAGATCATCAGCGTACACGAACTCGTGCAAGAGCTGACCCAAGGCTAAAGGTGCGCTTCCTTTTTCTCTGCCTTTTTGTCTGTACCCTAGGCGCACACACGCTTAAAATCATCAATGTCGTCCCCTTTGGGGTGAGTTCTTTTAGAATCACCTTTAACCAGCCCATCAACCGCCATGTGTTGCAAGAAACCCGCTTTGCGCATTTTAAGGCCCTATTGCGGGTGCAAGCCCAGCTTCAACCCCCACCTAGACGCTACCACTTCGCCAACAAGAGTGCTATTAAAATCGCCCACCACCACAAAACCACGCAAATTTGGATCACTTGGAACAAGAACACCGCCTACAGCTACAAAATCACCCACAACCACCTGTATATTTTTATCCAAACCCACCCTTTGGTGCGCCAAAAGGTGCGGATTTTAGAATCCAACCCCAAAGAGTTGAAGCAGTTTAAGGTAGTGATCGACCCCGGGCATGGCGGGCATGACTGCGGGGCGTTGGGGGTCAACCATGTTTGCGAAAAGCGCATTGTGCTCGCCGTGGCTAAGGACTTACAACAAGAATTAGCCAAAAGGGGCTATAAAGTCTATATGACGCGTAAAAAGGATGTTTATATCAGCCTGAAAGCCCGCACCGAATTTGCCAACAACAATAACGCCGACTTGTTTATCTCCATACACGCCAATTCTATCCCCAAAAACGCCCCCACCAACCCCGAGGGCATTGAAACCTATTTTCTCTCCACCGCTAGAAGCGAGCGGGCGCGCAAGGTCGCCGAGCAGGAAAACCAAGATGATGTCAAAATCATGGACTATTTCTCCAAACTCTCTTTCTTAAACTCTCTTAACTCCCAAAGGCTCATCATCTCAAATAAACTTGCCATTGATGTGCAGTTTGGGATGTTAAACAAATTGCGCAAACATTATAAAGGCGTGGTGGATGGGGGCGTGCGCGAGGGGCCCTTTTGGGTGCTTGCGGGGGCTTTAATGCCCTCGATCTTGATTGAGATTGGCTACAACTCCAACCCCAAAGAGTCCAAACGCATCCAAGACAAACGCTATGAGCAATGGCTCGCCCAAGGGATTGCCGATGGCGTGCAAAGTTTCATTAGTAAAAACTACTGATGCATAAGCCCACTCTCTGCCAAATGGTGCTCTCCTCGCTCTTTTTTGTGCTCTTTGTGATCACGGCCTTAACCCTGTTGTGCACAAGTTTTAACCACTCGTTTGCGCAATTCTTTAGCATTTTAAACAAGGGTTTTTACAAACCCCTGATTTGGGGGTTTTATTTAGGCGGGGCTGTGCTCTCTTTGGTGTATCTCTTGCACTCCTTGTGGCGCAAAGAACGCCATATCCCCCCCAAACTTGTTGCCCTAGCCAGCGGTGCGCTCTTTATTTACCTATACCTACACCCCCCAAGTTTAAGCCAGCTTGAAGGCTTTTTACTCTCTTTGTTCTTTTTCATCGCCTTTGGCATCTTGGGGCTGGGGCGCTTTTTGCTCAAGTGGCAGGACAGCCCCCTAACACAAACCCTGCTCTTTTTCGCCCCGTCTATCAACACTTGTTTATTTTTTATCTTTGCTTTGGGTTTACAAAGTTATCTTTTAGACTCTAGTTGGCTAGCCTATGGGGATTTTACGCTCTTTTGTGTGGGGCTGGTGTGGCTCTTGTGTTTGCTTGCCAAATGCCCTAATCACTTTGGGCTTTACGAATACACGAATCTATGGGTTTTGGCAGTGGGGATTTTAATCTTTCTGTTGAGTGCGTCCACGCTCTTTCAAGTGGAGCGTTTCAACGAAGCTCGCCTAAGCTTTTATGTGCTGGGGTTTTTAAGCTGGCTTGCTGAATCGCTCTTTGCCCCTAAAAGCGTCTAGGTCTAGGGACTCTTTTCAAACGCACTTGGCGGTAAAAGCAGTGCAAAGAAAACTCTTCTTTGGGGCGTACTCTGTATAAAATGTGCTTTAAGTAGTGCAGAATTTGCCCCCGATTTAGCCCGCTTTGCTTGGCTCTTTGCTCTAGGATATAATGGGGGATTTTAATGGGTCTTTGATAAAAGGCTTTTGCCATTTTTGTATAAAACTTGCCATGGGCTTGGTAGCAAAAACGCCCAAAGACAAAGGGTAAGCCCGTTTTTTGGTGCCACAGCGTGGCTAAATCCACAAAATCGCTCTTGGGCTGGGGCTGGTGGTAAAAACGCAGGGCTTTATCCCCGATGAGCACTTGCCCCTTAAGCCCCAAGACTTGGCACAGGGCGTTAGAAGTCGCCGATTGCGCGTCTAAACCTTCTTTTTCTTGCAACAGCACTAGTACGCTTAAAACCTTTTTATTGCCAATGATGGCACAGGAGGTAACCTGCTTTTTACGCCAAGAATCATACCCTGCCAAAGACGAGATAAAGCCTGCATCGATACGCCTAAAAAAGAAGTCGTGGTTGAGCTTGGCAGGGTAGGATTTTCTGTGGTTTAAGCATTGCTTGAAACTTGAGGGCGTGGGGTAGCCCTTGATGAAAATGTCAAAGGGGAGCAAATTCAAATAATCAATTTTTCCAAAACGCATGCCAAACCTTTTTACACAATCTTAAGCCCCCACAACCACAAATGGACATAGTGGAGTCAAAAATTCATAGAAGTTAGTTATTATATACTCAAGAACACTATCCAAAGGAGTTTCATGGACTTTTTACAAGAATACCAGGCCGCCCTGCAAGAGAGGGCAAAAGAGCATATCCCCCCCTTGCCTTTAAGTGCCAAGCAAGTGCAAAGCGTGGTGGAGATTTTAATGCACTCCACAAACAGCGATGCATGTGCTTTTGCGAAGGATTTATTGATCCACAGGGTGAGCCCCGGGGTCGATGAAGGCGCACAGGTCAAAGCCGAGTTTCTAGGGCAAGTGGCGTTGAAAAAATGTGCGTGTTCGTATTTTAGCCCCCTAGAGGCGGTGCGTTATTTAGGCACAATGCTAGGCGGTTACAATGTCGCCCCCCTGATTTTAGCCCTGCAAAGCACAGATACAGAAGTGGCTAAAGAAGCCTGCCAAGCCTTAAAATCTACGCTTCTTGTCTATAACTCTTTTGAAACCATCGCCAATTTAAGCAAGAGCAATACCCTAGCTAAAGAAGTGCTAGAGTCGTGGGCGAATGCTGAATGGTTTTTAAACAAGCCTGCTTTGCCTGAGAAATTAGAGCTATGCGTTCTTAAAATCGATGGCGAAACCAACACGGACGATTTAAGCCCAGCTAGCGATGCTTTCACCCGTAGCGACATACCCCTACACGCCAATGCGATGCTTAAAAACCGCATTGAAAACACCGCCCAAAGGCTAGAAAAAGCCAAATCTAAGGGCGTGCCGGTGGTGTATGTGGGCGATGTGGTCGGCACGGGCAGCTCGCGTAAGAGTGCGACCAACTCTTTGATGTGGCACTTTGGGCAGGACATTCCCTTTGTGCCGAATAAACGCACGGGGGGCGTGGTGATCGGGGGGGTCATTGCCCCGATTTTCTTTGCCACTTGTGAGGACAGCGGTGCATTGCCCTTAGTGGCTGATGTCAAGGATTTACACGAGGGCGACATTATCCAAGTCTATCCTTACAAGGGCGAAATCCATAAACAAGGGCAGGTGGTGAGCCGCTTTAATTTAGAGCCCGCCACCCTAGCCGATGAGTTTCGCGCTGAGGGGCGTATCGCCTTAATTATTGGGCGAGGCTTAACCAATAAAGCCCGTAAATTCTTAGGCTTAGGCACTTCGAGCGTCTTTGCCAGCCCAAAGCAACCCGCTGAGAGCAATAAAGGCTACACCCTAGCGCAAAAAATGGTCGGCAGGGCGTGCGGCGTGGCAGGGGTGCGCCCCGGGGCTTACTGCGAGCCTGTTACCACCACCGTAGGCAGCCAAGACACCACAGGAGCGATGACTAGAGATGAGGTTAAAGAGCTAGCCAGCCTTAGCTTTGAGGCGGATTTTGTGCTGCAATCCTTTTGCCACACTGCCGCTTACCCCAAGCCTGCCGATGTGAGCTTGCAAGCCACCTTGCCCCAGTTTTTCACCAGCCGGGGGGGTGTGGCTTTAAAACCCAAAGATGGCATTATCCATTCATGGCTAAATCGCATGGGACTACCCGACACTTTAGGCACGGGCGGAGACAGCCACACGCGTTTTCCTATCGGCATTAGTTTTCCCGCCGGCAGTGGCTTAGTCGCCTTTGCGGCGGTAACCGGCACGATGCCCTTAAACATGCCCGAGTCGGTGTTGGTGCGTTTTAAGGGGCAAATGCAGCCGGGGATCACTCTAAGGGATTTGGTGAATGCCATTCCTTACTACGCCATTAAGCAGGGCTTGCTCACCGTGGAGAAAAAGGGCAAGAAAAATATTTTCAATGGGCGGATTTTAGAGATCGAGGGCTTGGGCGACATTAAAATCGAGCAAGCCTTTGAGTTCAGCGATGCGAGTGCTGAAAGAAGTGCCGCCGCTTGCACCGTGCGTTTAAATAAAGAGCCCATCATTGAGTATCTAAGCTCAAATATCCAGCTCATAGAGCAAATGATAGAGAGCGGCTACGCCCATAAAGAAACCCTACAAAGACGGGCGGCTAAAATGCAAGAGTGGATTAACAACCCCGTTTTGCTTGAGCCAGACGCGGACGCGGAATACGCCGCCGTGATTGAGATTGACTTAAACGAGATTAAAGAGCCCATTGTGGCGTGCCCCAATGACCCAGACGATGTGGCGACCTTAAGCGAGGTGCTAAACAACCCCAAACGCCCCCAAAAGATTGATGAGGTGTTTATCGGCAGTTGTATGACGAATATCGGGCATTTTAGAGCCTTTGGCGAGATTGTCAAGGGGGCGGGGGCAACCCCCATCCGCCTTTGGGTGGTGCCCCCCACGAAAATGGACGAGCAACAGCTCATAAAAGAGGGCTATTTTGCCATTTTTGGGGCAGCGGGGGCGCGCACCGAAGTGCCCGGCTGCAGCTTGTGTATGGGTAATCAGGCAAGGGTGCGAGATAACGCCGTGGTGTTCTCCACTTCCACACGCAATTTTGACAATCGCATGGGCAAGGGCGCACAGGTGTATTTAGGCAGTGCCGAGCTTGGGGCGGTGTGTGCTCTGCTTGGTAAAATCCCCACGCCCAAAGAGTATTTAGACCTAGTGGCAGACAAGCTCAGTGCCCGCAAGGAGGAGATTTACCGCTACATGAACTTCCACCTAATGGAGAAAATGGCGCTGTAGCCTTTAAGCCTAGCCTTAGCTTATTTCTCTAAGATAGGGGCTTTTAGCAGACTTTAAGTTTGCGAAAGGTTAGGCTTTGGATTTAGATTGGCAGTTTGTCCGCCACGCTCTGCCCCTGTTTGGGCGTGGTCTTGCTCTCACTTTAGAGATTTCCTTTTTTGGCGTTTTGGGGGCAACTCTTTTAGGCTTTTTGGTGGCTTTATGCTTGTTTTTTAAGCCCAAAGTCTTAAAAAGCCTTGCTAGGGGCTATAGCGAATTAGCTAGAAACACCCCCCTACTCATCCAGCTTTTCTTTTTGTATTACGGCTTGCACGAGGTGGGGCTGTCTTTAAGTGCCCTGTCTTGTGCGGTGCTTGGCGTGGTGTTTTTAGGGGGGGCGTATATGGCTGAGAGTTTTTTGCTGGGCTTGAAAGCTTTAAGCAAGGTGCAGTTTGAAAGTGCTTTAAGTTTGGGGCTCTCTAGGTGGCAGAGTTTGTATTATGTCTTATTGCCCCAAAGTTTGGCGATTTCTCTGCCTTCTTTGGGGGCGAATGTGATTTTCTTACTCAAAGAAACTTCTGTGGTAAGCGCGATTGCCCTAGCGGATTTAATGTTTGTGGCAAAGGACTTGATTGGCATTTACTACAAGACGAATGAGGCGTTGGTTTTATTGGTGCTTGCTTACTTGGTCGTGCTCTTGCCCTTAAGCCTACTTTTCACCCGTCTAGAAAAACACTACAAGGGCAGGGCATGCTAGAAGTCTTACAACTTTTTAACGCCGACAATCTAGGGCGTTTGGCGGAGGGGCTAGGCACGACTTTAGCCCTAGCCTTGATTTCTATTTTCTTTTCACTCGTGGGGGGGCTCTCTTTGGGCGTATTGATGGCATTTGGGGGGCGGTGGGTTAAATTAGCGTGTCGGGTGTATTTGGAGGCGGTGCGGATTGTCCCTTTATTGGTGTGGCTGTTTATCGTGTATTTTGGGCTCGCTTCGCTCTTTAATTTGCACTTTGGGGCGTTTATGGCGGGGGTGGTCGTCTTTAGTCTGTGGGGGGTGGCGGAGATGATGGACTTAACAAGGGGGGCTTTAACTTCCATTGCCAAACACCAAAGCCAAAGTGCCACTGCTTTAGGGCTAAAACCCTTGCAAATCACTTTATATATTTTATTCCCCCAAGCCTTTTTAGCCTTGTTGCCTTCAAGCGTAAATCTCTTCACCCGCATGGTTAAAACCACAGCTTTAATCTCTCTCATCGGGGCGATCGATTTGCTCAAAGTCGGGCAACAAATCATAGAGGTCAATTTAATCCACATGCCCCATGCGAGCTTTTATGTCTATGGGCTGATTTTTATCCTTTACTTTGCACTGTGCTACCCCCTATCCTACCTCAGCCAACACTTAGAGAAAAAATACCAACACAATAGAGGCTAAATGGCAATCTTGCAAACCATCGGTTTAAAAAAACGCTACGGCGATCACGAAGTTTTAAAGGGCATTGATTTTAGCCTAGAGAAAGGGGAGGCGGTGGTGATTTTGGGCCCTAGTGGCTGTGGCAAAAGCTCGTTTTTAAGGTGCTTGAATGGGCTAGAGGAAATACAAGGCGGGCAAATCCTCTTTAATGGGGAACAAATCGCCCACAGCAAGGATTGGGGCAAGGTGCGTCAAAAAATCGGCATGGTCTTTCAAAATTACGAGCTCTTCCCCCATTTAAGCGTCTTGCAAAATATCCTACTAGCCCCCATGAAAGTGCAAAAACGCCCTAAAGAGGAGGTTACACAGCAAGCCCACACCCTGTTAAAACGCGTGGGGCTGGAGCATAAAATGCAGGCGTATTCAAGAGAGCTAAGCGGAGGGCAAAAGCAAAGGGTTGCCATTGTAAGGGCTCTTTGCATGCAACCTGAAGTGATGCTATTTGATGAAGTTACCGCTAGCCTTGACCCTGAAATGGTAAAAGAGGTGTTAGAAGTGATTTTAGAGCTAGCAGAGGAGGGCATGAGCATGGTGATTGTAACACATGAGATGAAGTTTGCTAGAAAAGTGGCGCATAGAGTGGTGTTTTTTGACGAGGGTTTGGTAGTAGAGCAAGCCCCGCCCACAGAGTTTTTTGAAAACCCTAAGTCTAATCGGGCGCGTAAATTCTTAGACATTTTTCACTTTTTGGGGGGCTGTTAATTTTTTGGTGCTATGCTGTGGGCTTTTAGGGGGATTTTATTTTAAGGAGATTTTGTGCGTTTATTGAAAGTTTTTAGCCTAGCCTTTGTGGCGATGCTTGCCTTTGTGGGGTGCTCGAACCACAAGGCAAAGGCAGAGGAGGGCACGCTTGCGAGCATTAAAGAAAAGGGCATTTTACGGGTGGGCGTGTTTAGCGACAAACCCCCCTTTGGGTATATGGATAGCAAGGGGCAGTTTCAAGGCTTTGATGTCTATATCGCAAGACGCATGGCTAAGGATTTATTAGGCGATGCTAAGAAAATCCAATTTATCCCCGTAGAGGCGGCGGCTAGGGTGGAGTTTTTAAAGGCAAATAAAGTGGATGTCATCATGGCAAACTTCACCAAGACCAAAGAAAGGGCTGAGGTGGTGGATTTTGCCAAGCCTTATATGAAAGTCGCTTTGGGCGTGGTGTCTAAGGACGGGGTGATTAAAAGCATTGAGGATTTAAAGGGTAAGCCCTTGATTGTTAATAAAGGCACAACGGCGGACTTTTTCTTTTCTAAGCATTACCCTAGCATATCCTTACTCAAATACGACCAAAACACCGAAACCTTTTTGGCTCTAAAGGACAACCGCGGACCAGCCCTAGCCCACGACAACACCCTTTTGTTTGCGTGGGTGAAAAAGAACCCCGAATTTAAGGTGGGTATCCCCAGTCTAGGCGACCAAGATGTGATCGCCCCAGCGGTGAAAAAGGGGCATAAAGAACTCTTAGAATGGCTGAATAACGAGATCGACAAACTCACAAAGGAGGGCTTTATGAAAGAAGCCTACGATGCGACTTTAAAACCCATTTATGGCAATGACATTAACCCCAGCATGGTGATTTTTGAATGAAACCGCTAGCTGTGGTGTTAGAAGCCCTGTCTTTAGGGCGTAAGAATAAGTTAGACGCTTTGGCTGAATTTGTAGAAATGGTGTCCTACCCGGGCACACCGCAGGATTTGGTGCTTGAAAGGTGCAAGGATGCCGAGATTGTGGTTTTAAACAAGGTGCAGATGAGCGGGGACATTTTAAAGCAACTGCCCAAGCTCAAATGTATTTGTATCACGGCTACGGGCATGAACATGATCGATTTAGAGGTGGCTAAAGAGCTAGGCATTGTGGTAAAAAATGTGGTGGGCTACTCTACGCACAGCGTTACCATGCACACCTTCGCCCTAGCCTTTAGCCTGCTCTCGAACATGGCTTATTACGACAGATATTGCAAAAGCGGGGAGTATTGCAAGAGCGAGATTTTCACCCACTTTAACAAGGACTTAATGTCTTTAGAGAACAAAGAATGGGGGATTGTGGGGCTAGGCACAATCGGCAAGAATGTCGCCCGCATTGCCACAGGCTTTGGGGCAAAGGTGAGCTACACTTCTACCAGCGGGCGCAACAACGATCCCACCTATCCGCAAAAATCCCTAGAGGACTTGCTTAAAACAAGCGATGTGATCTCTATCCACGCCCCCCTAAACGCCCAAACGCACAATCTCATAGACAGCAAAGAGTTAAAGCTACTTAAAGACAAGGCTATTTTAATCAATGTCGGGCGGGGGGGGATCGTCAATGAAGAGGCAGTGGCAAAAGAGCTAGAAACACGTGATTTTTACTTTGCTACCGATGTGCTAGAGCAAGAGCCTATGCGTCCTCATCACCCCTTTTTAAACCCCGCTATACAAGGTAAGCTACTACTCACCCCCCACATTGCGTGGGGCTATGGCGACACGATTAAAAAGCTCATTGTGGCGACAATCGAAAATGTCAAGGACTATTTAAAGACTAGGGGTTGAGGCGAATCCCCACGCCTAAGCGGTTAGAGAAGACATCGTATTCATAAAGCCCATCTCCATAGCCATTAAAGTATTGGATGTAAAGCCCCACAAAGGAGTTGATGCGGTAGGTGTAACTTAGGCGGATCGCCCCATGCCAGCGTTTAAACTCCCAATAGCGTGTGAAAAGGTCGTAAATGCGCATTTCAAAATGGTGGCGGCCCCGGCGGTAATCCAGCCAAGCGTTGCCATAGCCCATGTAGTCTATGAGATTGGGGTTAGATTGGTTGTAGGGTATGTAGGGCCAATAGGCGACGTTGAGCTTGAGCCCGCCCTTTTGCCACACCAAGTGGAACACGGGGCGTTGCCCGGCGCTCACCGAGCGGCACCCTCCATCAAGCCCCCCCGCCTGCATAATCACTTGCTTATCCTCTTCTGTAATGTGAATGGGTGTTCCAGGAAAGGGTCCAAGGGCATTGCCGTCGCGATAGGGTTGGAAGCACTGCCTACCCCCGATGCCGTTAGAAATGTGTTGCCAGCCGATCCAAAACTCTGTAAAATTCCCTAATTTTTCTGTAAATAGGGGGATTTTGAGCGGATAAATGTAAATCAATTCGGGCATGTAATTGACCATACGCATGGGCGCACTTTGGGGGTTGTTGTAGATTTGAAACCAATTCGTTTGGGTGTAAGCGAGGTATAAAATGCCCCTAGTGTAGAGGAAGTTGCGGATCACGGGCATTTTAAAGCTGACTTGGAATTTAAACTCTATGGGCTGGTAGCGGTTGATGTCAGGGTGGTACCACTGGTAAATGGGCGTGAAGCTGTAATAAGCGGGCATGAAGTAGGTCCCGCGGTAATCGATGATTTGTAGATATTTTTTCGCCAAGTCTAAAAAGAGATTGTGTTTCTTAGGCTTTCTAGGGGCGATCTCCCAGCTGTTTTTGAGGCTGTAATACCAAGGCTTGTAAAAGTCTTGATAGGTGGTGGTGGTGATGCCCTTGTTTTTGATCTGTGTGGGGCTTAGGCGGTTATCGGCTTTGAGCGCACCAAAGAGGCTTAGTAGTAAGAGAGCCCTACGCATTTTTCTTAAATTGTAAAATTAAAATTAAGAGCACCGCCACAGGCGCCACAAAGCGCACCCCAAAGAACCAAAATGAAAAGCCCAAACGGCTCAAAAAGCGTTTACTAGACTTGTAAATGCGCTTTTTATCCATGAAATAGCCTAAAAAGATCAGAGAGAACAACCCCCCAAGGGGCATTAACACCGCTGAAGTGCTAAAATCCGCCCAATCAAAGACATTTCTACCCCAAAAGGTGAGGGCATGGCTGTAGTCCTTATGTGTAGATAAAATCACCAACAAGCCTAAAAGATAGGTAAGACCCCCTACAAGGACACAAGCCTTAGTCCGGCTGTATTTAAAATGGCTTGTGAGGTAAAGCACGGTGGGCTCTAGAAGCGAAACTGTGGAGGTGATACCCGCAAAGATCAAGGCGAGAAAGAAAAACACCGCCACAACAGAGCCAGCCAAACCCATTTGGTGAAAAACTAGGGGTAAAGAGATAAAGACGAGCCCCACACCTTGAGAGGGCGTGCCATTAAATTTAAAAATAAAAGTGAAGATCATCAGTCCGGCGATTAAAGAAATGGCAATCCCGGGCAAAACCACCCATAAAGAACTGCCCAAAAGATTTTCATTAGACTTTGTAAAAGCGGCGTAAGTGGTGATGGTGCCCACCCCCAAACTCAAAGAAAAGAACATCTGCCCTAGAGCATCCATCAAGACCTTAAGGGTGATCTTGGAAGTTTTAAAGTCAAACATGTAGTGCCACCCTTGAGAAAAACTAGACATATTCATGGCGTAAAAAAGTAAACCAATGAAGACAAGAAACAACAAGGGCATGAGCCACAGGCTAAGTTTTTCGATCCCCTCTTTAATCCCCCTAGACACAATCCACACGGTAAGCCACAGCCACACGCTAAAGCCCATGATTTGCCAAAATAAATCTACAGAACTTAAATGGCTAAATAGGACCTTAGAGGCTTCAAGCGTGGAGGGCAGCGCAAAGCTTACTTTCACCAAATAGAACAATACCCAACCCAAAACCACGGTGTAGAAAGACAAGATAATAGGACCACCTAGCAAAAAAAAGGCACTAAACCCCCAAAGCTTTTTATGCTTTGTGTTTAGGTGTTGGTAGCAAGAAACCACATCTTTGCGCCCTAAATTGCCAATGAGCATGTCCGCCAAGAGCATCGCCACGCCCAGTGTTAAAGTTAAAACCAAGTAAAGCAAAACAAACGCCCCTCCGCCATGCTCGCCCGCCATGTAGGGGAAACGCCAAATGTGCCCTAAGCCTATCGAGCTGCCTAGAGTGGCTAGGATAAAACCGAGTTTAGAAAAGCCCATCCTTACCCCTGCACGATTTTCACCACCCAAATCGCCAAAATGACTAGGGGGGCAATGAATTTTAATAAAAATAGCCAAAGGGTAAAGAGACCATCGCTCAAAAAGTGGGTGGTGATTTGGCGCAATTTATCCTTACCAATGATCCAACCCACAAAAAGCACAGACGCCAACCCACCTAGAGGCATTAAAACCGATGTGGTGAAAAAATCTGCTAAATCAAATAAGTCCCTATGGAAGATGCTTAAATAGGTCTTGTAGATTTTATTGAGAGAAAAGACAAGAATCACACCTAAAATGTAAGTGGCTAAAGTTACGAGCCAAGTCGCTTTAGGGCGGGAGTAGTTGTGATCGATGAGATACTGCACGGGGGGCTCTAAGAGGGCAATGGTGGAGGTGATCCCCGCAAAAGCCAGGGCGCATAAAAATAAAATAAAAACCACACTCCCTATCCAGCCCATTTTGTAAAAGACCACGGGCAAGGATACAAAGATGAGGCCTGCCCCTTCAGTAGGGCTATCGCCATACTCAAACACAAAAGTAAAAATCATCAAGCCCGCCACTAAGGAAATTACAATCCCGGGCACGACCACCCAAAACGCACTTTGCAAGAGGTTTTGCTTAGGATCAGTGGAAGAGGCGTAAGAGATGTTGATGCCAATGCCGATGCTCAAGGCAAAGAAAACTTGTCCTAAAGCGTTCATAAAAACCTTGTGGTTGATGTCGGCGAGGCGCACCCCAAACATGAAATTCACCGCTTGTTTGAAAGAGGGTTGCGTGCTCGCATAAATCAATAAGCCAAAAAAAATGATGAATAATAGGGGCATGAGCACAAAGTTTAACTTTTCAATCCCGTCCTTGACTCCTCTTGAAACAATCCAAGCGGTTAAAAAAAGCGTTGCACTAAGCCCCCCAATTTGCTTACCCAAAGAGTTTTCTAAGCCCAATAAAATGTGCTTAGAAGCCTGTATATCAGCAGGCAGATTAAAACTCACGCCTACAAGGTAGTAAAACACCCAGCCCAAGACAATCGCATAAAAAGACAAGATGAGCGGACCGGTAAAAAGCATCAGCCCCGCATATTTCCACTTCTTAGAGCCTGTGGGGTTTAGTTGCTCGAAAGCTGAAGCCACATCGGTTTGCGTGCTCTGTCCTATCACCATTTCGGCTACAAGCATGGTAAGCCCCACGCTGAGAGCAAGCACTAAAAATAAGAGTACAAAGCCACCCCCCCCACTTGTACCCGTCATGTAGGGGAAACGCCAAATGTGCCCTAAGCCGATTGAGCTGCCCAAAGCTGCTAGGATAAAGCCTAATTTTGAAAAGTTATTCATCGCTTCTCCAGTAGCTAATTTTTGAAAATAAAATTCAGTATGGTAGCATAACAAGGATTAAGGTTTACTATAGCTTTACAAATGCATGGCTCTATGCAGGCTTTGAAAGGGGAGTTTATGCAATTTCGGGTTTACTATGAGGACACAGACAGCACGGGGTTAGTTTACCACGCCAATTATTTAAAATTTTGCGAGCGGGCGAGGAGTGAAGTGTTTTTTAAAGTGGGAGTAGTTCCGCAAAGCACACAAGGTGGCTTCGTGATTAAAAGCCTACAAGCCGAGTTCATCACCCCAGCTCTTTTGGGTGATTGTTTGCAAGTGAGCACCCAAATTTTAGAGCTCAAAAGAGTGAGTTTAAGCTTGCAACAAGAAATTTTACGGCAAGAGCAGAGACTCTTTCGCATGCGCATTAAACTTGCCTTCATTGACCTAGCCACAAAAAAACCCACCTCCATCCCCCAAAAATTTTTGGAGATTTTACATGGATTCTAAAACCGCCATCACCTACCCCTGTTTATGGGAATACCGCCTCATCACCGACAAACCCCAAGGGCTCTTGGACGAATTGCCCGGCTTGCTCGCCCCCCTAAAATACCAAGTATGCACTAAAAACAAAAGTGCACAAGGCAAATACACGAGCCTGCAACTCTCTTTGGTTGTGAGTAGCAAACAAGAGCAACACGCCCTCTTTGAGAAACTCAGCAACCATGCGCTTGTAAAATGGGTGCTTTAAGAGTGGGTTTTTCAGCGGGGGGCAAGTCTAGCGATAAGTTAGAAATGCCTAAGGTATAAAAAATGTCATGTCTATTGCTATAACCGCTGACGATCAAGGCGTTGTTGACAAAAGTCAGCGCAGTCGGGTTTTTCACACTAGGGGGCAAGCCGTAAGCGTCTATGATTGTGGCGTTGTAGGGGTTGATGACTAAAAGGGCGTTGTAGGCTTTACTTAGGGCAAAGAGCCGTCCTTGATAAAAGGCCAACCCTGTGATGTAAAACTCTCCGAGTGTGCGCCCTTTTTTGAGGGGGTTGTTTTTCAACGGACGCACCACAGTTTCCGAACTTAAGCCCAAATCTTGATCGAGCATGCCCACTAAGATTAATTGCTTGTAGCGTTTGTTTGGCACGGTCAGCATGTAGGTATGGGTGCCATCGCTTCTAGCACTTAGGATATAGTAGGTGGAAGCGCGACTTGTGCGTAAGCGGTTGCGCCCAATCTCGTTGAAATGGTGTGCCCCTTCTAAGAAGTTGGCAAAGTTATTCTTGGCTCCGGGATTGTAGGCGACATCTACACTGCTTTTATTCGCCCCCATTAAACGGATGAGATTGCCCACCATATTCGCCCCCACGAAATGCTCCACTGTTACGGAGTAATGCTTATCTAGCACTAGGTGGGCCAAGATTCTTTGCAACTTTTTATCGACTACATATAACCCTTCTTTTTGCGTGGCAATTAGGAAGGCGTTCTTTAAAAGGGCGTTGTTGCCAGCAAAGGTTTCTGGCGAAAAAGTGTAGGGTTGGGGCTTTAAGGCGGGAGCACACCCATCGCTGTGTTTGCCAAAAATATCCGTTTCGATCGTCTGGAGTAAACTAGGCTTGGTGGGAGCTTTGGCGGTTTGGGGGGTTTCCTTGGCGGCTAAAAAGTTTAAATCGCTGATGGGGGCGTTTAATTTTAAGGGGCTGATTTGAGTTTGCAGGAGTGTTAGGTTTTTGTGGATCTCAAGGGGAGCTTTGCGGTAATCGCTCTCCCATTGATGAGAGCTGTCGGCTAAAATAGGTCCATCAACTACGCGCTTGCCTAGCCTTCGAGGAAAGCCCATATGCCCCCAATTGCTTGTGCTCCAAATATTTTCCGCCATGCGCCATGAAAAGCGGACCGGGTCGCCATGCCCTAGGTAAGGAAAAGGCCCTGTGGAGATAAGGGCTTGCAAAATGTTTGAAGCCACCAAAAAGCTAAAAATCCCAAAAGCCCAAAGGTTAGAGCGGGTGAGTTGGCGAGGACCTTGCTCTTGGAAATTGGGGGCTTTTAGCAATAGCAAGCCTAGCACCAGCAAAGCTATCCAAAACACAAGCTCCGCCCAAAACTGCGTGTGTAGTCCAAAAATCTCTAAAGCAAAGCCCTGCCCCACATCTTCTAGGGCGTGGTTGCCTAAATGGTAAAAACTTTGATAAAGCCCGCCTGCTACGATTAACACCAAAATAGCAATGTATTTAGGCTTTAAGCCATAGCGCAAGATAAACAACCCACCTAAAGCGATATAGACCATGCTTTGGCGCTCGCCCCAACATTGGATGCAAGGCGAGTCGTGATAAACGAAGCCTAAAATGAGATTAGCGATTCCCACCGGCAACGCTATAATGGCGATGATGGCAAGGGAGAAGAGGAAATAAAAGCGTTGCGCCTGCATGCAAACCCTTAAGAAGATTGAAATGCGCATTCTAGCACATGAAAACTAATCGAGTTTTAAAGTTCCACTCTCTAGTCCTTTACCCAAATTATGTTAGAATAAGTCTTAACTAAATAAAACAATTAAGAATAGGGCAAGAGATGAGATTAAAGCCTAACCATGTCCGCTATATTGTGAGTAAAATTGCCCAAGACTTAGTTCAATCTCCGCTTTTGGAGCTCAAGGGCTCTTTAGAAGTGCTCACCAAAATCACACAAGCCGTGTTGCAAGAGCATGTCAGCCAAGAAGCTGCCATCGATGATAGAGTGCGTGATTTACTTGAGGAAAACTTAGACCAGATAGAATTCATGCGCATGGATGAAAGACGACTCTTTTGGGACATTAAGAAGCAAGTTGCCCTTGAAAACGGGTTTGCTTTGGGTTGGGAGGATCGCTGTAATTTGCTCTCCCATGAGATTTTAGAAAAAATCTTAGATGAAGACCTGCTTATGTTTTCTGTATCTGAAAACAGAATCCGTAATGTGATTTTTAAGTCCATTGATACCTACGCCAAGCTCTATGAAAGCGTGGAAACAGAGGTGAGCGAAAAGATCAAGCACTATAAACGCAAACTTCCCGTTGGCAGCGATGAATACGAATTGGTCTTTGAACGCATGTATGAGGAAGAATTAAGGCGCAAAGGGTTTCTATGAGAGCCACGCTTTATTTTGAAAATGGGTTGTTCTTAGAGGCCATGAGCTTTGGGGCTAGTGGAGCTGTGGCCGGCGAGGCGGTTTTTAACACCGCCATGAGCGGGTATGAAGAAGTCATCACCGATCCAAGTTACCTTGGACAATTTATTGTTTTTAGCACCCCTGAAGTGGGCGTGGTGGGGGCAAACGAGCAAGATCGCGAGTCGCCAAGTAGCTTTTGTGCGGGCATTTTAGTGCGCCACACCCCAAGTATTCACTCCAACTTTAGGGCGGGGCAGTCCTTAAGTGTGTTCTTGCAACAGCACGGGGTGTTGGGCGTGAGTGGCTTAGACACGAGGGCGTTGGTGGGCATGCTAAGAGATGAGGGGGCGATGGGCGTGGTGGTTTCCACCAATGGGCTAGATAAGCAAGAATTGCAAGAGATCTTGCGCTCTTCTACTAGCATTGCCGAGCAACATTTGATCCCCCCATTTAGCCGTAAAGAAGCCCACACGCAAGGCACTTTTGACTTTGCAAGCTTGAACTACCAAAGCCCCACACTCTCAAGTGCCGTTGGGGTTTTGGATTTGGGCGTGAAGAGCAATATTTTAAACAACCTCGCCCAAGTGGGGCTAAAGCCTGTATGTTTCGCCCCCGACACAAAGGCACAAACCTTGATTGAAGCCTATAAAAAGGGTGAAATTAAGGGCGTGTTGCTCTCTAATGGTCCGGGCGATCCTTTGCGTTTAAAAAGCGTGATCCACGAAATTAGCCAGCTCATTGAAGAACAAATCCCCATGCTGGGCATTTGTCTAGGGCATCAGCTCTTAAGCATCGCACATGGCTACCCCACTTATAAGCTCAAATTCGGGCATCACGGCAGCAACCACCCCGTGCTAAACCTACAAACCGGGCGCATTGAAGTGAGCGCACAAAACCACAACTACTGCGTGCCAGAGAGTATTGCCAAAGTCGCTACAATCACACATAAAAATCTTTTCGACCACACCATTGAGGGTGTGCGCTACAAAAACGCCCCCATTATTTCCGTCCAACACCATCCTGAGGCAAGTCCCGGTCCTCACGATGGGTTGTATATCTTTAAAGAATTTGAAAGGATGGTGCACTATGGATAATTGTAACAATGTCGGAGAACTCATTGACGAAGTAGAAAACGGGTTGTCTAAAGTTGAGGCGCAATTGGATGAAATTGCCCAAGAGTTGCAGCAACTCGGTAGCCACATAGATCGACTGGGTGATTTGCTAAGGGGCAAAAGTTCCTAAATTTTCTGCAAGTCTAACCGCTATAATTTAAGCCCCCCTTAAGCTTAAAACCGCTATTATCACGTTTTGCTTCTAAGAAAGCTTGCATGGAAAAGGTGAAAGCTTTTTTCTCAAAAAAGCGGACTTAAAGCGTGTTATTTG
>NZ_BSWS01000005.1:0-97589 GCF_030270165.1 Helicobacter sp. NHP22-001 | reverse complement strand
CGCCCAAATTGCTTTATCGTGGTTTTATCTCGGGGAGAGATAGCCCCAAAAATTAGCCGAAAAACGGGTAAATAAGAGCTTAACCCAAGCGGCGCAGCTAGCTAGTGACTCATTGGGGGTCTTTGCTCCCTTTGGGGGCACTAGAGGCTAGAGGGCAGAGAAAGATAGTGCCTAAAAATCCGCCCAAAAAGCGTTTTTTAGGCAAATTAGAGGTTTCTTGTGTGGGGCTTGGGGTGCAGAACATGGGACGCAAATACGACACCACTACACCCTATCGCCCCGAAATGATCACCGTGATCCGCCGAGCTTTTGAGGAGGGGGTAACTTTTTTTGACACAGCAGAGGCTTACGGACCTTTTGAGTCTGAGAGGATTTTAGGCGAGGCGATCGCGCCCTTTAGAAAGCAGGTGGTGGTGGCGACTAAGTTTGATTGGAATATCGATCAAAAAACGGGCAAACGGCTCCCCGGCTTAAACAGCGACCCCAAGCACATTAAAATAGTCGTGCATAATATGCTTAAACGACTGCGCACCGATTACATTGACTTGCTCTACCAGCATAGAGTCGATCCACAAGTCCCCATTGAGGATGTCGCGGGGGCTGTGGGGGATTTGATGAATCTTGTTTAAACCGATCTGAGGAAGTCTGTCATAGAAAGGTGGTGATGCAATGGCACAGACAAGGGGAGGTAGAAAAATAGTTACAGTGCGTCCTTATACAAGAAATGGCAAGCCTGTTAGAAGACATAGACGTTCAACACCGAATAGGTGAGTTTGTAGAGTGAGTCCCCACTTAAAATTAGTCCATTTGTTACAAGAGTGGGCGTTAAAGAAAAACGCCACACCCGCTTTAAATTGCCCTAGTGTGGTTGTTAGCTCAGCCCTATATCGTGCCCATCCCCGGCACAACAAACAAAGACCACATGCTAGCCAACACCGCTTCTAGTGCGTTAAAGTTAAGCCCTAGCGAAATGCAAGAAATCAATGCTACCTTAAATGCCATCAGCATTCAAGGTACACGCCTGCCTGATTTTGTGCAAGCGTATTCGGGCGTGGAAGCGCTGCTTAAAAAGTAGACTGCAGAACTTAGATCAAGGTTTAGTTTTATGTTGATTCCTTTAAGGTGTGGGGGAGTTTGATTGGTTTGTTAGCTTGGTGAACTTTTGCTGAAGTCCAGTGTTTTTTTCTATTTTTTGTTATTTTGTTGTTGCCTCACAACCACTTTTAACCCATAAACCATAGTTTGAACTCCCGCCCCCTAACCTTTCACTCTACGACCCTTTAAAAGCGCTTTAAACGCTATCTTTGTTTTATGGCTTCTCTCTATTTTGTTATCCAAAGATATAATTGTCCTAATTGACCAGTTTTTCACCCTCTCCCCAAGAAACATGATTACCCCCACAACCATAGACACTTTAAAGACTAAATATTTAATCCTCATTTCAAAACCCTCTCTTGGGGGTTTAGGGCTTGCCCCCAAGACTTATAGATGCCAAGCGCAAGCTTGGCTTACCTTAAACTCACTCAACCAACTTTTCAACAAAACTCAAAAAATTTTTTTCACAGAAGAAAGAGGAAATATGTAACACGGGCAAGTGCGCGCCCGCACGCGGCTTTTAAAAAGATAGCTTTTTTAGACCCTTTTTAAGGCATATTAATGTACGGCGAGGGAGGGTTTAGCCATAAATTCCGCATATTAAAGCTATAAATTCCGTCTTTAGCATAACTTTTTAAAATTATATATTAAGACCGAATAGATTTGGCATTAAAACTTAAGTAAAAAAATCAATAAGAGTCGCTTTCGGCAACGAAATTGCGGTAAATTAGACAAGATATAAAAATGGATAGCGACACCTTGGTTCAACGGCTTAAAACCCTAAAGAACGACTTAGGTGGGTTTAGCACTTTAGAACTCCAATACACCAACAACCCTGATTTACTTAAAAAGTACTCCCGGTAAAGGTAAAAATCCTCAAAGAATTAGTGCAGATCATTTTTGTCTAACGAGTGGGAAAGCAATGATACAGAGGGGATCAACACTTCACAAGAAGCTATAAAACGCCTAAAGCACTTTAATGCTTTAATGAACGAACTACAAGAGAAGTTAGACAGCACCACAAGTCCCATGTTACAAGAGGGGCTAGAAATAGGTATTAGAGATTGTATAGATAATATGCAAAGTGTTCTAACCACACGAACCGAGATAGATCCAAGGGACAAATCACAAACTGTTGCCACCACTAAAAACAACACTACAAAAATTGTGCCCCACAAGACCCTCCTAAAGAACCCCCACAGTAAGAGTTACAAAAAGACTCAGCCCTTATAGTGCAAGATCCACAAGTTATTCACAGACGAGGGCTTTTGGCTTCCAAAGACATCCCATCTGCACTTGCAAAGAACTTAAGCATTGTTAATAAAAACCAAATTGTCATGCACAACAACATCTGTAAAGTCAATTTAGGGCATTTAAGTGAACTCGAGAATAATTTGCTATTTAGCCTTTTTAACCGTCTAAAGGATAAGCAAGACACTTTTGTGGTTTTCACGCCAAAAGAAGTAAAACAATTAACAGGCGATCCCAAAATCTCTAATACAGATTTGCTAAGGCTAGCAAGAAATTTAATAGACAATCTCATAAAGGCAAATTTCAAGCAAATTATACAAGGGAGTGATGGGGACAGCGGAACGAGCTTGCAAGCGTTCTGTAAAACAGACCGCTTAATTCGAATTAGGCGACCCCTCATATCGGGGTTTTCGTCCGCAAGCTCACCGCCTAGTTTGCCCTTGCAGGGAGCTAAAGGTAAAAACAAAAATGATTTTGCGCTCATAATGCGCTAAAATCTTTGGCAAACACATGAGGAGTGCAACAATGGGAAACATTGCCTCAATCAATTTTAAACCTACAAACAACATACAGCTACAACATAACGACCGCACATTACCGCCCATATATTTGCTAGCTAAAGAGCTAGGCTATGGCTGTGAGTGTAATAGAAGTGGGAAGGCCTTACCTTGTTGTCCCTCTCGTTCTAGGGGCGTTTCTGTGCCTTTAATGGGGTTTCTACGGGTTCTTGGGCAGAGCTTGTGTCTTTTGGAGCAATTTCTACGAGTTCTTGGGCGGATTTTGCGCCATTTTGGGCGGTTTCTAGGGGCATGCTAAAAACAGCGGAGTGCTTTGCATTTATAGAGGCCTCGCCCTTGTTATCAATGTTTTTTGAAACTTCCATGTTGTTGTCAGCGGGCGTGGAGGCTTGGATAATCATTGTAGGTGCATCGGCTTTGATTTGCACACTTTCTTGGGATTTGTTAGCAAGCGCGCCGGCAAGCGCGCGATTAAGCCTTTCGATTTCCTCCGCTTGATCGCTAACTTGTTTGTTGCGCTCTTCAAGGGCTGTGTTTTGTGTATCTAGCGTGGTCTTTTGGCTTTCAATGGTTTTTAACACCTCTTGCGCTTTGGTTTCTATGGCTCTTCTTATCTAGGGTTGTAAGCTCATTGTTTAGGCCTTTTACCTCAATCAATGCGCTGTAAGCGGTGTTTATAGCGGTTTCTAGGTTAGTGAAATTTTCCATAACAACTTTAGGTGTATTTGGCTTGCCTCCGCTTGCAAGCGCACAAAGTGTGCTTAGATTTGTCGTAAGTTGCCTAATGCCCGCCTCAAGGCCAGCTTTGGCTTCATCGGCTTTTGTGGGTATGTCCTTGCTATCCATGCCCGCTAAAGAGCAAAGGCTTTTAAAATCCTCTAGGCGTTGTGCTTTCACTTGATCGGGGCTAAGGTGTTTTTCGTATTGCTTTTGGGCTTCCTCTTGAGCTTCCTTTTTGGCTTTTTGTTTTTCCTTTTCTAATTTGGCGCGGTAACGCTTCTTTTGGGCGTTGGCGATGGTGGCGTATTGCCGTCCATCTACATGTTTGTGTCCGCTGATCTCTACAAGCTCCCCCCGCTCCATTTTAAAAAATTCCGCTGTCCATGTTTGCAAATCTCTAAGAGCTCCGCGGTTTTTGTGAAACTTGCGCTTTAGGCTCTCGCCATTGTTTTCATCTAAAGTGATCCACTCTAGGTGGGCGTGGTAATTGTAGGTAACGCCTCCCTCTAAAGGGTCGGGGTCGCCCTCATCTCTGTGGATCACAGCTTGGTAGCATTGCCAGCCATACCGCCTATGAAATTCAGCAACATAAGCCTTAACTTCCTCTAGGGTGTGGTGCGCCTCCAAATTCACTATTCCCGTATAATTAAAGTCTGTGGCAATAAACGCACGCCCATTGTGGGTGTTGCTGTAATCCTTTTGCGCTTTTAGGACAATGGCTTGCTTGAGCTCTAAAGCTTGATCTGCATAATTCCAAACCTCTATGGGTTTTCTCAAGTGCTCGGGTAAAAGATAGTTAGGGGGGATACTTCTATCGTTATAGCGTTCTTGGTTGGGGTTCTTGCGTTTCTCAATATGGATACTTGCTTTTGCCATTTACACTAACCTAAAAGGGCATGTCATATTCATCTTGAGAGGTGGGCTTTAAATCAGCGTTTGCCACTTCGGCGTTCTCTATGGGTTGTTTAGGTTCTTGTGTGGATTGCCAAGAAGTGTTTGCTAAATTTACATTTGGAGCTTGAGCAGGGCTAACAACAAGCTTTGCTTGCCCGCCATTGCGCATTTTTTTGTTGAAGGCGTTCTTAGCTAATTGCGTTTCATTGGCAAAGAACTGCACTTGTGCGTGCGCTTCCTCTAATTTGATCTGTGCTTGTATGTAATCGTTGTGCGCCTTGTTGTATCTATCCATGAGAGAATTAACGCACACACCCAATTTGCGGGGGCTCAAACCTTCGTAATATGCTGCGCCCTTACTCTGTGGCTTGCGGTTGCGTTTTTTAGGTGGTCGTGGTTGCTGTTCTTGGTCTTGCCCTTGCGTTTCAGTATTCATAAAACCCTCTCCATGTAAAACGGAGGCTTTATATATACCTCTTGCTACCGCGTGTTCTAGCATATTTTTTTGAAAAAGGCCATAAAGTATAAAGGGGTTGTAAAAAACTAATGAAGTTTTTTCCCACAAAAAGCGCGCCCACGAAGGCACAGAGTGGACGCAAGAGAAGGTGTTTTTAGCCCCCTGCAAGGGCAAACTAGGCACTAAGCGTAGCGTCCCTTTAAGGGTCGTGCATAGTTTGTAAAATACTAAGTCAGCCCGCTGTGCTTAAAGAATTACCCATGTGTTCGTAGCGATGCAAACACATGCACGGCAAGTGTTAGAGAGCGTGCAAGCACATGGCAAACAAGGGGCAAAAAATTGCTTAGACTTTTTCTAAAGTTTCTTTAGGGATTTTTTTGTGTCAGTGTTGTGATCTTGCAAAGCAACACAAGGCGACACACCTACATGTACACTAGGGTGCGCCATTATGCAAAGCTTTGCGCTAAAGCGGGCGATAGAGTGATAATTTATAATAGATTAGATATTATTTAAAATATTAATTATTGTGTTTAATACAATATTTATTGTTTAAAAATATAACTTGATAAAAAGAAATAAGTGTTAAAGTGATAATAATAGTCTCATTTAGAGAGATTACCATACATGACACTAGGACAACTTGGAAGTGATAATCATTTTATTGGTGGCGCTAAACTGTTGCGTCATGCTATTGCTATGGTTGAAGAAAGATACAAGTATTTTGGAATCAAGTTTTATGTTACTGGCTTAACGAAAGCCTCTTAAAATCTCCCTTTGTTTGTATAGTGCGCCAAGAGAAGCCCTGTAGTGCTTAGGTGGTTAAAGCCCCTCTTATGTACCAATAACTGAAATTTTGCCAACTCTCGCACAAGCGTAAGCTGTGGTTGGTGTCCTCTATAGTTGCGCTAAAGATTTTTATCTAGGCTGCCTAAAAATCTTTGTTTTGTGCACAAAACACCGCGTATAATCTAGCCCAGCTCTTTCATTAGAAATTCCCTCAATTCTCCGAGTTTTGGGCTTTTTTTCATTTCACAAAAGCATAAATCAAAAGTGTGTTGAAATTTTTCGTTTTCATCCCAAGAACTTCTCAAAGAACACAACTCCATATCTCCTCCATAAAGTTTTTGCCGCAACATTTGGCTATGGTTGCTGTTCACAACGAAAGATTTAATGCCGACACCATCGCCTATTTTTGTATTCACATTTTGCACTGCTTGTTTTAGAGCCAAAACCTGTAAGCGTGAAACATGCGCTATGCTGTCTTTAAAGACCCCACGATCGGTTTGTATGCCATCTTCAAGCACTATAAAACCATAACCCTTGCCTGCCACAGCGTCCAAATACACCTCTACGCTGTTTATATAGCGCGAAAACGCGGGTAAGGGTTTAGCGATGGTCCTGGGTTTCTGCTCTTTATGGTATTTTTTTCTTAATAGGTCTGAGATATTGACATAGTCTCCGTGGTTTTTGGCTTTTTCACAGGTTCGATGCGCGCACCGCACACTCACTTCGGACATGATAAACTTGGGATCGCTTAAGGGCTTACGCACTAAAAACATATTCTTAAGGTAATCGCACAAGATTCTAAATTGCTCCCAAAAATGATCGATCGTGTATCTCTCTAGGTCTAAATGCAAACGCACATCTACAAAATATTGCTCGAATGGTACGGCTATGATGTCATCCACACAAGAATCGTCCCAGCTATAGCCATCCATAAAGGTTTTTGTCTCCCAATCAAAGACGCACTCATATTGGCTCAAAGTTAAAAGAAAGACCAAGGTTAAATAGACCTTATCCCCACGCGTGTCGATTCTAGCCTTGATTAAGTCGGATTGCAGATCAGCGCAATCCTCAAAATGTTTATGGATGCCTAGGACTCTAAAGCGATCACAGCTGCCCTCATCAAAAAAAGAATCCTCCTCTGTCATGGCTCTAATCGCCCCTAGCAACACATCGTCTCTACTAAAGTTCTTGGCAAGTTTGGCTTCAAAATTCCACTTTGTCTCGTCTGCTTCCATAGCACCCATTAAATCCAACATGCCATCTATCCACTTCATGTTTTGGCTCCTTGACAAAACTCCACCTTTATTTAACATGATTGCCGACAGCGACCAAAATATAATTTACTTGAAACATGGCTAGTGGCGTGTAAATGGTTTGCCTTCTACTAAAGGCAAGGGACCCCCTACACCCCCCTTAACACCTCTAACACTTTCACCATCGCCAAGGTGTCTAGCTTGCAATACTCCAAAAGGGCTTTTTTGTATTTGTCTTGTTCGGCTTTTGGCATGCTAGGCATTTTGGCGTAGATGGCCATCGCTTCTGTGCCCTTATGCACCAATTCCAAATCCTTATAAGCCCTTTCAAAGTCTGGCACTAAAGCAGGTAAGACCTCTTTAATGCTAGAACTGCCATGCATACTTGGAGTGTAGTAGTGTTTCTTGCTAAAAGGGATTTCTAAGTCAATGATGTTTGCACTGATGGCAAGCAAGGCTTTACTTAAGTCTGGATGCGCTGTTTGGAATAATTGCGCCAACTCTTCTAATCTTCCCTTTTCAAATTGTGCATGGTAAGCCAGCACACACGCACCGCTAGGGATGTCTGCCACCAATCTTTGGGCCAATTCTAAACGCCCATCTGTGCCACACTCGGCTAAAAACTCTCTGTGCTCTAGTTTGCCATCGCCATGATCGATGTGGATAGAGTATTGAAAAGGGATTTGCCCATGTGGTTTGGTGCCATCAAATGGAGGGATGGCGGGTTTATAAGTTTCAAAATCCAAATGACAGACGGGGTATCTTATGGTTTTCAAAAACTTGTTAATCTCCTTTTGATCGGTGTGTGCCTTGCCATTTAAAGCGCATTCTACCTGCACTCTTTGATTGTCTGTGAGATCTTGGATGTCCTTCTCTTTTAAATCTTTAAAAAAGATTTTCTTGTCTTTATACCACTTCATGACCTTAGAACTAAATTTGAGGTTTGCAATGGCAAAAATATGTTCATGCCCTACAATCCCCCGCTGTTTCTCCCAACAATAATGTTTAGCCGAGCACTCATGGGGTTTATTGCAATGCGCCCCAATGTCGGTATCTGGCTCTTGTGGGTTTTCTAGGGTTTGACGCATACCTTCTAAATGCTCAGGCATTTGGGCCTGAAAATCCTTGACAAACTCTAAAAAGTCGTTTTTTAAAAACAACTTTTCTAAATCCAACGCCCCTTGTCTCGTGTAGGTGTTGTTTAGGCAGATTAAGTAAACCACCTTAATGTTGTAACCTAAACCTTGCAAGACATAGTATTGCACGGCCAAATCCCATAGATACGCCTCTTTGGGAGGTTTCGCTTTGGTGTCTTTAAAGGCGCTCGTAGAGCTTTTCACCTCATTTAGCACCACACCATCGCTCTCTACTTGCAAAATATCTACCTTGATAAAAATCCCCTGATATTCAAAGGTGGCCTCATAAATGGTTTTAACACCTTGCTTCAATAACTCTTGTGTGCGTGCCACCATCTGCTTTATGTTTGCGTTTTGAGCCACTTCCACTCCACTAGGGAATAACTTCTGTGCTAATTGCCCCACCTCTTTGCCCTCTTGTATCTTATCTTCCAGTTCTCCATGAGCCTCCTTTGCTTTCTCTAAAACCTCTGGTTTGTGTTCTGCAAACCACAGCATTTTAGGGCATTGCATGCCCTGGATAAACTTAGATTTAGACAACATCTCTTCTCCTTTGTAATAAAATTTGTATTTTGCCATTTTTAAAACACCCAAGCATTAACCATTTTCCTTAGATGTATTCAATGGAATCTTCATGGGCTCTTTTTTGTTTGTGATGGTTTCTGCCGTGATGATGCACTTGTAGCCACGCCACCTTTCCATGTCAAATCTCAAAGGATGGATGATTTTGGCTAGAAGGGTTTTGATGGCACGCATGCCCGTCCCCTCTTGTATGGCCTTCTTAATGAGCACCTCTTTAGCTCCCTCATCAATTTCTAAGACACTGCCATGCTCTCTAAAGTTGTCTTTGAAGGGTTTGGACTCGTTGTCAATGGCATCAGATAACATCTTGTGATCGACAGGCTCTAACACCACAACATTGCCAATGCGCCCGATAAACTCTCTAAACAACCCACAGCGTTGTAAATCCTGACTGCTCACCTCTCTTGAAGTTGTACTAGGCGGTGTAGGCTTCGTGTTTGTAAAGCCAATGGAGTTTTTAGGCTGTGTTGTTGTATTTAAGCTCGTATAAAGGTCCTTAAAATGCCCCGCAAAGATGAATAAAATTTCATCGGTTTTAAGCGTGATGTCTTGTTTATCGTGGGTGAAGGTGACTGTGTGCCCTTCCATGGGCTTTAGTAGTTCAGTTTGCACCAAAGATTTAAACTGCTCGTTAGTCACTTCCATGCCCAGTTTATCCACTTCATCTAAGAAGATCACCCCTTTTTGGGCTCTTTCTATGTTTTTGCCTGCACTCACATACAGCCCAACAAAGATACTCATCAATTCCTCACCCTTCCACCCCGTAGGTGTTAAGTTAGAAGCATCGGCGATGTAGTAGGGGATGTCTAGCTTTTTTAACAGCGTGGTGGTCATGAAAGTCTTACCACTGCCTGAGGGCCCGATTAAAAGCATGTTGGTTTTAGGCATGCAAGGTTGCCCCATAAAGCGGGCATAATGGTCGCTAATCGTGACACAAAGTGCCTTCTTAGCCTCTTCTTGACCGCTCACACAGTTCAAGTATTTGTAGAGTATCTCTGGAGTGTAAGAAATTTGTGGCTCATCTAAAGGATATATGCCATCTTCTAGCATCCTAGATAACAATTTTTCTTCTTCCTCTACAAGAGCCTCATATTGTTGGTATTCCCACTCATCAAATTCTTCTTGAGTCATTGGTTCTTCTTGGGTCGTTTCAGACATTGAGGATGGCTGCTTTCTTTGTGTAGAGGGGCTGCCCTTATTGATTCCAAGGTTGTCCAACGTAAGCAAAGTGCGTATCTCGTGTATGGGTGTGGACTTTTGGTTTAAAGAGATAGCAAGGGGGAAAAAGTTAGAAGCCTTATCAACACACCATCCATCATCTTTTCCTAAAATCCGCAAGGGGAGTTGTAAATGACTGAGTAAAAAGCACACACAACGCCAAATCATCAAGGGAGTGGATTTGTCTTGTAAGCGATACAATATCGTTCGCTGCATTGATGTGAGCTGTTTTAACAAGGCTTCTAGCGTGCCTCTAAAGTTATATTTGTTCAAAATTTCTTTTAAGCGTGCAAAAGCCCACAATCTAAAAGCAACAGGGAAGTAATAGTGGTGTGTACTTTGTGTAGGATGAGATACGCTTGCAAAGCAGATATGGGCATCTTTTAACGCTCTGTCTAGTCTTGGCATATGCGCGAACTTTAAAAACCCACAATCTCTTTCTAGCCACAAGCGCATGAGTCTTTTAGATGAATGTGATGGTGTAGAATCTAGGGGTTTTTTGCATAAAATGTCGATCAAGCGTTTAAGAACAGCTCCATCCTTCTTCTCTTGTTTCTCTAAAAACTTTAAGAAGTGATTCATGGGTTCTCGTGGTAATGAGGCTTTTGGAGTGTTCGCATTGGGTGTAATCGCAAACACCAAATCCCCATCCACACAATAGGGTTGTAATTTACAAAAAGCCTTGTGCAACTCAAAATCATTGCCCTTAAAAGTCTCTAATAAATCTTGCTTAAAAGTTTCAAAGGGGATTTTAAAATCGCCAAACAAGCCTCCATAATTGCTCTTTAGATAATGCTGGGCGACATGATCGCAAATTTGCTTAGAGAAGGAAAAGCACCCGCATATAAATTTTTCAATTTGAGCGGAGTTTGCAAAAAGTTGTTTGGGTTCTATGCTTTGGCGTTCTTGACAGATTTGGGGGAAGAAGAAATAATCTCCACAATCTTGGGCGATTTGGGAAAAATCAAGTTTTTGGACTTCCCTTTCTTCCCCTAATTTAGGAAAGTCCCAAGCCTCATCTCCTAACTTTCTGCCCTGTTTTTTTAACAAAGTCTTGGCATAGATTTCATGCTCTTTGGCAAAAGCAAGGGCATAATTTTTAGGCAACTTGCCCCCATTTTTAAAAATGCGCTTGCTGATGCGTTTTGCTAAATCGTAACGCACATCCTTTCTAATGAGAAACTCTCTCAACTCAAAGTAACCTACTTTTGCCACTTCTTGCATCGCTTCCATTTCAGTTTTTATTAAGGTTATCGAAAAACACAACCATGTTAAAACACTCTAGCTTAAATAAATATTAAGTGTATAAACAAATAGTTATTTTCACACACTAAACGCAGAACTTGATTTTTATTAGGTTTTTGTGTATAAACATTTTTTGAATTTCTTAAAAAGGTTGATTTTGTTAGAATCTCCAAACCATAACAATAGTCCGCAACAAAAACCTGCTTTGTCTGTCATCGTGTGTAGAGGGCGCAATAAAAACTACCTAGAAGTGCCCAAGGTTCCAGTAGATCACCGCTTCGATCTTTTCACGCCTCCGCCTCCCAAAAGACACCCACTAGGCCTATTTAGAAACAAAAGTTTAAAGCGTTTTGAAAGGCTTTATCAAAAATCCAAAGAATGCAAAGACCGCAGACAGGGTAGAAGAAGAAGTGGATTTGCTCCACTAAAGGACAACACACTATTAAAGCTTGTCTTTAATGTCTATGAACACACGACCCATAGTCAAATCACCCGTTTAATCGGTAAAATTGCCCGCTCTACGAGATTTGCCCTCTTGGAATACACCAAAATCACACCTGTCGCTTATGAAGTGTGGTTTTTCACTTTGGATTTAAAGAGCGGCAAGCAATTAGCAAGGTATTCCGAGGCTTTGAGCAAAGAAAACCTAATGCGCTTTCAAAGTTTGATTTATGAAATCTTAGACCCACAGACAGAAGTGCCCGAGCAAGGGATGTTTATCTCCAGTAAAGAGTATTCAAGGCTCACACGGATTGAGAAAGAACACCAAGACTTACAAGCTAAACTCCAAGAAGTTGAAACAGACACCGCAGAGCTTGTCAATGCCTTTGAAGAATGGTTATTTTACTGCACCATGCATCTTGAACCTGACTTAGAGTATCTTTATCGTTTTTGTGAAAGGGCAAATCCCTTTATGAAAAAGTATTTTGGGACTTTGATCGGTCTTAAGGAGTTTGGGGGGCAAAGGGCTTTGAGCTACTCTAATTCGAGCATGCAAGAGCTGGAGCGGATTAAGAGAGAGAAGAGGGGGTTTGGTTTGGCTAAAACACCAACGACTAGCTAAGAATGCCGCACAAAATGGGTTAGATAACAAGCCTGCTAGGGTGCTTTATCTATCCTTTCTCTTTATTCCTCTTTTTGCCATGGCAAAGCTAGAAGCAATGCGCCGTTTAAGTCTTTCGTGTCGGTGTTCCCTTAATTGCGCATTGTATTTTTTTAATTGTGCTCTGCACACCTTCAACTCCTCTTGTTTTTCTCTGCGTTCTTGTAAGGAAGTGGTGATGTTGTCCCAAGCAAATTTAAAATATACATTCTTGCACCATTGTGTGTCAAAAACAAGAGTGTGTTCATTTAACAAATGCCCTAAGCGCATCCATAAATCCTCGTATTTTAAAGTAGGGCGATCTGCTAGAGACCTAAAATGGGGGACATTCTCCAAAAGATAGGAGGGCTTTGTGTGTAAAAAGACATAAGAGGGTCGTCCAATACTTCCTAAAACTTTGCATAGAGTGTACAAATACATCCGATCCAAATCCCAAGACAGCACGCTAGCAGGTGGCACACCCTGCAAGGTGTGTTCTAGGTGTTGCCAAGGCTTAAATTTTCTTTGCTCTAATGATTTATTCTCAAAATCTTTTAGTCCAAAGGGCGGTGGGGGTGTTATACGGGGTTTTAGGGTCTGTGTTGCTTTCTTTTTTCTGATCATTGTGTTTAGTGTACTCTTATTTATTTTTCAATTTAAATTACAAACTATGAATAATACTTAGCCACACGCAAAATGCCTAAATGACAAAAAATATTTAAAACACGATACCAAGAACTAATCCATTGGCAGCACTTGTGCTAGAATGTTAAATGTTCAAGAACAAGAATCAAGGATTAGTCTTTTCTGCCTTTTCATCAAAGGAGAGAGAGTTATGGATGGCACACAATTTCAACCCATTGTCAATTTTATTTGGAATATCGCAGATTTGCTAAGGGATCATTACACAAAGGGCAAGTACCGCGATGTGATCTTGCCCATGACCGTGATCAGGCGTCTAGATGCCGTGCTAGAACCCACAAAAGTAAAGGTGTTGCAAAAACAGAGGGAAGACGAGGAGCAAGGCTTTCCAAAAAGACATAAATATTTATGCAAGGCAAGTGGTTTTGACTTTTACAACACATCTCATTTTACCCTTAAAGAGCTCACAGCCCACCCCGCAGAGCTTAAAGCGAATTTCAAAAATTACCTAGAAGGCTTTAGCCCCAATGTTAAGGACATTTTAGAGAAATTTAAATTTGAAGTCCAGTTAGATACCTTAGACAAAGCCGGTATTTTGTTTGAGCTTGTGCAAGAATTTTGTAGCACTAAAGTGAATTTCTCCATTTCTCCCGTTTTAGACAATCAAGGCAAGGTAGTTCATCAGGGTTTGAGCAATTTAGGAATGGGCTATGTCTTTGAAGAGTTGATCCGTAAAGCAAATTTAATATGATGCGGATAAACTTTAAATCAATCTCTGCTAACTTGTCCTTTTTGCAAAATTTCCTTTTTAAATCTCTTGTCCAACTCACTGAACCCCCCGTGTCGATCTGCGTGTCTAAAAATTTATAGGCATCGGCGGGCTTGGTCTTAGGGGGGAGCTTTGCTTTAAAGGATTTGAGATCAAAATTAGCTAAATTTTGATGGTAAATGCGGTGGGCGTTTTTAAGGGTGTTCTCTAAAGTTTGGCTAGAGGGGTTAATCACCCACTCATTACAGCCACTTGTAATTCCCCTAGTTTCTGCAACAAAAACACTTGCCTCACCCTTAGCTGGCTTTAAGCCGATAAAATCTCGGTAGTTCCCCCCCCATTGTCATCGTCTTGGCGTTGTGTCTATTGGCGGAATGATGCTTGGTGATGTGATGGGGAGTATTTATGTGCGGATTGGGTGCTATTTACAATGTTTCCCTAGTAAGACCTTGCTATTTTAACATACCCTTCAGTCTTACCATTGCCATAACAAATCCCCCGAAGCCATTGTAGATATCGAAGCAACCGAAAAAACACACTTTTTAAACACCAAAGACATGTTTAACTCCTTGCAAAGATTGTATTTTAGGCTTTTCTACTCTCTCATTTCTTGCAATGCTTCCTTAGCTCCTGGGGTTTGAAACTGCACCGCCTTTTGTAAAAACACTTTAGCGGCTTGTTTGTTGCCCGCCTGCTCTTTTTGTGTTTCAATTAAGAAGTGTGCCCACTAATAGCCCTAAACCCCATTGTTTGGAGCGTGAAAAACTAAAGACCATGTTTGTCCTTTTCTTGTGGTTTTGAGCAATTATTAATCTTGTGGGTTTTGTCTATATTTTTTAAAGCCGCTAAAGCCATTAAATCCCCAAAGTCTGCCCCTTTTTGTAAAAACGCTCGGGCTTTTTGCAAGTCTTGTTGTACCCCAAAACCCTCTTGGTAAGCCTGCCCTAAAAATCTAAGAGCAGTGATGACAATCCCCCGACTCATGGATTGATTGACTTTATTTGTGGCGTTGTAGGGGCTCAGTTTGTCTAAATCTAAATACCCTACACCGCTTAAATCCGCCAACAAGTTCTCCTATATCTTTATGGCTTTTATGGCTTCAAGATAACCCTGAGAGTGTGTGGGATTGGTTAGAGCGTAAAACTCGGCAGTGGCAGCACGGATTCTAAGAGAAGCCGCCCCTGTTTTAGACCCCCTTTGGGCTTGGTAGAGTTTTAGGGCTTTTTCATAGCACGCTAGGTATTTATCAGGATCGTTTTTAATGACCCCGCCCGTTGTTGTGGCACTTGCTTGGTTATAAAAATTAGCAAGTTGTGTGGTCGCTAATGCACTGCCTAAATCGCTTGCCTGTTGGTAAAAGGCTTTTGCCTTTGCCTTATCTGCAATGAAAGAGAGCATGGCTTCATAGAGCAATCTTTGCACTTTTTGGTTGGTGCGATCCACTGCTTGTGCACCCTCACCTGCTAATTCTGTGGCAAATAGTTTTTGTGGCAGGATGGGGGGTGTGGCTATTAGAGTGCTTGTGCCTAAGAGCAAGATAAAGAGGGGTTTAAACATGGGTAGCCTATTTAATTTGTTCTTTAGCCTTTTCATAGCCAAAGTCAAACGCCTTTTCTAAGAATTTTTCAGCTTTAGCGTTGCCTTCCTTTTTGTAAATCATACCCAAGTTATAGAGCGTTTGCGATACATACGCTTTAAGTAGGGAAGCCTTGGTAAAATCTGCAACTTTTAAATTTCCTAACTTAACAAATCTAACCCAGTACAAAAATAATGGTACAACAAAATAGGATAAGATGAGTCCAATAGATCCTAAATTCCCCTCGCCACCATTGTTCATGATCAGTTGCTTATAGTACTTTTCTGCCTTCCCCACACTTTTTTCCACTCCTAGACCCTCTTCATACATTAGAGCTAAACCAAAAAGGGCGACAGTCAAAGGCTTAGAGTAGTATCTTTTTGACCGTTTCTTGTTTTGTCTAACCACAGATTCAAAGTATTTTTTGCCAATTTGGGTCTTGTTGCATCCCCACGCCACACAAATATGCCATCCCCAAAAACGCTTCTCCTAAACTGTCTCCACTTTGGTAGGCTTGATGGGCTTGGTTGAGTGTTTGGGCATCTACGTCATCTTGCATCAATACACACCCTTTTTGCATAAGCATATCGCTACTTGCGTTGGCTGTTGCCTAGAGTCTTGATAAGCCTGCAGAGGCACCAAAGACATCAATAAAAAGACCAATAGCACACCGATGCCATTTTTCACACGCAATAACATTTTAACTCCTTGGTTGTGTTTTTTGAATTTTTAGAATGGACGAAAGTGTATTTCTTAGCAGTCGCACAATGTATAGCTTTGGTCTTTGCACACAGTAACCAGCCTCTACAATCTATGACTAAAGAAAAAAAGAGAATGAACAGATGAAAGCGAGGATTTAATGTTAACTAAATATTGCTAAAATAGCTTGCCTTTAAAAAATACATACAAGGAGTTCTCATGGATTCACGAAATAGGTGTGATAGGGAAGATAGGCAAGAAAGAAGAGAAGAAGATAGGCAGGATATGAGAGAAAGGGAAGACAGACGAGAAATGCGTGAAGATTCACGAGAAAGGTCTCGCTCTTAGTTTCCAAGGTTTGCATTCCTCTCCTTTCGCTTGGGGGAGAGGTTGGAGTGTTTCCCCCATTTTTTTATTGATGGTTTCTTGCGGGCGATCTTTTCGTTCCACGGGGACTGTCCTACAAGAGTATAGCAAGAATGTAAGAGCTTGATAGAGCTTACCGATTAAGGTTCGCAAAGTTAGAACCTGCTGTTTCGCTTCTGTGCTCCCACAATCCCTCACGGTTGCTTCTAACCTTAGAACTGTGTTTTGTATCTTTGACCATCTTTATATTCTACGAGCCTTCTGGGGGGATAAAAATGCTATGTATTCTCTGGATCGTTGGGTTTAATTGTTGGGTTTATCGTTTTGCCCCTATTCTTTTTCTTGTTTTTGGCTCGTTTTTGAGCTTTTTGGTTTCATCTTGGGGTTGAGTAATATTGTCGGTTCAAGGGGTTCTTGCTTTCTAGGACGGCCTGCGGGGCGTTTTTGAGATTCTGTGGGTTTTTGGCTTTTGTGGCACTTAGCATGAGCCCAAAAGGTTTCTCCTATGGCAGTTTTTAGTTACCAAAGAAAAATTTTTATAACAATAGGCATGACCAACATTAACGACCTTGTTTATAGGGTAGGGATAGATGCTCTCTATAACTCCTATGAAGGGTAACAAATACACCACGGGAATCTTTTTAGGTTTTATTCTAGATAGCAGTGGCTAGATAACTCATAATTATCATAATTTAGTTAGAGCAACACGCTTAGAAACAAAAAATAAAAGCGTAAGCAAGAAGTAAAAATTAGTGGGGTTATGGTTTTTTTTGCTTAGTTTGTTTGTGCAAAGAATCTTTCTAGCTCTCCAGCCCTTTAACTCCCCTGATTGTAAGATGGAGGGTGTTGTGGTGTAAAAAACAAATTTACTTGTGCTTCCCCACTTTCCTGTGTTTCTTTTTGCCGTGATTTCACAAGTTCACTTTTTAAAAAATCATTAAATTCAGCCAACCAACTTATATGGTCATCTGTAATGTTTACGCATTCTGTAGTCATCTCTGTGGCTTTGATAGGGTTCACCTTGGCTATCTTAACAATGAAGCCTAAAGTATCTTTTCATAATTCTAGTTCTAGCATTGTTTGTGCTGTAAATTACTCTAATTTAATCTCAGAGGTTTTAGAGGCAAGTGTGCTACACAAGAAAAAAGAAAATCTGTAGATTGTGGTAATATGAGTGGGAGCAGACAACAATGGATTGCAAGAAGCACCCAGAGCCACGTAACAGACCTTGATTCTCATTTACCGGTTTTAAATTGCCAAAAGACAAAGCCTCGAGGCTTTCACTCGCTAGCTGTTGTCTTTCTAAGTGTGTCCTTAACTTTTTATCTTAGAAGTTAAAGACATAGTTGAAATAGACAGAAACATTGCGTTTATAAGCAACACTCTCTGTTACACCATCATAGGTGCCCTTGTAATAGTAATTCACAGCCAAAGGAATTCTAAGCCCGATTTCAAACCCATTGTGCTTGCTCACATTGGTTCTAAAGCCAATGTTCAAGGGGATTTAGAAATAAGAGGTGTGCATGGCAGCACTGCCATGTAGGGTGTTTATATCTTCCATCGCAGAATGGTATAGGCTCGCACCCTTAGCTAGCCGTGAAGAGCCTGTGAGCATCACCTAGCAAAAATACCGCTGGTGTGTGTGCCATCTTTGCTTTCATAGAAGTTATAAAGCGCGTCCATACCCGCACCATAGGTGAAGTTATCTACCGCACTTGCATCGTTAAGATTGAAAGTGCCATGCTGGTAGCTGAAGGTGGCGTAGTAGCGCAGACCCCAACGCTTGCTTTTGCCAAAGAATTGTTTGTAACCAATTTGCATGTCCACACCATACATGTTGCCATTTTGGCTAGTGCTTTGTTGGTTGTTAATCTTAGCCATCGTATTTGAGAGGGCTACTGCTGCCTGTGCCTGTGCAGGGTGCTTCTTCACATAAGTGTTCGCCTGTTGCACAAAGGCTCTGAGAGTAGCTATGGTTCTGTTGAATTATGGGATTTGTGTTTTCATGGCGTTTACTTGGTCGCCAGTGGCATTACCCCAGCCAATACTCTTACAAGGGCTTGGCGCAATGCTTGGGCTTACAAAATCGCATTGTTTGCTTAGCTAGCTAGATCAGACAGACTGGCTGATTGTTGGACACTGTTCATAAAATTAGTGAGCTTTGTTAAGAAATTTTGCGCACCGGTAGCGATAGGGTTTTGGGGGCTACCCCTAATACGGCTGGCACTACACCGCCTTTTGGAATCACCACATCTGCTGTGGGGGTATCAATCATGGATTTAAGAGTTGCTTTTAGACCATTTTGTTGTGCGTTAAAGATGGTGTCATTGAAAGTGGCAAACAAGCTGCCCACAACTTGACCTAGGGACTGAGTTTGTGCCTGGCTGACAAGCTGACCTGCCCAGCATTTATCACGAGCTGTTTGTTTTTCTTAGAGCGTGCACCATAAAAGTCTAGCTGAGAATACGGCGATGATCTCTAGCACATCTTTAGCTAACTCCCCTTGAAGCGCACATTTTCATCGCCTTGATTGATAGCAATAACTTCAGTCATTTTAAGACAAGTGGTGGGTTTTGCCTTTGTGTATTTTTTTGCAAGAAAAGACCTTAAGTCCTCTAGGAATGTCTGCGTGGGTGTGGGGAATGGTTTATATGGCTTTGTGGCATCTGATGATTGTGGAACAATGGGGGTTTATAGGAAACGCCCGGAAAATAACCCGCAAACAACCTACAGCTGTTAAGATGTATTTTATGTTACAATACACCGTTGCAATGGAGCGTTAACTAGCGTTAACTTTTGAGTGGATTTACAGAACTATCAAGCAAGAAAGTTTAACACCTTGTTTTGATTTAACCACGGGTGGTGTGCCAATTTAGGGCTGTTGTTATACGATCGTTAAAGAGAGTTGCGATATGAGCTTCAAAACCAAGATTTCTCTCACCTTTGCGGTGTTGTTATTGGTGAGTTTTTTTACCATTGCAGGTATCCTTAGCTATAGGCTATACTTTAGAATGAAAGTATCTATCCAGCAGAATTTACAAGAAACCGTGGACATGCTCTCCTACCCTTTGAAGGGTTGGGATGATGCAATTAAAGACGCTCTACTCAAAACAGCTACACAGCTAGAGAACATGGACTTGCATGACATTAGGGTTATGAGCGATCTGCTCAACCATGTGCAATATGGCATGAAAAAAACAACACTTTATCTAGGGCTTGAAGATGGGAGCACGATTAAGCCCATAGGCACAGTGCCGCACAATTACGATCCACGCACACGCAATTGGTATAAAGATACTAAAGTCAATACGAACCTTGTGATGAGCCATCCTTATATGGATATGTTTTCCCACCATCTTGTCGTTACTTATAGCATCGCTATCCATCAAAAAGGTGTATTTAAGGGAGCACTAGGCGCTGATGTGCCTCTAACCTACATGCAAGATGCTGCCGTTAAACACTCAATTTCTAAAAAACGCATTTATTTCTTTGATCTTTGATCAAGAGGGCTATATTTTGGGTACAAGCATTTTAAACTACCAAGGCAAGCGTTTCTTAAAAGTGTTTCCTCATAGAAAGAAAATTTTTCAAGAGATCTTGGCGCATAAAAGTGGACTGATTGAAAGCGATGTGGGTGGGATAGACAAGTATTACATTTACACCACCGTGCCCGGGTCTACTTGGAAGATTTTGGCCGTGTGCGACAAGAGTTTCGCACTCAAGGATTTAGACATGATCCAACGTACGATTCTTTTTGCCTCCATCGTGTCTTTAGTGTTTTCTTTGGGTTTATTCTTTGCGGTTGTGCACACCCTCTTCAAACCCCTCATCACCCTCACGCAGTTGATCCAAGCGCTCCTCTCTAAGGAAGGCGATTTGACAGAAAGAGTCGCTGTCAAGGGCAAAGATGAGATTGCAACCATCTCTAGGAGCATCAATGCCTTCTTAGAAAAAACCCATAGTATCATCTCCACCATCAAGAACAACAGCACACAAAACACCCAAATTGCGCGCACCTTGCAAGATAGCTCCACTACGGTCTTTAACAATGCCCAAGAAGAGCAGGATCGCATTCAGGTGGTGGTGCGCGATGGAGAAAGCGTTGTGACCAATATTCTAAGTGGGGCGGACAATGCTGCAGCCAACAGCGATACCTTGGTCAACACTAGCAAAACTCTTGTAGAAGTGCATACCCAAATTGAGGACTTTAGCCAAAATCTAAGTAAAAACGCCCAATTAGGTGTGGAATATTCTAATCGGCTAGAACGCGCTTCCCATGACACCCAAGAAATCAAAAAAGTATTGACCATTATCGCAGAGATTGCCGAGCAAACCAACCTTCTAGCTCTCAATGCGGCTATTGAGGCGGCGCGTGCGGGCGAACATGGTAGAGGCTTTGCGGTGGTGGCTGATGAAGTACGCAAATTGGCTGAAAAAACGCAATCTAGCTTGAATGAAATCAATTCTACCATCACGGGCGTGGTGCAAAGTGTGGATAACATCAGTAAAGACTTGCACAGCAATGCCCAAGAGATCGTTAAGGTTTCTCAAGTGGCTCACAATTTGCAAGAGGTTGTGGACAATAATGTGCAGGAACTCCAAAGCATCATCGATGCTATTGTCCAAAATGCACGATCTCTCAAGGAACTGGCCCAAAAAACGAAGGGCATCATGGGCGAGATTCAAGAGATTGGAACGCTAAGTCTCTCTAATCAAAAGAGCGTGCAAGCGGTTGCACAAGCGAGTGCTTCTTTGAGCAAGACCGCCGATGTTTTTGATCGCGAGCTAAATAGGTTTAAAGTTTAACACACTTCTCACAGCTTAAAAGCATTCAAGGCATGTGTTGATCGGATTTAATGCTACCAACATTTTGATCTTGATAGAGTTCTGTGCCTTCAATATCTCGACAACCAAATTGGTGATCCAAATCACAAGCCTTTTGAAAAAAATACTGCGCCATCCTTTTGTCCTGTCCAAATCCGGCACCATAAATTCCATTTTTATACATCACCGCTAAGTCGTAATAACCCCTAGGATCCCCTAGCTTTGCTGCCTCTTGAAAGTTTTGCAGAGCTTTTAAGTAATTGTTATTCTTATACGCTTCTAAACCAGCCTCAAAATACTGATCTGCTCTTTCACTCGAATACTGATCTGCGCTTTTGTTTGCATAAGCCCAATTGAGGCATAACAACATTGACAGCACAACTTGACCTGCTTTTTTAAACAATCCTTCCATTGTCTCCCCTTGAAAATGAAAATAAAAGAAATACTGATTGTAATGCGAACGAGGGAGAATAAAAAAAAGTAAACTGTTAGATAACATAACCATAAAAGATCACACACAAAGCCTGTTTGTGTGTAAAAATGGGTTACCTAGTAAAGGAAAAATCTTAATGTCTTAACTTTTTTATGCACACATTGCCTATGTGAACCTTGCGTAAAATGGATCAGCACAAAGATTAAATGGGCTAGAAAGTATGGCGATTTGTCTTTCTTGTGTGCTTTTTTATGATTTGCAAAGTGGTGAGATTCAAAAAATATCAATATGTATTCAAATGCTTTAAAGTCATAAAAAGGGTAGTATAATTCACCACATTTATAAAGAAAGGTCTTAATGAATCCATTAAAAGAAATCTTAGAGCAGAAAAAGACGGTGTTGATCGCCGATGCCCGCGCCTATGCCCATAAAGTGTTGATGCAACACAAGCCTTATCCGTGGCACGACCCCACGCTTTACAGCAATTACATGAAACAAGTCGCCGCGCTCTTAAGGGTGGATGTGCTCATTTTGCGCTTTGATAAAATGCTAGAAGAAGAGCTAAGGACCAACGCCGAGTTGGTCGCCAAAATGGGCGAGAAAAAAAGACAAGGCTACGCACTCAAGGTTTTTATGCAAGATGAGGGCATTAAGGAGGGCACAAGCTCTTTAGTCAACACCGCCACAAACACTTTGCATGTGCATATTTTAACCCAGCTGCCCTCCCCACTCCAGCTTTTGCAAATGAGCGCACAGGCTGTGGGGGCAGACACCGATTTTAGCGATGAGGACATTGAAAATGCGAGCATGTATTATGCCGATTGGCTGCGCTCTTACAAGGACTCTAAAGTGCGGGGGCTCTTGTTTGATGAGCGCACCCAAGAGGTCGCCCAAAGCCTTTACCAGCCTATTTTAAACACCGCAAGCGGTTACCATTGGGAGATTGGCTTTAGGCGTGCAGACGCTTTACACTTTTGTGGGTTTACAACTTCCATCCCCGTTTTAGGCTCCAACTTTTGGTTGGATAAAAACGCCATTAGCCCGCAATTTAACAGCCCCTTTTTCACAGAGATACACGAGGATGCGATCCCTGAAGTGGTGTTGGAGAAATTGCATGCGTTTTTCCACTTATAAGCGCGCAAGGGCTTTTTTGCATTTCGTAAAACTTGCTCGTGCAAGCGGACAGACTAAGGGCTAAAAGCAGGCTAAACAATCTCATGCTTGTCCTTAATTTGGTGTATTTGCACTTTGGGGGTGCTTAGGGTTTGCACTTGAAAAGAGGGCTCTTTTAGGGGCTCTTGTGCGCTGTGAGTGCTGGTGTGGTGTTGCTCTAGGCTTGGCGAGCTACTTTGGGGAATGTTTAATGCGCTTTGGCTGTGTTGTAGCCATGCGTTTTTACTGGCACTTAGCATGGCTTGCAGGTCTTGCACACCCCCTTGCGTGGCAAACAAGCTATTGAGGAAGGTGGGCACGCGGTATAACAAAAATAAAACCAAAAGTGTGCTGACAATAAGGGTCAAATACGCCCCGATCAAGGGGGGCGTTGGAGCTGTGGGTGCTGGCAAAAGGGTTCTAATCAAGTGTTGCAAAATTTGGGCGTTGTAAAAGGCAAGCAGTAAAATTAGGGGTTGGTAAAACGCCAAAGCCATGCACTTTTTGGCATAGTGCCACAAAAGTTTAGGGGCAAATAACCCCAAAGGCAGGACAAACACCGCCAAAGCAAGCCACAGCAACAGCTCAATAGACACGATTAAGGTCAACGCCAAAGTATAGGTGAGTAGCGCCCCTTGTGCTACAACAAGGGCACACACAAAGCCCGCCATGAAGTTGTTTAAATGCCCTTGCGCTTGCGTGGCTAGCAGCACTAGGCTGTGAAAGCTTTGGTTTAGTAAAAACTCTAAATTAAAATGCGTGGGGTCGGTGTTGAAGGCAGTGCTTGAGGCTTGCAGGCTTTGTTGCACGAGTTGGGTTAAGACATTAGGGGCGTAAAAGATCAGCTCTTTTAGCTGTGTGTAAAAGGCGGTTGGGTTGTGTGTGGCGTAGTTAAAGAGCGTGAAAAACAGCGCAAAGGCGCAAAGAGAAAACAAGGTTCTTAGAAAAAAGAAGTCGGCTAAGCGCACCCGATTAAGAGCCCATAGCATGAGCGCGATCAACATAGCAAGGTTACACAAGAGCCGAAAGGAGGCGTTTTGCAAAATCTCTTGCCCGATTTGTGCAAGCAAGGCATGCGTTGGGTCTAGAAAGAAGTGCAAGACGTTTTGGTAAAGTTGCAAGTTTGGACCTTGATGTAAACGGGCATTCTAACTTGTCTTGGTTAATCGCTTTTAAAACTATAAAAAGATTATTATGCTATACTTCGTAGGCTTATTTTTGTAAGGGGCTGAAATAGGATTTCGACAGGGATTGCGTTGCGTGGGTTGCATGCCAAGTGTCTCTTGTAAAACGACACAAACAATAACCGTAAACAATCCTAATTACGCTCCCAACTACGCTAAAGCAGCGTAGCGAGCTGGAACTTGGCGGATCGATCGGTGTTTGCTAAGCCTTCCATCATCTTAGCCGATTGCCTTTAAGAGCCGCTCGCCTCTTAGAGTAAGCCTAGAGCTAGGGGTTTCTTTGGGGCTTGGAGAAGTTAGCCCGTGAAGCCTTAAGACTTTTAACTTCTCTAAGCATGTAGAGGCCCATGTTAGGACGCGATTTTTGGACTGGGGTTCGACTCCCCACAGCTCCACCATGTACATTTGGCATTTAGAAGGATTAAAAAAAATGGATTTACGATTGCGTGCGTTTTTAGCTCCCCTATTGTTTTGCTTGGGCTTTATCCCCCTTTGGGGCATTGACATACAAGCCTTGGTGCAAGAGCAAGTCAAAAGCGCAGGGTTAGCCGACCAGTTAGTCAGCGTAACTAACCAAATGCTAGAGGGGGCGATCGATACAGGCAAAAACTACCAACAAGTCAAACAGCTTGACAAGCTCTACCAAGAAACCAAGAACTTAAAGGCGATCTTAAACCCTAATAAGGGCGCATCCAAACCCACAGGGTTGGGGGCGGTCTTTAAAAAAGCCATTGAACCCCCCGTGGACCTGGACAAAGCCCTAAACCTCACCAATGCCTTACAAAAAGAAGTGAAAAACGCCAACCAAGACGGGCTAGACTACAGCAAAATACTCAGCGTCTTAAACCAGCTTGAAAACTCCTTACAAACCGCCCTAGATTTAAAATCGCAGTGGCTCGACACTAGAAAGGCAAACTAGCTACTGATCCAAGAGCCAGTTATTCACATCCCCCCCGTAGCGCACACCCTTAGCGTCCGTGTTCTCAATCTTTTCTAAACTCTCTTGGATATTGGGGGGTAGGGGGTTTTCATCGCTATAACTATAGTGCATGTGTGCGCCAATCACCCCCTTAGTTTGCTCAATCGCCCGATTCGCCCGAACCTCTTCATTGACATTTTCCGCCTCTATCAAGGCGATGATGACCCCCTTGTCTTTATCAAACGCCCCCACCTCAACATGTTCAATGTTTTTAAGGCTCTCTAAGACCCCCTCAAACGCCTCCAACTCTACCCGCACAACCACACTTGAAATATTCATACTGACCTCTCTATAAATAAAATCGCCTCTGTAGGGCAGACCCCCACACAAAACCCACACCCCGTGCAAACCCCCAAATCTACACGGGGTTTAAACATACCCAAAAAGTGTATCGCTTTATCTTTACACGCATCGCCACACGCAAAGCACACCACCCCTTGATGCCCTAGACATTTATCGGGGTCAATGAGTGCTAGTGCATTTATCCCCCCTAAACTCTCATCTAACACCCCTGCACACTCCGCACACGCTTTTAAACACGCCCCACAAAAGGTGCATCCGCTTTTAGAAAAGTCCAAATGGGGCACTTGCCCCGGCTCTTTAAAGATGATCTTTTCGGGGCACGCCCCCATACACCCCCCCACGCACTCCACGCACTCATCTGCCCTTTGGGGGTTAAAGTAGGGTAGGGGCACTTGAAAGGGTTTGCCCTGCGTTTTAAAAATCTCTCTTAAGGGCTTTTTATCCATGCAATTCTAACCCCACGGGGCAGTGGTCGCTGCCTAGGATTTGGGCGTAAATGTGGGCGTTTTTAAGCGTGTCTTTTAAATTGCAAGAGGCTAAGAAGTAGTCAATGCGCCAGCCCACATTGCGTTCTCTTGCCTGTCCTATGTAGCTCCACCAAGTGTAAGCCTCCCTTTGCTCGGGGTAAAAGTGGCGGTAGGTGTCGATAAAGCCCTTTTGTAAGAGCGTGCTAAAGGCTTGCCTCTCAGGGTCGCTAAAACCGGCGTTGTAGCGGTTTGCCTGTGGGTTGGTTAAATCGATCTCATTGTGTGCCACATTTAAATCCCCACACACTAGCACCCCTTTTCGTGCCATTAAACCGCTCAAAAACCCCCTAAAGGCCTTCTCCCACTCTAGGCGGTAAGGCAGACGCAACAAGCCCCTTTGGGCGTTGGGGACATAGACATTCACCAAATAAAACTTAGGGTATTCGCACACCACCACCCGCCCCTCCAAATCGTGTTCGGTTACACCGATTCCATAACTTACATCTAAGGGTTGTTCTTTGCTAAGGGTGAGCACCCCACTATACCCCTTTTTCTCTGCGCTGTTCCAAAAGGCATAATAGCCCTCAAAGGCAAAGTTGGCTTGCTCGGGGTGCATTTTAGTTTCCTGCACGCAAAAAATGTCCGCCTTGCTTTGCTCTAAAAAGTCTTTAAAGCCCTTTTGCATGCACGCTCTCAAACCATTGACATTCCACGAAATTAAGCGCATTGCTAGACCTTTGGCACAGAATCGCCCCCATTATAGCATTTTAAGTAAAGTTTTAGGCAAGAATGTTTAAAATAAACATTTTTGGCTTGATAGCTCAGTCGGTAGAGCAGAAGACTGAAAATCTTCGTGTCGGTGGTTCGATTCCGCCTCAAGCCACCACTAAAAACTTTCAATGCAAAAAATCCCAAAACAACTTTAAAATGGTCGCTCCCACCACGCATAAAAACACCTTGCGGATAAACTTCACTTCTTTACGCACCACTAAATTAGAGCCCACCCAAGCCCCCAGCATTTGCCCCACGCCCATTAACAGCCCCACCGCCCAAATGACATGCCCGCCGATCAAAAACACACTTAAACTAATAAAATTGCTTGTGAAGTTAAACACTTTTGTGTGTGCGGTGGCTTTTTTAAGATTAAAGCCTAAAAGCGAAACTAAGGCAAAAGTCCAAAACGAGCCTGTGCCCGGTCCAAAAAAGCCGTCATAAAAACCCAAAAGCACGCCAAACACGCCATAAAACAAAGCGGGCTTGAGTTTAGCCGGCTTGTCCCCTTCGCCCATTTTAGGCGAGAACAGGGTATAAACAAAGATGAGCGAGAGAAATATGGGGATGAGTAGCCGTAATAAATCCGCCTTGAGGTGCAAGATGAGGCTTGTACCAAGACTTGCCCCCACCACCACACACGCCACGCCAAAAACCACTTCTTTCAAAGACACCATGCCCTTTAAACAGAAATTAAGCATGGCGGTGAAACTCCCAAAGCTGCTTTGTAATTTATTCGTGGCAAGAGCCAAATGGGGGGGTATCCCCAACGCCAAAAGCGTGGGCAGCGTGATGAGCCCCCCACCCCCAGCGATCGAATCGACCAGCCCCGCACAAAAGGCCGTCAACGCCACAATGACATACACAAACCATGCTAAATCCATCACGCCCCTTGTTGCCAAAGCACTGAATTTTTTACTATACTTTAGTTTTACTCTGCATTTGCTAAGATAGATGAAAACGGGAGAAAAGCATGGTAACACTCACGCAAGCTATGGGGTTAGCCCCCACTGAGTTAGAAGAGTTAAAAAAACAAATCGCCAAAGAAGTGGGAAAAAGCGATTTAAACGCCTATATCCGCTCCCCAGAGCAAGATGGGGCGAGTGGGGGGGGGGTGCCGATTCTCATTAAGGACAATATTAATGTCAAAGGGTGGGCGATCACTTGTGCGAGCCAAATTTTACAAGGCTACATCGCGCCTTACCACGCTAGCGTGGTGGAGAGATTGCACCAAAATGGCATGTGCGCCTTTGGCGTGGCAAACATGGATGAATTTGCGATGGGCAGCACCAGCGAGTCTAGCTGCTATGGGGCGGTGAAAAACCCTAGGGATTTAAGCCGTGTGGCCGGGGGCAGCTCAGGGGGGTGCGCGAGTGCGGTGGCGGGGGGCTTGGCAATAGCGGCTCTTGGTAGCGACACGGGCGGATCTATCCGCCAGCCAGCTAGTTATTGCGGCTGTGTGGGGCTTAAGCCCACTTATGGGCGGGTGAGCCGCTATGGGTTAGTGGCTTACAGCTCCAGTTTAGACCAAATCGGGCCTATTACACAGAATGTGCAAGATTGTGCCTTGCTCTTAGATGCCATCAGCGGACACGACCCCAAGGACTCTACCAGTGTTAAACAAAACCCCTTGATGACTTTTAAAAATTTAGACCCCAACAAACGCTTTAAAATCGGGGTGCTTGAAGATTATTTAGACGATGCCGACCCCTGCGTCCAAAAGGCTTACTTTGACACCACAAAGTTATTAGAGGATATGGGGCATGAGATTGTGCCCCAGAAAATGGCAAATGGCAAGTTTGACACGGCGGCTTATTACATCATCAGCACCGCGGAAGCGTGTTCTAATCTTGCCCGTTTTGATGGGGTGCGTTATGGGCGTAGAGCAAGCGCAAACAACTTAAAAGAGATTTACACCAAGAGCCGGACAGAAGGCTTTGGGGCTGAGGTGAAAAGGCGCATCATGCTAGGCAACTTTGTTTTAAGCAGCGGCTATTATGAGGCTTACTACCAACAAGCGCAAAAGGCACGGGTGTTTATCCGCCAGCAATACGCTAAAATTTTTAATGAAGTGGATATTCTTTTAGCCCCAGTCGCCCCCTCTGTTGCGCCCAAATTTAACGCCCATGCCAGCCCGCTAGAAATGTATCTCAGCGACATTTACACGGTGGGGGTGAATTTAGCAGGACTGCCGGCCATATCTCTGCCTGTGTCTAAGAGTGTGGAGGGCTTGCCTGTGGGCTTGCAATTAGTCGCTCCCGCCTTTGAAGAACAACGCATTTTAGACACCGCCTTTGGGCTTGAAGATGCGCTTAGCCTCACTTTTAAAGGCATTGCATGCAATTAGTCCAAAAAGCCTTAACCTTTGAAGATGTTCTGCTCTTGCCTGCTTTCTCTGAGGTGTTGCCAAAAGAAGTGAGTGTAGCCTCTAAACTTAGTACCCACATTTCTTTAAATATCCCCTTTGTGAGCGCAGCGATGGACACGGTTACTGAATACCAAACCGCTATTGCCATGGCACGCCTAGGCGGTATTGGCATTATCCACAAGAACATGGACACGCAAACACAAGTGGAGCAAATCCAAAAGGTCAAAAAGAGCGAGAGCGGGATCATCCACGATCCCATTTATATCCACGCTGAGGCAAGTTTGGCAGAGGCCAAAGAGATCACAGACAATTACAAAATCTCGGGCGTGCCCGTGGTGGATAAAGAGGGCAAACTCATAGGGATTTTAACGAATAGAGATTTGCGTTTTGAGTTTGATTTAACCCGCCTAGTGGGGGAGGTGATGACAAAAGCCCCCCTACACACCGCCCATGTGGGCGTGAGCCTAGAGGAGGCGCAGGCGATCATGCACAAATACCGCATTGAAAAGCTCCCCATTGTGGACGCCAACAACACCCTAAAGGGCCTCATCACCATTAAAGACATACAAAAACGCATTGAATACCCACAGGCCAACAAAGACCATTTGGGGCGTTTAAGGGTGGGTGCAGCCATAGGGGTGAATCAACTCGATCGGGCCCGGGCTTTAGCCAAAGCGGGGGCGGATGTGTTGGTGCTTGATAGCGCACATGGGCATTCGCTCAATGTGATCAAAACCCTAGAAGCCCTTAAAAAAGAGCTAGAAGTCGATGTGGTGGTGGGCAATGTGGTTACCGCCCAAGCCACTAAGGATTTAATCAGTGCGGGGGCTAATGGCGTGAAGGTGGGCATTGGACCGGGCAGCATTTGCACGACCCGCATTGTGGCAGGGGTGGGCATGCCCCAAATCAGCGCAATCGACAATTGCTACCAAGAGGCCAAGAAGCACAATATCCCCTTGATCGCCGATGGGGGGATCAAATACTCCGGTGATGTAGCTAAGGCTTTGGCGGTGGGGGCGGCGTGCGTGATGATCGGATCACTCATTGCCGGCACTGAAGAATCCCCGGGGGACACCTTAATCTATCAAGGGCGGCAGTATAAGAGCTATCGGGGGATGGGCAGCATTGGGGCGATGACACGGGGCAGCTCGGATCGCTACTTTCAAGAGGGTTTAGCGTCTGAGAAATTAGTGCCCGAGGGCATTGAGGGGCGGGTGCCTTATCGGGGTAAGATCGCGGACATTCTCTACCAGCTTGTGGGGGGCTTGCGATCGTCTATGGGCTATTTGGGTGCTAAAGACATCCCCACGCTCACCGCCAACGCCCAATTTGTAGAGATCACCGCCGCAGGGCTTAAAGAATCCCATGTCCATGATGTAGATATCACCAAAGAAGCCCCCAACTACCACGCCTAAGTGCCCCCTTTGGGGGTTTCAAAAATTTTAGGGTAAAATAGCCCCTTTTAAACCAAAGTATGAGGTGTTTTAGTGGATTATTACGAACTCTTGGGCGTGGATAAAGGGGCGAGCAAGGAAGCCATTAAAAAGGCGTTTAAACAACTTGCCCGCAAATACCACCCCGATTACAACCCCGACAACCCCGAGGCGGAAGAGAAGTTCAAGCAAATCAGCGAGGCTTATGGGGTGCTCAGCGACGATCAAAAACGCCAAATTTACGACCGCTACGGCAAAGAGGGTTTAGAGGGGCGGGGCATGGGGGGCTTTAGCGATTTGGGCGATATTTTTGCCGACTTATTTGGCGAGGATTCGCTCTTTTCGAGTGCCTTTGGTTTTGGCAAACGCGCGCAGCAAAGCAAAATCTCTAGAGATGTGCTTGTGGGCTTGGAGCTTAGTTTTAAAGAGGCGGTGTTTGGCTGTAAAAAGAGTGTGGATTTGGAATACAAAGCCTTTTGCGTGGATTGTCAAGGCAGTGGGGCGAAGGACAATAAAATGCAAGCGTGCAAGGTGTGCCAAGGGCGGGGGCAAACCTTCGTGCAACAAGGTTTCATGACGATGGCAAGCACTTGTGCTAAGTGTCAAGGTAGCGGACAAATTGCCCTAGAAAAGTGCATCCCCTGCAAGGGAGAGGGCTTTATCTTGCAAAAAGAGAGTTTTGAGTTGGATGTGCCCGAGGGCATTGACAATAAAAACCGCATTAGAGTGCCCAATCGGGGCAATGAATACCAAAGGGGGCTCAGGGGGGATTTATATTTAGAGGCCGTGGTGGGAGAGGATGAGCATTTTTTACGCGATGGGTGTAATATTTACATTGAAGTGCCCGTGTTTTTCACCTCTATCCCTTTGGGCTCTAAAATCATGGTGCCCTCTTTGCAAAAAGAGCTAGAGTTGCAAATCCCCCCCAACGCCCAAGATCGGGCGCAATTTGTGTTTAAAAACGAGGGGGTAAGAGACATCCACACGGGGCGTTATGGCAATTTAGTGGCGGTGTTGAAAATTTTATATCCGCAAAAACTCACAGACAAACAAAGAAACCTTTTGACGCAATTACACGAAAGTTTTGGGTTTGAGAGCGAGCCTTATAAAAATGTGTTTGAGGTGTGTTATGGCAAGGTCAAGCAATGGCTACAGGACCTAGTCAAAAAGTAGCTAACTGTCTTTGAGTTGCTCTAGGCGTTCTTTCTTGCTACCGATGTCGGTGATTTGGATGCCAAAGTTGCCATCCACGATCACCACCTCCCCCTTAGCGATCACTTTATCATCGACTAAGATTTCTAGGGGGTCGTTCACCATTTGGTTGAGCTCCACCACACTGCCTATATCCATGGACACCACATCTTTTAAGATCATCTTTTTTTGACCGATGCGCACCCTGACATTGAGCTTGATGTCTAAGAGCATGTTGATGTTGCGGATCTCAAGCTGTTCTAGGGAGTGATCGCCATCCGTGCGTTCTGTCCTTTGCACCACAGGAATACTAGGCGCAGCCGGGGCGGGACGACCTTTGGGGACATTTTGTACCACTTCTTTTTTATTGAAAATGTCTAAAAACACGCCCCCACAGAAAATAAAAAAGCTTGATTCCAAAGCGTCTAATTTAAAGCTAAACTCAAAGCCATCGCTATAGGGGTCGAGAGAAGACCCATCGCGGGCAAAGCCCGCTCCCTCTGTTTCAAAGCCTAGTTTGGGTAAAGCTTCTTGAGACTTTAAGGCAGTGCTAAGGGCCCCAAAGACATTCGAGCCGATCTCTTTGATCGCATCCAAATCATCGGTTTCTAAAGTTTCCTTAGAAGCCCCCTCTCCCCCAACCATTAAATCCGCTAAAGCTGTCGCCATAGGCACGGGGATCGCCAAAGTGATCTTTAAATTTGCATTAGGGGTTACACGGATTGTTACAGAAGCGTGTTCGATGAAGATAAAATCTCCCACAGAGATCTCGTTTTTTAATTCCACTTGGGGAGCTTTGCCTAGCAAGCCATTGATCGTGGTTGTGAATTCTTGTACAAAAAGTTTTAAAAAATCGTCGATCACTCTTCTTCCTCCTTAATGTTGCCGATTTTGATTTTTCGTTGGTTTTCCAGCACTTCTAGGATTTCTTTGACTTTGTCTTTTTCGGTTTGGACCACTTCTTTAATTTGGATGGTTTTGCGATAACCTTTATAACCCACTGTGGCTAGGTAGCGTTCCTTCTTGTCAATATTGACCACAACCACATCATTGGCGACCTTGTTTAAGCGGATCGTGTCCCCCACCACTAAATCCAAGACCTCTTTTAAGGTGAGTTGCACCCCGCCTAAGAATGCCGACACATCCACGCTTGCCCCCCCCACTAGGGCTTGCAATTCTTTATTACGGCTTTTCTTAGAGCTGGTTTCCGTGAGCATCACATCGCGATTACCCATTTTAGAAAGAATCCCCTCAATGGAGATCACCGGGTAGCATAAATTCATCATTCCCCTAGAGTGCCCGATCACAATCTCCATCACCACCATGATGACGATTTCATTTTGCGCCACGATTTGCACCACATTTGCGCTCGACTCTTTAGCGTCAATGGTGGGGTAAAACTCGGTTACGGGTGCCCAAATATCCTTTAAGATTTGCATGACCTGCTTTAAAATGGTGTCTAAAAGGTTCAACTCAATGTCGCTAAACTCGCGCATTTGCTCGTAAGCACTCCCCTTGCCTCCAAGCAAGCGATCGATCATAGGAAAAACAATGCTAGGATTGACCTCCAACACCCCATTGCCCCCCACAGGTTTCATGGAGAAGACATTAAAGCTTGTGGGGCTAGGTAGGCTCATTAAAAACTCCCCATAAGTCATTTGATCCACGCTGTGCAGTTGGATCTCCACAATGGAGCGCATGATCGCGGAGACTTGGCTAGAGAGGCTTCTAGCCATTTTGTCGTGGATGCTTCTAAAAGAGCGCAACTGCTCCTTACTCACCCGATTGGGGCGTTTGAAGTCGTAAAGCGTGATCTGCTTTTGGGGTAGGATCTCGTGTTTTTGTAGAGTGTTGACATCATCGCCCTCATCCACGACCTCTAAAAGGGCATCGATCTCTTCTTGACTTAGAATATCAGCCATGGCTTGCTCCTAGAGATTTGCGTACCTTTTTGATCACCTCTTTGATGATTTGCGAAATGCGCGACTCGGTGATCCCTAAAATCTCGCGGATCTCGCTCAAATTCAATTCTTCAAAAAAATAGAGTTGGATCAAAAGTTGTTCGCGATCGGTCATGGTTTTGAGTGTGGCTTGGATCGCACTTAGCAACTCCTCAAACTCTAGTTTTTTGGTGATGTTGTCTTGTTCGATGGCGCTGAACTGCTCGTCCATGGGCACATGGGCGTAAATGTCGGAGGCTGCCTTAGCGTCCCTAATCTTAGAAATGTCCTCGTTCAACACCTCAGCCAAATACACATCATCGGGCTCTTGTCCGTGTTCGTTGTAATACTTAGACACTTCATGGTCAATGCTTTTAATAAGCTTTCTTGAAGAGCGCGACACCACATCCAACGAGCGCAAATAATCCAACATCGCCCCATTGACCCGTGTCTTAGCATAGCCCCAAAACGAGTCGTTGAGCACCACATCATAACGCCTAGAGAGCTTGATGAGCTCTTCTGTGCCCACAGACACTAAGTCGTTGAAGTCCACAGAGCTAGGCAAGCGCTCTTTCAAGCGAAACGCCATAGAGCGCACGGCGGGCAGGTATTGGATCGCCAACTCGTCCTGGGAGTTTTGGATTTGCTCTAGGTAAGGCGTGGTGCTCAAAGACTAACCCTCGTTGTACTCATAATTACGGACATAGTTCAACAAGTCTTCCATCTCTTTTTCGCGTTGCACGAACTCTTTGCTAAAGTGGGTCAATTTGCGCTCCAACTCCGCCTTGTTTAAGAACTTCTTACGGGGATACATAAAGCCCATATACACCGAAGCAAAGAGCAAGATAATGAGATAAAAGCCCACAGTGGACACGAGAGTGCCGAATAAAATATACTCGGCTTGGTTAAACTTCAGCAAGGATAAGATCAAACCAATGAAAAACCCGCCCACAATGGAGAAATTGACAAAGTTTTCTAGCTTCATGCACCACCTCACAGATACCTAAGCAAGCGTTTGAAAAACCCGATGAAATTGTCTTTAGGGGTTTCCACCACGCCCTGCTCAAGTTTTAGGGTTAAGATTTTGACAACCTGGTTCATAGAAAACGAAAAGGCGTTGAAAGGCTCGCTCTTGCACAGCAATTTACGATCTTTGATCGAACGCCTCACGGCATTGCTGTTTTGGATATTGCCTAGGTAGTTTAAGGTCATGTTGGGGATGTTCTCTTTAGCCACCCGCTGGATACCCCCGAAGATTTGCAAGGCTTTTTCTGCCGAATCGACCATGTTCACCAGCACAAAGACATCGTCCTTGGTTTTGGAATTGACTTTGATCGTGGTGTAGGCATCGGTGATCGCAGCCGGGTCGGATGTGGTGATCACCACCACGCAATCACTCGCCCTTAAAAAAGCCTGCGTAAATTCGCCAATACCTGCCCCCGTGTCGATGATCATATAATCCAAGTCATCTAAGAGCTTGGTTTCATCCACATAACTATCTAGGATGTCTTGGCTCACATATTTAAAAATCTCTTCGCCACTATCCCCGGGCACTAAATAAAAGCCCTCTTCAAGGGGGTAGATCACCTCGCTAAAATGCACCTCCCCCCGTAGGGCATGCAAGATATTCTTTGTGGTCTTGATGCCAAAGATGATGTCTAAGTTTGCTAGCCCAATGTCTGCGTCTAAAATTCCCACCTTATAGCCACTCTTAAACAAGCTATAGGCTAAGTTTGCGCTGATGGTGCTCTTGCCCACGCCCCCCTTACCCGAAGTGACCGCCACAAACTTGGTCTTGCCTCTTTTGTTGAAGATGCTCTGGGGCTCCATGATGTGCTCTAAACCGCTGGCTTGGTTTTGCTTCATGCTTGTTTCCTACCCGGGTGCGTGAAACCATCGAGCATGCAATCCACCAAATAGTCGTTGCTCGCCACAAGCAAATCCATAGGCACTTCCTGACCTATGGAAAGGTAACTAATAGGCTTTTTGCTCTCATAGACTAAAGAAAACAAGTTTCCAAACCCCCGACTTTCGTCTAATTTTGTGAAGATCAAGCTGTCGATCCCTAAAGGGCTAAAGGCGTTGTAAATGTCGGTCAAATCCTCATATTTCGTGGTTAAAGACAACACCAAAGCCGTGTCAATTCTATACCCATTTTCTGTAAATTTCTTTAAATTCTCAATTTTTTTGCTGTCGTGTTGGGAGTGCCCCGTGGTGTCGATGAGCACCACATCGCAATATTCCAGTGCCTGCATTTCTTTATTGAAGTCCTGCGCATCCATCACAGTTTCAATGCTGATTTTCATTTTCTTAGCATACCACACCAACTGCTCCACCGCCCCAATGCGGTAGGTATCTAAGGTCAAAATCCCCACCTTATATTTTTTATCCAGCATTTTAGAGTAACGGGCAGCGAGTTTGGCTAGAGTCGTGGTTTTACCCACCCCAGTAGGCCCTACGAGCATGACAATTTTTTTATAATTTAAATCTAGCCCCTCGTGCCGACAATAAATCATCTTGCGCAACACCTCGCGAAAATAGCGCTTCACGGTTACGGAGTTCTCGCGCATTTTCACGGGCATCAGCTCCAAGCTCAAGCGCATGATCTCATCCAAGTGGTTCTTATGCATGCCACTATTCTTAGCAAGGCGGTAAATTTCGGCAAACTCGTGGGGAATGAGCAGTCCTTGTTCTTTTTCCTCACTCCACACCATGTTTTGGATGAGCTTTAAATTGTCGTTGATTTTATTCAGCTCCCCCTTAATGGAGTGCAAAGCCACCCCATCGGCTTTTTCTTTCTCTTTGTCTTTCTCTTTAGGGGCAGGGATTGCCGGCTCGGGTGGGCGCACCTGAGCGTCTCTTAAGCTGTCTTGGGCGATCTTTGTGAGCTCTTTAGAGGCGTTGATTGTGGCAGGCTTGATGGGGGCATCCTCATCCACGCCGGCAAGTTTACGCATTTCGCGGATGGTCGCAGATAGGTCCACCTGCACACCCTCATCGGGCTTGGGTGGGGGGTTGCGCAGATTGTCTAGCTTTTCTTGCATGTTGTTGGTTTTGGGCGGAGTTTCTTGATCCACTGCCACCACCACTTCATAGAGCCCGGGCTCGGTGAGGGTTTTCTTGCGGATCTCTTTGGCTTTCACCACGAGGGCGTTGTGCCCGTGCTCGCTTTGGGCGAGTTTCAAGGCTTCGGCGGTGGTTTCTCCGCTATAAGTGTAGAGTTTCACATCTGCCCCCACGCCAAAGCTTGTAAAAATAGGGGCAGCGTGACAGAGGGGCGTTTTGCCCACTTAGGGTGGGGTAGGCTCAAGTGGGCTTGTTTGTAAACCACGCGGTTGTAAAAAATCATATCGATGTCTAAAGTCCTCGGTGCGTTTTTAAAAGCTCTCTGTCTTGCACGCCCAAAACGGCGTTCTAGGTAGAACAAAAGCCCTAAGAGTTGGTTTAAACTCCAACGAGTCGTGAAAACAAGCGTGGCGTTGTAAAAGTCGTTTTGCTCTGTGTAACCAAAGGGCGGGTTGATGTAAAGGGGCGAAGAACACAATGCTGAAAACATGCGATTATTTGCCAGCCAGCGCCACAGCCTTTCAAAAATCGCTCCCGATGCGCCCTCATTACTGCCGATTCCCCACACCACGCTGTTTTTTAAACGCCACGCCCGCTTGCACTTTCTAGGATAAAAGGGGGAGTACACCAAGGTTTGCATGCACCCCTCACAACACAACAGCCCTTGAGCCCTGCACAGCCACTAAATCCTCAATCCGCACCCCAAACTTGCCCGGAAGATAAATCCCTGGCTCAATAGAGAACACCATGCCCTCTTCAATGATGGTTTCGCTTCTTTGGGAGATGAAGGGCAACTCGTGGATGTCTAGCCCGATCCCATGCCCCGTGCTGTGCGCAAAATAAGCTCCATAGCCGGCTTTGTCAATCACGCCTCTAGCTAAGCTGTCGATCTCTTTGCCTGTCATGCCCGCCCTTAAGTTGTCAATGGTAAACTCTTGGGCTTTTCGCACTACATCGTAAATTTTTTGCAATTCCTTATCTTTAAAACTCTGCTCTTTAGAGAAACTAAAGCCCTCTTTAAAAAATGCCGTGCGGGTGCGATCGGCGCAGTAGCGTTCATACTTCAAGCCCACATCCACCAAGAGCAAATCCCCCTCGGCTAAGGGATCTTTGGAGGGTAGGGCGTGGGGCTTGGCGGCGTTGGCATTGATCGCCACAATCGGTTCAAAGCTTAGGTCAAACTCTCCGCTGTAGGTCAAAAAATCCTTGACTTTGAATTGCAAAAAATGTTCGCTGGGTGCGTGGGCGGTGTGTAGATACTTTGCAAAGGCATCAAACGCCTCTTTGTTTAGCTCTTGCGCTTTTTTCAGCAAAGCCACTTGCTCGGGGGTTTTAATGATCCTTTGCTTGCGGTGATAATCTGGCTCGCCTATGAGCTTAAGATCGGGCAAGGCACTTTGCAAATGTTTATAGGCTTGTACACTCACTTGTGTGGGATCAAAGTAAAGTTCCTTAAGTCCGCTTGGGATAAGTTCGACCAATGCTTGCCACAAATCCGTGGTTTCGATCACCTCGGCGTTTTTAAGATTTGTGTGTGCCTCTAAAGTGTAGCGAGCATCGGTGATGAAAAACGCCTCCCCCTCAAATTGCAAAAAAATCGCATGGTCGCAACTGTAGCCACAAGCGAAGTATTGCGCATTTTCATCGGTAGTAAAATGCGCCAAACCCTACTCCTTCTCGATCTGTTGCTGTTGCTGGGCTTGGCTCTCTTTAATCGCTTTGATCTCGGCTAGAATTTGCATCATCGCAATCATGGCAACATGGTAACCAAACGCCCCAAAACCGGTAACAACCCCTGCACTTACAGATCCAGTGTATGAAACCTTACGGAACTCTTCACGGGCGAAGATGTTTGTTAAATGCACTTCAATTACAGGCATGTCAGCGAGCATGATCGCATCAGCGATAGCGATAGAGGTGTGGGAGAATGCCCCGGGATTGATGATGATCCCCTCTATATCGCTGCCCACGCATTCTTGGATTCTGTCGATGATTTCGCCCTCAAAATTGCTTTGGAAGAACTCTAACTCAAGCTCGTTTTGTTTAGCAAAATTCTCCATGTTTTCGTGGATTTGATCCAAAGTTACGGGACCATAAAGCCTAGGGTCCCTATGCCCCAGCATATTTAAGTTAGGCCCCTGAATCACAAGAATTTTCATAAGAACTCCTTTCAAAATAAGAGCTTGATTATAGCATAAACCGCCTAAAGCGTGAAACTATCGACGATTTTTTGCAAGCTTTGGGCAGTGGATTCTAATGCGCTGATCTCTTGTGTGTTGCTTGCCATTGACTTGGACACTTCTACAGCCATTTGGGCAATTTGGTTAACCTTGTTGGCGACTTCCTCAATTTGACCGTATTGGTTGTGGGAGTGCAACACGACCTTTTTTGTATCCTCTAAAGAGTTCGTGGCTTTATCATAGATTGTTTCTAGTGCCTTTACAGCCTCACTCACATGCTCTCGGCTCTTGCGCACCTCTATCACCATATTCTCCATGCTCGCCACGGATTTTTTCGTTTCTGCTTGGATAAGCTGGATGATGTGGTCGATCTCCTTTGTGGCTTCACCTGTATGTTCAGCTAATTTACGGATTTCATCGGCAACCACCGCAAAGCCACGCCCATGTTCACCTGCTCTAGCCGCACCTTGGATCAGCTCGGTGCTGTGGCCTATGCTTTGGGCGTGCTGATCTAGGGACTGGATCTGTGCAGCAGAGTTCTCAACCCCACTTGTGATGTGTGTCATCCCTGCGGCCATATCCTCCATCGCTTCCTTGCCCTGTTTGCTGATCTCCACGCTCTGCGTGGAATTAGCCTCTGTCTGCTCCACAATCGCTTTCACCTCTTGGATACTGCCTTGGATATCTTGCATGTTGGCAATGAGCTGGGTGGTCATGTCCTCTTGTTTATTGGCATTCTTCTGCGACACTTTAGATAAATCTGAAATTAATAAGGATTTTTGGGAAATGTCCTTTGAAGACTGGTTAATTTGGCGGATGATGTGCACCATAGAACTTTGCATTTCACCAATTGCATCTAGAGCACTATGTTTAAAGTGGGTTTGCACTTCCCTAGACAAATCTCCCTTAGCAATCGTAGCGACCACTTCACAGATTTGGCGAGGTTCAGCCCCCAAAGAAGCCTTGATGTAGCGGGTGATCCTAAAGGCAATCCCCATCCCCACAACTGCCATCACTAAAGTAAGCACTAAAATCAAAAAACCGAAATGGCTCGCAATGTTGCGGGCTTTTGGGGTGAGTTGTTGGTTTAAATGCTCCTCATAGTCAATGAAAGCATTCACAGCAGCTAGCCACTTAGTGAAGTTTTGCGCTAGTCCATCTTCTTCTAAGATTTTAGCCGCAAGACGGTTGTTCTTACGGGCTAAAGCTAAGACCTCCTTAATTTGGGGCATGCTTGAAACCTCAACGGCGTAGATGTGGCGCACTAACTGCCGCTCATGATCGCTGACATGTTCAGAGATGCGGACAAACATATCTGCCATTGCATCTTTATTTCTCTTGTAAATATCATTGAGCTTTTGGATCAATGCGACCTGTCGTTGGTAATAAGCATCGTTTTGGGCTAAAATCGCATCTCTAATGGCAATAGAGCGGTCGTGCACACTAGCGCGCATGTTGATAGCATAGCGTTGTTTCACGGCGTTGTAGTCTGTGAGTTCCGTGAGGATATTGTTGATGCTGTGCACCCTAATAATCCCTACACAAGCAGCCACAGCCATCAACATGATCACAATGGCAAAGCCACCAAAGAGCCTCTGAGAAACATTGATCTTATCGATGCCCATACACCAACCTATCCTTTCTTTTTAAAGGCTACCCTAGGGTGGGTAGGTCTAACAACTATTTCTTGATTTGTTCGATTGCTTGGCGGTAGCGGTTGATGTTGGTGTCTGAAAGCTCATTAACCAATTTTTTCATCACCAAAGGGTACATTTCGTTGAGGATTTTGCGGATCGCATCATCATTGTTCTTATCCAATTCTTTGTGGCTTGTGATGTTTGGACCAGCAAACCCGCCAGAGTTTGTGGTTTTGTAAGTGTAGCGGTGGGTAAAGGCTTGTTTTGTCCCCACTTCCACGCCGAAGTTATGGATGATGCGCCCGGTTTCAGGTTCAAAGAATTTAAACCACACAGACCCCGAGCTTTGATCCACCAAAACATCCACATTGTCTTTTTCAGGGTCGTTGGTGTCCATTTTGACATCCTCTAAAATCCCAATCCAACCACCCATGTCTAGCACAGACCACATTTTGTGTTTTTGTTCAGGGGTCATGGCTTTTTCGGTAGACAAAAGCACCACTCGATAGCCCCGTTTTTGGAAAATTTCCGTGATTTGCTTGACCAACGCATCTTGGAATTGGTCAATGTAGGGAGTTAGGTTGTCTGTCACCTGGATATGGGGGGCTAAAATCCCCACGGTGTGGTGGCTCAAGGGCTCTTGAGCGATGTTGATGGGGTAATTGAAGTTTAAAATCGTATCGCCCTTATTCAACACCACCTTGTGCTTTTTAGGTGCTGTCGCACCGCTAGCACTGCCGGTGTTGCCACTATCCGTTGCACAACCTGTGATCAGCAGACCTGCCAAGCTCCCCAATAAGATAAGATTTTTGCGTATCATAACTGCCTCCAAGAAAAACTAAGATGTAAGGACCCATTCTAGCATAGATTAATAAATATTGACCCCTCCTAAACTTAAGTTAAATCGGCAACACCCGAATATTCTCGTCTAAATATTCTTGCAACACCCCCTCAATGGCAAAGAGAGTCCCCGTGGCCGCGCTCGCACACCCATCGCACGCCCCCATGTAGCGGATGTAAACATCTACAAACCCTCCGCCCTCTTTGATGTCTAAGACTTCTAAATTCCCCCCATCCATCATCAACATGGGGCGGATATGCGTGTCGATCGTTTTATCGATCGCCTTGACTTTCTGCACCATGGTCATCTCAATAAAGTTCAAATCCCCCTCTAGGGACTTTTGCGCCACTTCTTTGCGTTTTTCTGCCTCCATTTCGGCGCGCACTTCTTGCAAAATGTCCACGAGATAGTATTCCCTTGCCTCGTGTCCACCGGGGCGTATGCAACTGCCACAAAAGCCCCCCGCTTTGGTGTAGTTGGTGATCTCCTCCACGCTTTTTAAGTCGTTGAGCCTAATCACCTCTTTAATGGTGCCAAGGCTCACCCGTGCGCATTCACACACGATGATTTCATCTTCAAAATCCTCGGGGTTTTTGCCTAAATACTGCCCGGCGGCTTGCTTGATCACATCGTAAGCCATCACTGAGCAGTGCATTTTTTGCCCGGGCACAGCCGGCACATCGGGCTCATCCCTTAGCCCCCTCTCCACATCTAGATTAGTGATTTTCACTGCCTCCTGCACCCTTTTACCTAGGCACAGCTCCACCATCATGTCCGAGCTGGCGATCGCCGTGCCACAGCCAAAGCTTTTAAACTTCGCATCGATGATTTTATCGGTTTGTGGGTCAATGAGCCAATAAAGGCGCACTGCATCTCCACAAGACTCCGCCCCATAGTCGGCGACAATGAGCTTTGCCCCCCTAGCTTTCGCATCTTCCTCTGTGAGCACGCCTAAATGCGTGGGGTTGTCCATGCGTCTGCTCACTTCCTTAGAGTAAGCGTCCCACAAAGCCCCACCTAATAAATTATTTTTTCCCATGTGTTCTCCTTAGTGGCTGTAAGAGCTAGAAATGTTGCGCAAGCGTTTCACGGCTTTTTTAAACACCTCAATGGTGCGCTCGATCTCTTCAGCGGTGTTGAAGCGGCTTAATGACAATCTAATCGCTGTGTGGGCGAGCTCCACATCCGCCCCGATAGCGACCATCACGGGATTGGCTCTTAAATCCTCGCTTGCGCACGCACTCCCCGTAGAGGCGGCGATGTTGGCGCGGTTTAAATCCCACAGCATCGCCTCGCCCTCAATGCCCCGCACACTCACCAAAGTCGTGTTAGGCACCCTATGCACCCGATCGCCGATCACAAAAACATCTTTAATTCCTAAGAGCGCATCCTCTAGGCGATCCCTCAAGCCCCCTACGACCTCTTTTTCATAGGTTAAATTCTCCACAGCTAAACGCATTGCCTCGCCCATGCCAATGATGTAGGGGACATTTAAAGTTCCGCTACGCCGTCCGCGCATGTGCTCGCCCCCATGGAATAAGGGGGTGAGCTCTACGCCTGAGCGGATGTAAAGCCCACCGATGCCCTTGGGCCCGTGGAATTTATGTGCTGAAAAGGAGAGCAAGTCCACTTGGGCTAACTGCACATCTACGGGGATTTTGCCGATCGCCTGCACCCCATCGCTGTGAAACAACACGCCTCTTTCTTTGCAAATTTGCCCAATCTCAGCAATGGGAAAAATCAATCCCGTTTCATTATTCGCCCACATCACGCTCACCAAAGCGGTTTTATCTGTGATCGCCTCTCTCACCTGTTGGGCGGTGATCGTGCCCTGCGCATTGATGGGCAGGTAGGTTACTTCCATGCCCACACTCTCTAAGAACTCGCAAGTGGCGCGCACAGCGGGGTGCTCGACTTGGGTTGTGACAATGTGGTTCTTGCCCCTTTTTAAAAAAGCGTCAAAGTAGATCGCCTTGAGCACCCAGTTATTGCTCTCAGTGGCGCAGGAGGTGATGATGATGTCGTCCTCATCGTGGGCGTTGATCCCGGCATAGAGCTTTTCTAAAGCCTCTGTGATCATCGGGTGCGTTTCTGTGCCGAATTTATGCAAAGAATTAGGGTTACCATAATGCTCACAAAAGTAAGGCTGCATGAGTTCTAGCACTTTAGGGTCAACCTTGGTCGTGGCGTTGTTGTCTAAATAAATTCTATTTAACATGGCCAAAATCCTTTATGTTGTGTGAGAGTTTAGGAAGAAAAAGGTTTTAAGTCGTTTTCTCATAGAGATAAGGATAATACTACGCTATCCTTTAAGTTTGCTAAATAGATCGCTAAAGACAAGGCTTTTATAGGGCTTAATTTTTTGGGCATATCCAACCCCTTGATATTGATTAATATTGATTTACGCTGCACTCGGCGCATGAACTCAAGCACACGCCACCCAAGAACCATAGTTTTGACCGCTCGGAGATAAGCACGAAAAACATAGCGAATTTTAATAGTAAAAGTAATTGCTGTATCGAGAAAAAGGCAGTTAAACTGACTTATTGTTTTGTTTTAGAAAAAATCTGAGTAAAAGCAATTTTAGACAGAGTGGCAAGCTGCAAGCTGGACCCTGCACTAGGGCACCTTTTGGGGTTTAGGCGCATCTTGAAAATCACGATGTTGCAAGGTATAGGATACCCTAAAACTCTCTTGCAACCTAGCTAATCCGTTGCATAAACCTCTTTAAACTACCTTGCCTCCCTATAAATTTTAGGAATTAAGAGGGGCAAAAATGTATAATCTTTTCTATCAATCCAATGTCTAAGGATCTTTATGGGTTTGCTCGATGGCTTGCTGTTAGTCTTTTTAGTGGGGGTGTTTATGGGGGGTGTGGGTTACTATATTTACATGGTGCTTAAAAAATAGCAAAACAGCAAACCTAAGCGACACAAAACACCCATGCACCCAAACACCTTGATGGATTAACCCGTTGAATTTCGGCTTTCACAAGTCCAAATCTTTTGTAACCTTTGCCTTGCGTGCCTCCAAAATTGATAGTTCGTTTTCATAAGTGAGGATGCTCATGTCCAGGGTATTTGCATAAGCAAGCAAAGCCCGCTTATTCATTTTGCTAAGGTCTTTTTGTTTCATAAGTGCCTCTAAATTATCGTTTTGTGCTAGAGGTCTAGCACGATTTTGACCCGAATGCATTTTCTCTTAGCCCCCTGCAAGGGTGGTAAACTAGGTAGTCTCGCAAGGGGGACGCTCGCTAGCTTGCTTTGTCTTGTTTGCCACTCAAATGCCGTGAGGGCTAAAATTGTTTAAGTTTAAATATTCTAGGATGGCTTTAGATGTGTAAAGACATGGTTTTTGGGTCGGGTCGCTGTTGTAGGTGTATTGGTAGGTATTTAAGAATACACGAAAACCACTAAGAACCTCATGTATCTAGAATAAAATACATCATTCCTTAGTGAATTAAAAGATAAAGCAATCAGGTGCTTCTTTGGGGACAAATTCTAGACAGAATTGGTTTAAAGAGCAGAGACGCTCGGCATAGCTACGATCGTGTGGTCGGTTGTGTTGATCCCAAAGACACCCATGGGTCTAGTGTTATTGCCTCCAAAATAGCCTACCATACAACCGTTTCTGCTCCTAAATGGTCATCTATACACTTCACTCTTTTAACCTATTTCGCCAAGCTATTGGGTAGTACAGCACACTACAGCATACTCTTATAATACTGTAATCTTTAAGGCGGAATTAGTTGTTTTGTAGCTTTTTAACGCCATTGCAGTAAAGATGGCTTAGGGGGTAAAATAAAGAGAGTGTCTAAAAGATCGTAGGACGCTTTTTTGGGTTAAAAGATATTTGTTTAAAGTCAAGATTGGAGAGGTAACCCAACACAAAGTTAGGGAGGCGATAGGATTTTCTTTAAGTGGCAAGATTAATTTGGTGTAGAAACCACCGATACAGAAACCACTCAAAAGTAATCGGCTTAATTATCTAATTTGTAAACCACCTAACATTGCCACTGCCACCAAAAGTGTGATCTTGAGTGATTTACACACAAATATCAAGTATTTAAGCAGAACGCAGGGTAGTCAACAAAGTTTCAAGTGAAGTTGATTTTCTAGTCAAACCGAGTGGCTAATTTTAGAGCTGATTTATTGGTGAACTATTGCAAGCTAACATAAAAAGTTCAAACAAGTTTCTAACTTAAAAGCTAGCTTTCAAAAAGTATATCTAATAATATTTTTAGTGCCATAATTTTATCATTAGTGAATGGATAGTAGAATAGATAAACTTTAATCTAGTAATTTTATGGTTTACAAATTTAAAAAACCCCCACCAGCACTTTACTTTGCACCAGCCACATATAAAGTGCACTCCCCCCTAATACACTGAGCACAAAGATTTTCAAATACCATTGTAAAAGGGCAACACTGACAATCGCCAAAATTTCATTGAATCCATAGGGTGGAGCATTAAAAGGGGTGTCCTTGATCCCATAGATGATCAACATACCCACCACTCCAAGACTAAGCACCCGCCCTAAGTAAGTCAATATTTTAGGGGCGGGTTGTTTAGCATTAAAAAGCAAGAAAGGGAAGACACGGATTGCATAAGTTGTAGCAGTGGTGATAAGTAAGGCGAACACAACATAGAGGTCGCTCATTCTAATCTTCTTTTAAAGAGAATAAAGACCACAACCATAATAGCTAAGGTCGGTAAGAGAAAATAAGTTTTACCAAAGAGTGCCAAACACAAAATGGCACTCAACAACCCCACTAGAGCTGGAGTGTGCCGATTGGTAGCACGCCACTGCTCCACAAAAATCACGACAAATACCCCTGTAATTATGAAAGAAATCCCTTGGATATTCAAACTGAATTGACTCCCCAAGACCACCCCCAAAGCAGTGCCTAATACCCAATAAATGTGGTGTAAACAAGCGATAGCAAACATGAAATCTTGTGGGGCACTCTCTTTGGGTTTGACAAAATTTAAAAGCATAAAAGTCTCATCGGACAAGGTGTGTGCCATGTAAAACACCCGTCTCCCCATGCCTGAAAAAGGTTCTAGCATTGAAACCGCATAACAGATTTGGCGGACATTAAGCAAAACAACTAATAAAAAGACATTTAGCAAACTCACATGTGCTGCTAACAACCCCACCACTAAAAACTGCACGGCTCCTGCATAAATGAACACGCTCATATACAAGGCAAACCACACGCTATGGCCCTCCTGTTGCACCAACACTCCAAAAGTTGCTCCAATCAGCACATAGCCTACAAGGAGTGGAATTGTGTGTGGGAAAGCCTCTACAATTACTTTAAACATCTTTTTCATAGAAGGGTTTTAATCACAGCAATATTAAGATATTTGCAAAAGGGATTTTAACGCTAAGAACCTGCGGACTCATCAAGTAGGTTGAAATTTTCACGTCTTACATACCAACGCATCCATAGAAATCCCCTCCCTACAGAACTAAAAAGGTGTTTATCTCTATCTAGGAATTTTTCCATATCATATACTTCTGGCAATGGAGACACCCTTTTAAAATACTAAGTGCCATGCTACATTTAAAGCAATGGGAATTCCTAGCAATGATATTGTTAAGCCGTTTTCCATGGTGTTCTGGGCTTTTTTTGATTCTGCTTAGCTCGCAGATAGTTTTCAGTCCTATAGTGGTGGCTTTCTCTTCTGCAACTTCGGGGTTTGTTGTGATCTCTGCTAGATTTACCCCATTCTCTTGGACAATTTCTTTGATAAAAGAATGTTGATTAGGATATTTATCTGCCATCTTCACTCCTTTCTCCAGCATTGATAAAGCTCCTTATTCTACAATTGGCATTAACCCGTTTTCTTGCATACCTTGCATGAGATGGCATACGCAACAATTCAGCTAATCAATGCCCCTTACTCAGCATTCTTTCCAAAGCCGTTTGTGCAAGAACATCGCCCATCTCTGCTCCCTTTTGGAAATATTCTTTAGCCTTAGCCGTGTCTTGGGGTTTCCCATGCCCATATTGATAAATGAGACCGATAGAATGATAGGCTCTGGCTTCTCCATTCTCAATAGCTTTTAAAAAATATTCAAAGGCTTTGGCATGATCTTGAGTAACTCCATTACCCATAAAATACAACATGCCCAATTTGTAGTATCCTCTACCATATCCACCCTCTCCAGCTTTTAAGTAGTATTCCTCAGCTTTCAAGTAATCCTTGTTTTCATAAGCTTTGCTGGCTATCTCAAAACACGATATAGGGCCTCTTTCATATAAAAAACTCCTGATTTTTAGATAAAGATATGCGATTCTATCAGCTTTAAGTATCAATTTTTTAAATTTTTTCTATCGTCTAGATAGTGTGATAAATATTAACATGTGCACACGATCACTCACTAAGGATTAAGAGGATAGCTAATATAAAAAATCCTCAACTCCACCTAGCAAACACTTTTTTACGATGAACTCCAAAAAATCAAAGTCGCCATGAAAAAAGTGGACTTGTTAGAGCAATACGAAAGTTTTAGAGATTGAAAAGGTCCTTGAAACCATGCTTTCTAAGACCCCAAAAACCCCCAAACCCCCAAAAACGCCTCGTAGACCATTCCCTGAATCAATAGATAATCGTTCTGAAGCTAAAGCCATATCTTGTACGACACTTCCGAAACTCTGTTTTGATAGAGTTTATAAAATTCGTTACCTTCGACAGCTTGACAACCAAACAGGTGATTCAAATCACAAACTTTAAAAATAAAATTGTGTCGTTCTTATAGTCCGTTCAATTCCGATGCCATATTATGCACCACTGTTAGGTTGTAATAACCTTGACCCTACTTATTAGAGGCTACATCCAACACTCTTTGGACGCTGTCCAACTTGCTTAAAGTTAAATTAAGCACACTATCTTCTAGTCCGCCAAGGCTATGGGGGACGTGCGCCTCTAGGGCGATACAATCGCCTCTCTCTAGTGTGTGTTTTGCCCCTTGCACTTCAAACCAAATGCGTCCTTGCAACACCCGCACCACAATCGCTCCGGGGGCTTGGTGCTCGCGCATTTCCTTTCCTTTTGGCATACAAATGCGGATTTCTTTGCTGTTTTCTGTTTCCAAGAGCTTTTGGATATCTAAAGACGCAAAACTTGGATTTTCTAAGAAGTGTAAAATCTGCATAAAATTCCTTTAATCAAAAATGAGGCATATTCTAGCACAAGATGGCAAATTTAGATACAATGGTCTAAAAACGGAAAAAATGTATGCAAAAAGGCATGTTGGTGCACATTTGTTGTTCGGTCGATAGCCATTATTTCTTGCAAGAGATACAAAAGCTTTACCCCCACACCCCTCTTACAGGTTTTTTTTACAACCCTAATATACACCCAAAAGAAGAGCATGACTTGCGCCTACTCGATGTTAAACGCTCGTGCATGGCTTTAAACATCCCTTTGCTCGAGGGCGATTACACCTTAGAGGCGTGGATGCAAGCCGTTCGGGGTTTGGAGCAAGAAAAAGAGAAGGGCAAAAGGTGCAGTGTCTGCTTTGATGTCCGTTTAGAAGTGAGCGCACAAATGGCGTTAATGCTCGGGTCAAAGCGTTTTAGCACCACCCTACTTTCAAGCCCCATGAAAGAGCAAGAAGTGCTGAAGGCACAAGGAGAAACCATAGCAAAAAAATACGGCTTAGAGTTTGTCTATGTTAATGTGCGCGCCAAAGGAGGGGTGGAAAAGCAAAACGCCCTTGCCAAAAAGGACAAACTCTACCGCCAAAACTATTGTGGTTGTGTCTTCGCTCTTGAAAAGCAACGCCAAGCGCAAGACAAGCCTTGCACAGAATTAATCAGTCCCCTAAACCGCCAAATACATCCCACTAGCGTGACTAGCCGTTTGGAGCTTTTTAAACAACGACAAGAGTTAGAAGCCAAGGCGCAAAACTACCAACTCTTACAACAAAACCTACAAACTTATCTACTTTTAAGAGGATATGCTAACACGAAAGGAGAGGTGATTGCTAGCCAAATCCTTGCCCACTCTGCCACCAAGAAAGCTAAAATCAAGGATTTACAGATTGCTAAAACCACTCTAAAGCCCACTTTAGCCGAAGAAATTCTTTGTAAAAGGTTGGATATTTTGCCCCCCACGCTAGAAATTAATCTAGGTTTTAGCCCCAAAGACGACACATTATTCCTAGACACCGCCGGCGTGGCACACATTTTAAACACCCCACAAACCCCCGTAAAATCTTTGAAACTCACCTACAAGCAAGAACTCTATTTGAGAGAGAAAATAGCCGGAGCTGAGAGCATCCAGCCCATTTTTATCGTGCAAGCCTTAAACGCCTTGCTTGGGGGTGTCGTTGAAGTGGAGATCACCGCTACATTTTTTGAGCAAAAAAACTTTTACCTACTCCAAACTATCTCTTGACTAAAATAGCCCGATTATCCCCGCGCCTTTCTAAGCGGTAGGTGCGTAAATGCTCTAAAATCTCTATGCTCCCAGCGGCTAAGGCTATTGCAATAGCTGCGTAAGTCGCCTCAGTCCCCAAAACATCCACAGCCCCAGCTACATCTTTTTTAGCCATGATGCTTTGGGGCACAGCCGCCCCCAGCCCTACAGTCTCCGTTGAATCGATGAAAGCCGTGGTGATGGCGACCATAGCGATACACCAAGCGGTGTTGTTGGCACCTACCAAGGGGGCAATCTTGGCGACAATCTGTCCCTCCATGCCTATATCCTCAATATTTTTCTCTAAAGCTTGTTGTAACTCTTTTTCGTTGTACACGACTTGCATATAAACCTCTCTTACAAAAGATACTTAATGGCACTCCCCTTTTCCTTGCGGGCTTTAATCGTGGTGGGCATGGCGGCTTTACCCAAAGCCACTAGGCAAGCGATGTTTGGGGGGTTAAAATAGGCGTTCAGCACGCTTTGAACTTTTTGTGCCTCAAAGCCCCCGATGATGCACGAGTCCACGCCCATTAAAGTGGCGGCTAAAGTCATTTGCCCCACCGCAATGTAGCATTGCTCTTTCATATAGGCTTCAATCAAGGTTTGGTCGTTTTTTAGGCGTTCTTTTAACAAAACCTCCACCCCCTTAGAGACCCTTTCGTGGTATTCCTTGGTGTAAAAGCGGCTCAAGTAAGCGGCGTTAAGCTCACTAAAGTGCATATAGCCCACAACCACCAAAACGGCGCAACTTTTAACCAATTCGGTGTTAAAGTAAACATAGGGCAAGAGTTTGTCTTTCATCGCGCCTTGCAAAACGACAAACTCCCAGGGTTGGGTGTTATAGGAACTTGGGGCAAGTCTTGCCGCCTCTAGGATTTGTTCCAAGACCTCTTTGGATAGGGGGGTGTTGGGGTCAAACTTCTTGCACGCAAAGCGGCGGTGTAGAAAGCTGTTAAGTGCCATTGGACTTAGTGTTTGCATGTGTCTCCTTTAATCAAAATTCGCCCATGCTAGCGTATTTAGAAAAACACTCGGCAAATAGCCTAGCACGCTCACTTCTTTTTAAAAGATTAGTTTTTCATAAGTTATAAAAATCCCAATGTCTTTAAAATCCTCGTCAAGATATAGATGTGTGGAGTCTATCTGCCAATTGATGTCTTGGTGTAGGAGTGGGAGATCAACCCCCCACTTAATAATATTTGTTGAAAACTGAAACCTAAGACCCAAATCCACATCCAAATTATAAGAGGCGCGCCACAGATTTTGACCGCCAGCACTCAACACAAAGTTGGTGCTACCTCCCTGTACACCTGCAAACATTCCATAAAACAAGGGAGATTGGTAGTTTTTAGGCACATTGAAGTCATAGATCAAATTCCCCCCGACATCTATTTGGATGTCTTGGAGGTGCTTGAAGAATGAGAGGCTGCTATAAACAGGGCTGCGTATATAGCCATAGCCTAGGAAAGCATCTAAGGAAAACCCCAGATGTTGGCTAAAAAAGTGCTGGTAGCTAGCCACCAGACTACCATTGATGTCCATGTCATGGTAAAAGGCGTTGCTAAAGGCATGCACCATGCCTGATAAATTGGGACGGGTGGCAAATTGAGGAACATTTAAACTTGCAATCCTGGCAAAATTAAATTTGTAACTAAATTTTGGGTTGGGGAGTGGACTAATAGGGGGAGGAGGTTTGCCCGGGGGTGTGGGGGTTGGATAAGGGTTGTGTGCTCGCCCAGGAGTGGGAAAACTAGAGGTGTTAAGAGTATTTAAGTAAGATTGGTATGCATTGATTAGTCCCTCTTCAGCATTCTGAATGGTGTTTTCATTATAGCTCCTGATCTTTTTCAAATCAGAGATCAACACCGCTTTTTGGTAGAACCATGACTGGACTTCTATGAGCTGGTATGGATTGGTGGGCAGTATTCCTTGATCTAGTTTGGGCACCATGTTTTGTATGCAATCTATAAAATACTGCCCCCACCCACCAGCAGCTTGGGCAGCACTTTGATCCACCCTGCACGCGCTACCTTGAGCTTCGTGGTAACCATCTTGCTGGTATTGGCTAAATTCTTGGGGGTTCCAGGGCATTGTCAGTATCGCTTTATTGGCGCTAATCATTGCATTGATCGCATCAAGATTGCCACTAATGGATTTAAGATTATTCAAGAAAGCCTGCCATGAAGGGGGCTTGCTTATCTGGTTTCCTTGATTGTTGTATTGGGGCACATACTCGCGGATGTTTTGAATCAGATTGCCTAGTGTTTGGTTGTAGTCATTGACAACTCCTGAAGCTTTATTATATTGCTGCTTTTGTTGATCATAAGCCCGTTCTTTTTGCTGATACTGGGTGTTTTCTTGTGCGGTTTGTTGGTGTTTTTCAAGAGCGCTCTTGTAGGCAGCTTTGGCTTCATCTAATGCCTTGTTATAGGCATCGATCGCCTCATTGATTTCATGGATTAAATTTTTAGATCCCTCTTGCAGGGCTTTTAGAATGTTGGCATACTCGGTGCTGGCTTGCTGGATTTCTGGAGTATCTGGAATCTGTTTGTTAGCTATCATCGCATCCAGTGCTCCAATCTTTTGTGCAATGGTCTGCTCCAAAGTGTTGTCCTGGCTTTCAAGCCCATTTAAAAGCGGAGTGGATAACGGATCGAGGTTGTTTACATCCCCTGTAGTAGAAACCTGATTGTTTTGTGCCCTATAGGTCTCCTTATTGTTCTTCAAGGCATTCTCTATGGCTTTGATCGCTATGTTATTGAGATTGGCAACAAGCTTGTCAATATCGGCGTTGAGTTGCTGTTGCAAGGCAAAAGCCTGGGTATCAGAGGGGTTAGAGGCATTGTGCTGTGGTGCTTCATAAGAGGGGCTCACATTTGTCAAACCTAGCCGCCCCCCTACAAAAAACCCATCGCGCACATCGGCAGACACCACACCCCAAACAAGAGGTATTAGTAAAAGCCTTCTAATACACAACATACGCCATGATCTGCCCATTAAGTTAATGGTAAAACAACAATAATTGGAAGGTCGCCTTTGACACCATCTTTATAAGTAGGCATGGCTTTTACTGACAAACCAAGCGCACTTAGACATTAGCATTAAATAGAGAGAAATGCTATGTAGTGAAAGAGCCTTGACGCAGTTTATCATAGAAAAAAATAGAAAACAGCTACTTTTCTTTTTTCTTTTTTTGCATAAGATGACTTGATTTACCTAATTTTTATTAGAATGGTGCTTTCTTAATTAGGAGTCTTCGTTGCGTTTACTAAATGGTTTGAGGCTACAAGGCAAAATCATAGCGATCATTTCTATCCCTATGGTTACCTTATTGTTTTTTATGTTCTGGCAGTTGTACGACACTTACAACCCTTTGCTGTCCAATAAGGATTTGGTGCACCAAATAGAGGTTTCTAAACACTTATCTTGGTTAGTGCATGAAATGCAAAAAGAGCGGGGGATGAGCGCAGGGTTCTTGTCGAGTGGTGGGGTGCAATTTGCCCATAGGCTGCAAGAACAAAGAAAACACACAGATGTAAAGTTAGAGGATCTTAAAAAGTTCTTAAGTTCTATTTCGGGTTTAGACTCTAATTATGTGCAAAACCTACAAAGGGGGCTTAATTTTTTAGACCGATTGCCACAGATCCGCAATGCTATGGAGTCCAAAGACAAGAAGGCGATTGTAGATAGCACGGTTGCATACTTTACGCAGGACATTACAATTTTTCTTGACACCGTGCTTAAGTCTATTAATATTGTCCATAATTCTGAAATCTCCAATGCTTTGATGGGTTATGCCAGTTTTCTTTACACTAAAGAGATGTCTGGGCTAGAGCGCGCCACGGCTAACCGCATTTTTATTGCCAATGACCCCGCCGATCCGCAATACGCACATTTCATTGCCCTAGTGGCTAAACAAGAAGTCTTTGAAAAATATTTTCTATCCTTTGCAGATGCACAAAGCATCGCGCTCTTTAAGCGTGTTTCTAAGGACTCTAGTTTTAGGGATGTGGAAAAAATGCGCCAAATATTGATGAAAAAATACCTCATGGGGGGATTTGGGGTTGATCCATCAATGTGGTTCAATACCATTACAAGAAAAATCGATTTGCTTAAACAGGTGGAGGATAGTATTAGTGCGCACATCACAAAGCTTGCTAGGGTTGAGATTATAAAAGATACCCACTATCTTGAATTTCTAGCAGCCTGTGAAACATTGCTTATTCTCATTACAACGATTTTGTCTTTCTCGGTGATGCGCCATATCTCTAAGAGATTGCAAGAGGTCAATAAGACACTAGAATACATCGTGGTCAATAAAACTTTCACAGATAAGATCAACATCACCACTAATGATGAAATAGGTTTTATGGGTAGGTCTGTAAATGTCTTCATAGAATACATGCGCGACACTCTGCAAAGAATCTTTAAACAGGTGCAAAACAACACGGCTATCTCTAGGTCTTTGAACACCATTTCTGCAGGTTTGGACTCAAATTCTAGACAAATCAAACAAATTAGCCAAAACAACACGGATTTAAGCCACTCCAGTCGGCAAGCATTAGACGAAAGCTTGTCTATGTCTATGTCCACTAGAGACCTTTTAGAGGGCGTGTTAAAAAATGTCTCTGACACGAAAGCAGCTGTGGCTGTGATTGATGAACATGTCCAGCGCAATATGACCAATGAAGAAAATGATGTGGTGAAAATGCAATCTTTATCTACAGAGGCACAAAATATACGGGGCATTCTAGACACACTCACAGAGATAGCTAAGCAAACAAATTTATTAGCTCTCAATGCGGCCATCGAGGCGGCACGGGCAGGTGAGCATGGCAGGGGCTTTGCGGTGGTGGCTGATGAGGTGCGGGCTTTGGCTGAAAGAACCCAAAATAGCATCACGGAAAGCGAATCCATCGTCAAACATATCTTAGAGTCCATCGCCAAGATCAACCAAGAGAGAAAAGACAATCTCCAATTAATGCAAGTGCTGACCCAGCACTCAAGCGACATGCAAAGCCATGTAAACCATCTTTCTAGCGTGATCGTTGGTGTTGTGGACCAATCTTTAGCCAATCTCGATAACATCAATAGAATCAACAAGCACACCACAAATATCCTTGAGAATGGAGACAAGATCGCCTCGTGCGTGCAAGATTTATTAAAGATCAACGATTCCATGCAAAAGTCTTCTAACGATCTCAATAAACAGACCAATGATTTAAACACTTTCCTCAGTGTTTTTAAAATTTGAAGTGAGTTAAGCAAGATGTGGCCGACACCTTAAGCACCATGACGATTTTTATGCGACTCGCCTTTCTAGGAAGAAAAGGTGATGTTTTTTCCTAACATCGTTTCAATGTTTAGCAATGCTTAGGTGAGGACAAAATGGCTAAAACAAGCTAAAATGGGAGAAAAGAAGAACACATGTTGAGCATAGCGCACAGCCCCGATGCGGACGATATTTTTATGTTTTACGCCTTAGCCTTTGGCTGGGTGAGTTTCCCTAAGCCTTTCACGCACCACGCCCTGGACATAGAGAGCCTAAACCAAGAAGCCCTCAAAGGCACGCACGCCATCAGTGCCATTAGTTTTGGACTCTATCCGCTCATTAAGGAGCATTACGCCCTATTGCAGCCGGCCACAAGTTTTGGGCAAGGCTATGGGCCTAAGCTCATTCGGCGCAAGGACAAGCCCCTTAAAAAGAACTTTAAAGTGGCCTTGAGCGGGCAATACACCACAAACGCCCTTTTATTTCGGCTCTACTACCCACAGGCGCGGGTGGTGTATAAGCATTTCTTAGAGATTGAGGGGGCGGTGCTCAGCGGGGAGGTGGATGCGGGGGTGCTCATCCACGAGAGCATTTTAGAATTTAATAGCGATTTAATGGTAGAAAAAGAGATTTGGGAGGTGTGGTGTGAGCTGACCCAAAGCGCGTTGCCTCTGCCTTTAGGGGGGATGGCTCTTAGGCGCTCGATCCCTTTAACGCAGGCCATACGCATGCAAAGGGCGTTGAGCCAAGCCATCGTCATTGCCCTAAAGCACCAAGATTTATTAGCGGATATGCTTTTAGAGCGCAGTTTAGTTAGGGTCAATAAGGCGCATTTAGACACCTACCTAGGTATGTATGCCAATGCCAGCTCTTGCGCTTTGAGTGAAGAGCAAATGGCAGGCATTGATGCCTTGTTTGCGTTGGGCTTTAAACACGGGCTTTACCCTGAGCTTGTGGCGTGCAGGGACTACTTGATCCCCGATAGCTATGAAAATCTGCGCTTTTCTTAAAGGATGGCTAGGTGGCTAAGAACGAACACATTAACAGCGACAACCCCCCTTATTTAGAACTTTATTTTGACCACTACGAGCCCACGCAATCTAAAGGGGTAGTGGTGCAGATTGCCACGGGCATGGTGGAGCACAAGGAGCATTATAAATGGGTAGCTAGCGAGCTTTGCTCTAGGGGGTATGTGGTCTTTGTCGCCGATCACAGAGGGCATGGCTTGAGTGTGTTAGAAAATGGTGGCGAGATTTTTTGGGGGGAGATGGGCGATGAGGGCTTTGAGTGGGCAGCCAAAGACATGGCTAAACTTGCCAAACACATTAAAAGCCTATACCCCACGCATAAGTTAGTGGTGTTAGGCCATAGCATGGGTTCGTTGCTCGCACGGCGGTGGGTGCAACACGACTACACCCCTTTAGACGCTTTGGTTTTAACCGGCACGCCCGCCCCCTTCTTGGGCTTAAGGCTATGCGCCTTTTTGCTAAAAATCTTAAGCCGTTTGAATATCCACTTTAAGGGCGGGGTCAATGCACTCTTTAGTTTGCACCCCAGGGTGCGGGCGTATCAGGGTAATTGGGTGTGCCGCAACACGGGGGCGTTGCGCCTCTTAAGAGTCGATCCGGCTTCGCGCTTTGTGTTTAGCACTAAGAGTTTTGCGCTCTTGGTGGAGGGGGCGGTGCGGGTGTTTCACACCCACGCCTATGGGCGCAAGGATTTACCCATTTTGTTTTTAAGCGGATTAGATGATGTGTGCGGGGGCTTTGGCGTGGGGGTGATCAAAGCGCACCGTTGCCTGGAGAAACAGGGCTTTAAGGATATTGAACTGCGCCTTTTTTCTAAAGATCGCCATAAAATCCTAGATGAGAGCGACAAGCAGGCGGTGCTAGAGAGCCTTTTAGAGTGGCTAGAGAGTAAGGGGCTTTAGCGGTTTTTCATTTGTTGGATATGCGCCACTTGGGCAAACACAATCGCCACTGCCTCAAAGAGCACCTTAGGGATCACCTCATCAATGTCGACATCTTGGTAGAGTTGGCGGGCGAGTTTGGGGTTTTCTATGATTTCTATTTCGTGCTCCCTTGCCACGCCTTTAATGCGGATCGCCAAGTGGTCGACTCCCTTAGCCACGACTATAGGGGCGGGGTCTTTCTCTTCAAAGCGCAGAGCCACAGCGTAGTGCGTGGGGTTGGTAACAACCACATTGGCGCTTGGGATGGCCGCCATCATTTTACTCATGGAGTTTTTGAGCATGAGTTGCTTGATTTTGGCTTTGATCTCAGGGTTACCTTCTTGTTGCCTATATTCGTCCTTGACTTCTTGCTTTGTCATTTTGAGCGAGTTGATGTATTGTCGGCGTTTTAGCATGAAGTCCAAGATCGAAGCCACTAAGAATAAAAACAACAAGCTGGCGATGACTTCTAAAGATTTGCTTTTAAACCATAAAAGTTGATCTTTATAGTTAAACTGCGCCACGCCCACAAGTTCGTCTACAAACGAATACACCAAAACAAAACCCAAAAGAAAAGCGATAAAAACTTTAGTGGTGATGAGTAACCCGTCTAAGAACCTCTTTAACCCAAAGAGATTTTTAAAGCCCGTGATGGGGTTGATTTTGCTCCACTTGGGCGCAATGGCTTTGGGGCTGAATAAAAAGCCAAATTGCAAGACATTAGCCAAAAACGCGACAAGCCCCACTAATAAGAGAAAGGGCAAGAGCACCCATAAAATGTCTTTGAGTAGTTGCAAAGAGAGCGCATGTAAATTATGGGGCGTGAAGTCTAGCTTGATCCACTGCAAAGATTGCCTAAACATGCTTTCAAAGCTCTTAAGCCAAAAGCTAAAGAACGTAAAAATCCCCCCAAAACTCGCCACCAAGCCCAAAAACCCCAAGACCTCCAAACTCTTGGCGACATTGCCCTCTTCTCTGGCCTTTTCGATCTTTTTGGCTGAGGGCAGCTCGGTTTTTTCTTCTTCAGCCATTGAGTGCTTTTATGTAGTCGCTATAGGTGTTTAAATTGCAAAACTCTTTGCTCTCTTTCACTTCCACCCCAAAGCCTATTTTCTTAAACACCGCCCCCACTTTCTCTTGCTCCTCGTCTAGGGCTTCTTGCAACAAGTCTAGGGCACTGGGCTGGCATAAATTTGGTAAATAAAAAGTCTTGGGGCTCTTGAGATAAACCAAGGGGGCTTTTTGGCGGTTTTTATAAAGCTTTAAAAGACTCTCTTGGGTGATGAAGGGCATATCCACGGGGATAAAGATCAAAGGACTTCTTAGGGCAGCTAAACCATGCACCATCCCCACTAAGGGGTTAAAATGCCCTTCGCCCTCGATCAAATACGAAGCACTTAGGTGGTATCTCTCTTTGCAAGAGATATAAACCCCTTGAAACCACGCTTGGAGTTTATGGTATTGGTATTCTAAAAGTGTGCCATTGCCAAAGGGCAATAAAGCTTTGTCAAACTGCTTACCCTCTATTTGCATACGGCTGCTTTTTCCTCCACATAGTAACACACAATTAAGTTCAAACATTAGGCGATCCATTTAGAAATTTTTTTAGACAACTCCCCAAAACGCGAATCCAAATCCTCTTTGCGCTTAGTGGCTAGCTCTATAAACTCTAACTCCCTTTCAATCCCCACAAAATTGCGCCCTAATAAATTCGCCGCAATGCCCGTAGAACCCGAACCACTAAAAGGGTCGCAAATAAGACTTTCCTCTGTGCTTGCCATAAGGATCAAACGGCTTAATAGGCTTAGGGGTTTTTGTGTGGGGTGCTTGCCTAGGCTCTTCTCCCACGGGGCGATGGCGGGCAAGGTCCAAACATCGCGCATTTGCTTATTGCCGTTGATTTCCTTCATGCGCCGGTAATTGAAAATGTGGGCGTGTTTGGGGCTTTTTCTCGCCCACAAAATCTGCTCACTGGCGTGCGCTAAGGTGCGGCAAGAAAAATTAGGCGGGGGGTTGCTCTTATGCCAAGTGATGATATTTAAGAGTTTAAAGCCCAAAGCTTGCAAGGCCAACCCCAAAGAAAAGAGATTGTGATAAGTCGCGCTGATAAACAATGAGCCCGTGGGTTTTAGGGCGGCTTTAGCCAAACCCAGCCACTCCACATTAAAAGCGTGCATGTGCTCTAGCCCTTGGCTTTTATCCCACTCACCCTTATTGACGCTCACGATCTGCCCGCTTTGGATACTAAGCCCCCCATTGGAGAGAAAATAGGGCGGATCGGCAAAGATCAAATCCACACTCTCTTTTAAATGGGGCAACACCTCCAAGCAATTGGCGTGGTAGAGGGTGAATTTTTGATCCACGCTAGAAAAAGTGGGCTTAAGCATGGTTTAGTTCCCTTAAAAGGGTGTCTAGCTGGCTTAAGTTGTAGACACGCACACTTTTATAGGCTTCTTGGAGTTTGTTTTTCGCCTCAAGCCACCCTTGCCCGTCTGTGATCCAAATAAATTCCTTATGCGGGTGCTTGGCAAAGCGGGGGGCAAGCTCCAAATACGCCCGTGCGACCTCGTTTAATTTACTCCCCCCACTGCTGTAAAAATTGCACTCGATAAAATAGGTCGTCTGTGCGCCATAGATCACAAAATCAAACTTCTTAATGTCGTTGCCAAAACTGGCGTGCAGGTCTTTAAACTCGGTTACACTCACTTGCGTTTTGAAATTTAACTTGGCCTCTTTAAAGGCGTGTTCTAAATATTGCTCCATCAGCGCCCCACTGCGGTTTTTGCGCGCGTTGCTGTCTAAGCCCACTTCAATCCCTAGGATCAGGTCGTTCAAGTCCTTAACCTTGTGTGTGCTCAAAATCTCAAATAGCCCGCTCTCGTGTAGCAGCGTACAAATGCCCTTTGGGCTTTGTAAATAATCTTGTAAAGTCCCTTGTTTGACAAGCTCTTTAGGGTTTCTAATGGCAAGCAGTAGGGGCAAAAGACTAAAGGCTTCTTGGTTGTCTTTAAAAAGTTGCGCCACTTTGGCGGGCAAGTCTAGTGCGCTCACACCTAGTAGGGCATTTAAATGCGTGGCGTAAAGGCGGGTTTTTTTGCGATTTTCTAGGCACTTTTGCCAATCCACGAAAAAATCAAGCGTCCGGTTGGTTTTTTGCAAAGTGGCTAGAAACTCAGTAAAAGGCGTGGGGTTTGTCATCAATGTCCTTAAAGGGTTGTGCTGTTTTCAGCCTGAATTTTTAATGGATTTGCTATTTTACCCATTTAGCCTAAAAGTCTAAGAAGTTTGGGGAGCGTAAAGTGGCGCAGGGCGATAAACCGACTTTAGATGAGTTAAAAACCTTATGTGATTGTGTGGATGGGGTGTTTGTTTCAAAGAGTGGAGCAGAGTATATTAAGGCTCTAGGTGTGTTGTTTGCGCTTAAGAACAAAAACGATCAACCCTTTAGCATCCATGAAATCCAACAACAACCCGCCTTGCAAGAGTTTTCTTTTACGGGCAAGAGGGAGTTTTTATACATTTGCCAACTTAAAGCCGAACCCTTGAAAATCATAGGCACTAAGCGGATAAATGAGAAAATCAAAGCAGAGGATTTTACTAGCGATGAAGCCCAAAGGGTTTTTAATCAATCTAGCGGGGTCGCTTATTTGATCACTTGTCCGCTTGAGGGCAAAGAGCATATCATTAAGATAGGGCAGACAAGAAAATCGTTTAAAGAAAGGTTAGGCTCTTATAATTGTGGCACCGTTTATAATTGGCGCACCGCAAGCACCACAAATATTAAAATCACACAATCCCTGGTTGCCACTCGCTTGTACTATTATAATCTCTATCTTTGTGATTGCAGCAATGATCCCTACACGATCGAGTGGCACGGGGTCAAATCCGCCCCACTCCCCTCCCCTAAATCCTTAGCCGTTGAGGATATCATGGTAAAAAAGTTTATAGAGCAATTCAAACAAAAACCCCTAGCCAATATCCAAGTGGACGCAAGCCACTAGTATTTGATGTGTTGGCAAAGGGTGCGGATGGCTTCAAGCTCCGCCTGTGTGAAGTCTATTTTCTTGGTGAAATTAAGGTGCTTTAACACCTTGATGTTGTTGAAGTTGCCATACCTTGTCAAGTGGATCAAGAGCTTGATGTGGGGCTGTTTTAAAAAGGGCATGTAGTTTTGCGCCTCCGCTTGGCTCTCAAAGGCGATGTAGCCCACGGATTGCGTGGTGTTGGCGTGGTGCTTGATGTAGGGCAGAAAATAAGTGGATAGGGGGATAACAACGATCCATTTGTCGTAAATGTCTTGCTTGATAGTGGCGTAGCGGGTCTTTTTAGGGGTGTGGATCGTTTCGTATTGAAAAGTCGAATCGGGGGTGTCGCTCAATTTGTCCTTTTGGGTGAAATTATGCAGATCGCACCTATAGGCGAAGGCGTTGTTTTCTGTGGGCTCTAGGCATTTTTGGATCAGGCTGACAATCTCATTTGAAAGGTAGAGGGGCAAAAGGGGCAAGTCTTTAGGGATTTGCACCCTTTGGCTGTCTTTTTGCAAGAAGGCGTTTTTCACCAAAGTTTTTTTGCCAAAAACCCCCTTTTGCCACACAAACACGACAAAAGACGAGCCGATGCCCTTAAAATACTTTTTAATGTCATTGTCTAGCACTAAAAAGCTCCCACAGTTAAGGAGTTTCTTTAGCGTGGTGTTGTTATTGTTGTAGCTCATCCAATTATTGGGTGTAACAAAACACAGGAAGCCTTGATCTTTTAATAGGTCAATGGCGTGTTCTATGAATCGATTTGAGAGGCTGCGGTTTTTGTTGCCCCCACCTGAGTAGGGGGGATTTGCCATGATGAGGTCGTATGTGTAGGGGGTGTTGATGTCAAAAAAGTTTTGGTTGGTGATGTGTTTGGGGTTTAGAACACGCACACAATGCAAGAACCTTTGTTTGGAAAGCTCGTTGCAATGGATATTGTCTAGACTTGTTTTATACTGAGCATAGGCGGCAAAATTCCCATTGCCCACGCAAGGATCGAGGATTTTAAGGTGTTTTCTATGCCAAAGCTCTTGGGGCAGATAGTCTAGCATGCACTCCACACACGCCATAGGGGTGCAAATGTTGTCCCTTGAGGTTGCGTGCGCACAATCCTTGTTGATCGCCTCATAATGCGCCCTTAACTTGGTGTAAGTGTTTGCACCCTTAAATGCGTAAGCCCCCCCGTCTATGTCTGTTTTTAAACCCGTCTTTGTGCCCATGCCTCATTTCCTTGGAACCCTTGCTTGGGTTTTAATCTCGGTTTCAGCCTAAATTGTCAATAGATTTGCTATTTTACCCATTCAGTCTAAAAAGTGGAGAAGTTCATGCTTGTGGATACCTTTGCACGCCAAATCGATTACTTGCGGGTGTCGGTAACCAAGCAGTGTAATTTCCGCTGCCAGTATTGCATGCCGACCACGCCGATGGACTTCGTGGAGAGTGAAGAGGTCTTGCCCCTAGATAAAATGCTCGAGTTCATTAAAATCGCCATTGATGAGGGGGTGGCTAAAATTAGAATCACAGGAGGCGAACCACTCATCCGCAAGGACTTAGCCCCTTTCATCGCTAAAATCCATGCCTATGCCCCGCATGTGAAGTTGGCTTTAACCACCAATGGGTTTTTACTCAAAGCCCAAGCTAAAGCCCTTAAAGAGGCAGGGCTAGAGCGGGTCAATGTGTCTTTAGATTCTCTAAAGCCCGAGAGGGTGGCTAAAATCTCGCAAAAGGACGGACTAAAGTCTGTCTTAGAGGGCATTGAGGAGGCGTTAAAAGTGGGCTTGGGGCTCAAATTCAACATGGTCGTGCTCAAGGGCATTAACGAGGATGAGATCATTGCTCTTTTGGAGTTTGCCAAGAGCAAAAACGCCCAAATCCGCTTCATTGAGTTCATGGAGAACACGCACGCCAACAGCCAGCTAAAAGGGCTAAGCGAGGCGCAGATTTTAGAGGCGGTGCGCCAAAAATATCCCAACTTGTGCCTCAAAAGCGAGGGGGTGAGCCCCTCTAAGATTTACGCCCTAGAGGATGGCTACGAATTTGGGATCATTGCCCCACATAATGACGACTTTTGCAAGCACTGCAATAAAATCCGCCTGAGTGCCGATGGCACGATTTTCCCCTGCCTTTACTACCAAGACAGCGTGAACGCGAAGGGGGCGATTTTAAAGGGCGAACCCGCTTTAATGCGCCAAGCCCTCAAGCAGTCTGTGCATAACAAGCCCGAAAAGAATTTATGGCAACAAGGCACGCAAAACCAAGTCTCCGAGCGCGCTTTTTACAAAACGGGGGGATAACCCTAAGAAGGATTCAACATGGATTTATTAGAACAAGCCCTAAGTGGGCAGTGCACTGAGGCGAGCACTTTAGCTAGGCTTTACGATTATGATTTGTTTGTATTAGCCAAAGAAGCGCACACGATCCGCACGCAAATGCACCAAGACAAAGTGTTCTTCAATACCAACCGCCACATTAACCCGAGCAATATCTGCACGGATAGTTGCAAGTTCTGCGCCTTTTCTGCTAGCCGCAAGAACCCTAACCCCTATGAGATGACCCACGCACAGATTTTAGGGCAAATTTCTAGCTCTTATGCTAAGGGCATTAAAGAGGTGCATGTGGTGAGCGCGCACAACCCTAATTACAGCTATGCGTGGTATTTTGAGCTCTTTAGGGCGATCAAGGGGGCGTTTAAGGATTTGCATTTAAAGGCGATGACGGCTGCCGAGGTGCATTTTTTAAGCACGAAGTTTAACAAGCCCTACCAAGAGGTGCTAGAGGACATGCTAAAAGCCGGGGTGGATTCTATGCCCGGGGGTGGGGCGGAGATTTTTGATGAAAAGGTGAGAAAGCACATTTGCTCGGGTAAGGTGAGCTCTGCCCGGTGGCTTGAAATCCATAAACATTGGCACTCTTTAGGCAAGATGAGCAACGCCACCATGCTTTTTGGACATGTGGAGAGCAGGGAGCACCGCTTAGACCATATGTTGCGCTTAAAGCACGCCCAAAGCCCAACCAACAAAGTGGAGGCAAAAAAAGGAGGCTTTAACGCCTTTATCCCCTTGCTTTATCAAAAAGACAACAACTTTTTAAAGGTGGAGCATAGCCCGAGTGCGGTGGAGATTTTAAAGACGATCGCCATCGCCCGTATTGTGCTAAAAAACATCCCCCACATCAAAGCTTATTGGGCGACCTTGGGGCTGAATTTAGCCCTAGTGGCGCAAGAATTTGGGGCGGATGATTTGGACGGCACGATCGAGGTGGAGATGATCCAATCAGCCGGGGGGGCTAAGAGCAAAAAAGGGGTGGGTAAAGAGGATTTGATCTACCAAATCAAGGATGCGCGTTTTCAAGCCATTGAAAGGGATAGTCTATATAACCAAATCCAGGCATGGTAAAAAGTGTGCATTTTCGTTAATTTTTTGTTTACCAAGATGTTATTTTTGGGTATAATACACGGATTGCAAAAGCCAAGTGCAAGGATTCCGCATTAAAAAGTATTTCTCGTTTTTGTTGGTTTGGCTTGGCCAATTTTTTTTACCCCTAGATGCCACAGAGGAGAGAATTACCCGCATCGAATATAAAGATCTTTCCTATATGTCGGACATGCTTGCTAGTGAGATTGTCAAGATTAGAGAAAACGACATTTTGGACCTTAAGGCGGTCGATAAAGCAGTCTTGGCCCTTTATAGCCAAGGCTATTTTGAAGATGTTTACGCCACTTTTAATAAGGGTAAGTTGGTTTTCCATTTCAAAGAAAAACCCCGCATCGCCGGTATTGAAATTAAAGGTTATGGGACAGAGAAAGAAAAAGAGACCCTTTACACCCAAATGGGGATCAAAAAAGGCGATACCTACGATGATACCAAGCTAGACAATGCCAAATATATTTTAAAAACCGCTTTAGAACAGCAGGGCTACTACGGCAGTGTGGTGGAAGTGCGCACCGAAAATTTAGCCGGTGAGGGGGCTTATCGGATCATCTTTGATGTCAACCGTGGGAACAACATTTACATCACAAGATCCGTCTATGAGGGGCGCAAGCAGCTCAAACCCCGCCTAGTGGAAAGTCTTAGTGCCAATAAACAGCGCGACTTCATGGGCTGGATGTGGGGGTTAAACTCGGGTAAGTTGCACTTAAATGAGTTAGAATACGACTCCATGCGTATCCAAGATGTCTATCTGCGCAATGGATTTTTAGATGTCAATGTATCCGCCCCTTTCTTGAACACCAACTTTGGCACACACAAAGCAAAACTCTACTACAAGGTCAAAGAGGGGATCCAATACCGCATTTCAGGCATTGAGATCAAAATCAACAAACAAGTTGTGCCGATGGCTAAACTCTTAAAATCCATTAAAGTCCACAAAGGCGATGTTTTTAACATCGAACACATGCGTGCAGATGCCCAAATTTTAAAAAGAGAGGTGGCTGACCAAGGCTATGCCTTTGCGGTGGTCAAGCCTGACCTAGACAAGGATGAAAAACACGGCAAGGTGAAGGTGATTTACCGTATCCAAACTGGGGATATGGTTTATATCAACGACATCATCATCTCGGGCAACCAGCGCACCAGTGACCGCGTGATCCGCCGTGAAGTGTGGTTAAGCCCCAAGGAGCGTTATAGCCTCACTAAGGTCGCTAGCTCTGAAAACTCTTTGCGCCGGCTGGGCTTTTTCTCTAAGGTCAAAATTGAGGAACGCCGGGTCAACAGCCAGCTTATGGACTTGCTCGTCAATGTTGAGGAGGGGCGCACGGGGCAGTTGCAATTTGGGCTGGGTTATGGCAGCTACGGGGGGCTCATGCTCAACGGCAGTGTGAGCGAGAAAAACCTCTTTGGCACAGGTCAAAGCATGAGTTTATACGCCAACATCGCGACCGGTGGAGGCCATAACTACGGCGTTAGAGGGAGTGGGCGCATGTTCTCGGGCAACCTCACCTTAAGAAACCCGCGTATTTTTGACAGCCGTTACAGCTCATCTATCAGCCTCTTTGCCGAATACATCATCAGCTACAACTACATCCAACAAGGGGGGGGCTTTAGCGTGAGTGCGGGGCGCATGCTCACAAACACCTTTAGTATGAACTTGGGTTATACCTTCAGCCTTAATAAACTCATGGGTTTTTCTAGCCCTCTGTATAAGATGTTTTATTACAGCGATAAACAGCTAATCACATACGATGGGCAGCCTTTCGAACCCTATGGTAAGCCTTTATACGGCATGTGGAGCCGCAATTACGACACCCCCAAAACTAGCTCATTTACACTCAGCACGCGTTTTGACAACACAGACGACTATTACTTCCCTAGAAATGGTTTTACTTTTTCTAACTACACCTCGATGTCGGGTCTGCCCGGTCCTGGACAGCTCAACTCTTGGAATGGACTAGGGGGAAATGTGCGCAACACCAAAATTTATGGCAAATTCGCCGCCTATAAAGATCTCAAAAAATATTTACTCATAGATCTCATTGCCCGCTTTAAAACCCAGGGAGGCTATATTTTCCGCTACAACACAGAAGACTACTTGCCCCTAAACTCTGTATTCTATATGGGGGGCGTTACCACCATTAGAGGCTTTAGAAACAGCTCGATCACACCTAAAAACAAGTATGGCATGTGGATAGGGGGCGATGGGCTCTACACGGGCTCGGTGGAGCTTAGTTATGGGCTTTTAAAAGCGGCAAAAATGCGTTTAGCGTGGTTTTTTGACTGGGGCTTTTTGACTTATAAAACCACCAGCAAAGCCGGGGGCTTTTGGCAACAAACCGCCTATACGCCCAATGCAGACTTTAAAGATTATGGCGTGGTCGGCGCAGGCTTTGAACACGGCACTTGGCGGGCTTCTACGGGAATCCAAATTGAGTGGGTTTCACCCATGGGTCCTTTGGTGTTGATTTTCCCCATCGCCTTTTTCAACGACTGGAGCGATAAAAAGGGCTTGTGGTTTAACCCCAACTTGCACGACTACACCCAACGCTTTGCCTTCTCTATGGGCACGCGTTTTTAGGAGAACACATGCGCTTAAGTAGAACGGAATTATTAGACTACATGGCAAATAAACCCCTCAAAGAGTTGGGGCAAATGGCATTGGCTAAAAAAGAGGAGCTGCACCCCGAGAACACCACGACCTTTATTGTGGATCGCAATATTAATTACACAAATATTTGCTTTGTGGATTGTAAGTTTTGCGCCTTTAAGCGCACGCTCAAGGATAAGGACGCCTATATTTTGGACTTTGAAACGATCGATAAAAAGATTGAGGAGTTGCTAGCCATTGGGGGGACGCAAATCCTCTTTCAAGGCGGGGTGCACCCACAGCTTAAAATTGATTACTACGAAAACCTAGTCGCCCATATTGCTAAGAAGTTTCCCACGATCACCATACACGGCTTTTCAGCGGTGGAGATCGACTACATCGCCAAAGTTTCTAGGCTGTCTTTGCAAGAAGTGTTGGAGCGTTTGAAGGCGGCGGGCTTAAGCTCAATTCCGGGGGCAGGAGCAGAGATTTTAAGCGATCGGGTTAGGGCGAAAATCGCGCCTAAGAAACTCAGTGCCGATCGTTGGATTGAGGTGCATAAGGAAGCGCATAAGCTTGGGATTAAAAGCACGGCGACCATGATGTTTGGCACGACAGACACTGATGAGGACATCGCCGAGCATTTGGAGCGGGTGCGTAACTTGCAAGATGAGACGGGGGGGTTTCGGGCGTTCATTTTGTGGAGTTTTCAGCCCGACTTTACCCCCCTGCAGCAAGAAATGCCCCACATTAAAAAGGCAAGTTCTAACCGCTATTTGCGTTTGTTAGCTTGCAGTCGGTTATTTTTAGATAATGTTAGAAATATCCAAAGTTCTTGGGTAACACAGGGGGCGTTTATCGGGCAGTTAGCCTTGCTCTTTGGGGCGAATGATTTAGGGAGTGTGATGATGGAGGAAAATGTCGTCAAGGCGGCGGGCACGAGCTTTTGCTTAAACGAGCAGGAAATGGTGCACTTGATTGCGGACATTGGTAGCAAGGCAGCCAAACGCAACACGGCTTACGAAATCTTAAAACGCTACCATGTCTAACAAAGTCCGCAGTGTGCGCTATGTTTTGATCTTAGCCCTAGTGGCTATACTTCTCATAGTATTTAGAACTTATAAGGGAGAGAACATGCCAACAAAAATAAAGACGCAAGAAAAGACCGCAGAAGTGATCAAACGCGACGAGGTGGGCGAGGGGATCCATTACTTTGAGGTTAAGGGGGTAAAAATCCCTGTGATTTACGAGGACAACCACTTGTTGCCCATGGGGACGATCAAGCTGATGTTCATGGGTGGGGGCAATATCATGGACAAGGACAAATACGGCTTATCAAAGCTCAGTGCCGGCATACTAAATAAGGGCACGAAGGAGTTAGGCAATGTCGCCTTTGCCGAGCAGTTGGAGCAATTAGCCATCACTTTGGATGCAGATATCCGCCTAGAGTCTTTGCACATTGACTTGAGCTTTTTAAAAGAGTATGAGGGCAAAGCCATAGGTTATTTACACGATCTCTTGCTCTCACCCAACCTTACACCCAGAGCACTAGAGAAGGTCCAACAGCACATGGTCGCCGCCGCCTTGAATAAAGAGAGCAATTTTGACTATGTGGCGCAGCTAGGTTTAAATGAAATTCTTTTTGCAGGCACCCCTCTAGCCCACCCTGCCACAGGCACACCCAAGAGCATTAAATCGATCTCTTTGGAGGATGTCAAAAAACGCCTAGAGGACGCGCTAGACATTGAGCGGTTAATCATTGTCATGGGGGGGGATTTAGATATTGATAAAACCCTAGAAGCTTTGAAACCCACCTTAGAGGCTTTGCCCTCCAACAAGCCTTTTTTCACCCCCTACTTTGACACCACCCAAAAGCCCGAAACCAAAATCATTTACAAGGACAGCCAACAAGCCTATATCTACTTTGGCTCACCCTTCCACATGAAAGACCTAGAAAAAGACCTACCCCTAGCTAAAGTGATGGGCTTTGTGCTAGGTTCTAGTGGGTTTGGCTCGCGCTTAATGGATATTATTCGGGTCAAAGAGGGCTTGGCTTACAGCGCATATATGCGTATCCAACTCTCACGTATCATCAATTGCACCACAGGCTATTTACAGACAAAATTAGAAAACCAAGACAAGAGCATCGCCTTAGTCAAAAAAGTGATTAAAGAATTTGTCGAAAAGGGGATCACGCAAGAGGAATTAGACGGGGCGAAAAAATTCTTGCTAGGCTCAGAACCTCTAGCTAATGAAACGATCAGCAAACGCCTCACTAGCAAGTTTCATAATTTCTACTTAGGCTTGCCCCTAAACTACGATGCCATCATGCTCGATCGGATCAAAAACATGACTCTAAAAGAAATCAACGACTACATCAAGTCCCACACAGAGATCAACGACCTAAGCTTTAGCATCGTAACGATGGATCCAAAAAACCCCAAATACAATAAATCTGTGGGTAAAGAGGAACAAAAAAAGGCTAACTAAGGTATTTATAATACGCCGCACAAGCCCCTTCTGCGCTCACCATGCATGCCCCCACGGGGTGGCTAGGTGTGCAAGCCTTGTTAAACAAGGTGCAATCCAAAGGTTTGGCAAGTCCTTTTAAGATCTCCCCACATAGGCAGTTTTTAGGCTCTAATGCGCTCGCCTTTGGCAAGAACTCAGCAAAGACCGTTTCAGCGTCAAAATCCGCAAACTCGGGGCGCATTTGCATTGCCGAAAATGGGATTTCTCCCAATCCTCGCCACTCAAAGTTTTCACGCACTTGCATAGTCTCAGCGATCAAACTTTGCGCCTTTAAATTGCCCTCAAAGCTCACCGCCCGGCTGTATTGGATCTCTAAAAGGGTTTGTTTCTTTAGAGCTTGGCGCACAATGCGTAAAATGCCATCGAGCATGTCCACAGGCTCAAAGCCCGCCACCACAATGGGGATTTTAAACAAATCCAGCAAAGGTCTATAAATCTTAGCCCCCGTGATCACACTCACATGCGAGGGGGCGATGAGGGCATCGATCTTAGAGTTCTTTAGCACCGCTTGCACGCTAGGAGGCACAAGGACATGGTTATTGTGTATGAAAAGGTTTTTTATTCCTTTTTCCTTTGCTTGCAATAGAAGGCTTGCGGTCATTGGCGTGGTGGTTTCAAAGCCGATCGCCACAAAGACCACCTTTTTATCGGGGTTTTGTATCGCCACTTCTAGGGCTTGTAAGGGGGCGTAGGCAAAGCGTACATCTGCCCCTTGTGCCCTTAAAGATTGCAAACTGCCCTTACTGCCGGGCACACGCATTAAATCCGCAAGGGTGATCAAAATTGTATTTGGCATTTGGGCTAGGGCAATGGCTTCATCAATGCGTAATTTGGGCATCACGCACACAGGGCAACCCGGGCCATGCACAAAGTCTAGGGGGGTATCTTGCAAGAGATTTAATAAGTCATAGCGCATTAAAGCATGCGTGTGCCCCCCACACACTTCCATGATCTTAAAGGGGGTTTTGAGTCCTATGCTCTCTTTTTTGATTTGGCTCACTAGGGCTAAAATGGTGTGTTTATCCCTAAACGAGTCGATCAAATCAGCCATCTTGATCCATTTTGGCGATCATCTCGGCGTAAAGTTTTAAAGACTCTAGGGCTTCATCAGTGTCGATCTTGCCCACCACAAAGCCCACATGCAAGAGCACGAAATCCCCCACTTCTAGCGGCTCGTCTATCAAATCCAAGCTCGCCTGCCTTTGCACGCCCAAAGTTTCTAAAGTCGCCGTGTTGCCTTGTAGGGCAATGACCTTAGAGGGGATCGCCAAACACATTAGAAGGCGTGGGTGGATTGGTAATTCTCAGCCCTTCTTGACACGATGAAGTCTTTAAAGGCTTCTAAACTTGCCCTATCTTTAGAGCTTAGGGTGAAAATGGGGGTATTTGGTTTGAGTTTATCCATGTCTTCTTGCACCTGAGAGATTCTAAAGCCAAAGACATCCATCAAATCCGCCTTGCTCACCACCACGGCATCGGCGCATAAAAACATGCTGGGGTATTTGAGCACCTTGTCATCGCCTTCAGGCGTGGAGAGCAAAACAATATTCATCGCTGCGCCCAAGTTGTAGCTAGAGGGGCAAACCAAGTTGCCGACATTTTCAATCACCAAATAATCGCTAGCCGCAACCGCACCCTTGTCTTTTAAAATGTCATAAGCCCCCTCTAACATCGCCGCCTCCAAGTGGCACGCCTCCCCCGTGGTGATTTGCTGGGCAGCCACGCCTTTTTTGACGAGCCTATCAGCATCGCGGTTTGTCTGTAAATCCCCCTCGATCACGCAGAATTTAAAATCTTCAAAGCTGGCTAGATTCTCTAACAGCGTGGTTTTGCCGCTCCCGGGGGAACTCATGAAGTTCAACACATACAGCCCGTCTGCTGTGTAGCGTTCCTTCATTTCAAGGGCTTTTAAATCGTTCTTGCTTAAAATTTTCTCCACCACCTTGACATCTTTTTTACTCAAGTTGGGGTTGTTGTTTAAGTTTTGTTCTCTTGTAGTTGCTTCTACCATGTCTGCTCCTAAGTTTAAAAACCCCCAATATTAGCACAAAAGGTTTAATAATCTCTTTGCAAGCCAAAAAGGCTAAAATGTCTGCGTGTTACCTTTAATCTTTTTTAGCAACAACGCCCATAAATGCGCCGAAGTGCAAGCCATTTTAGGGCAGGAAGTGTTACCCTACACCCGCCTTTTAGGGCGTGTAGAAGTGGTGGAGAGTGCTCAGAGTTTTGAAGAGAACGCCCACCTAAAAGCGCAGGCACTTTATCCCTTTTTGGCGGACAAATTGCAAGACTTTTTAGTGCTGGCAGAGGATAGTGGGCTGTGCGTGGAGGCTTTGGGCGGATATCCGGGCATTTACAGCGCGCGCTTTGCCAACATTAAAGAGGGTGCAAAAGAAATTGTAAGGGGCAATTTTATGCCCCCTAGTGCGTCTTCAAGCGACATAGAGAACAACCGCAAACTCTTGGCGTGTTTAGACATATTAGGGCTTTTAGAGTCACCCGCTTGTTTTGTGTGTGTGGCGGCTCTACGTGGACGGGTGGGCGGACAAGAGGTTAGCCAAAGCTTTAGGGGGGAGTGCTTAGGCAGGGTTGTTAAAGCCCCCTTAAAGCCTAATGCCTTTGGCTACGACCCGCTTTTTATCCTCAAGGGCTACCACACCACTATAGACAACATTGAGGAGAAAAACCAAATCTCGCACCGCTTTAACGCCTTAAAGCAAGTGCAAGTGTTTCTAAAACGCGCATGCCTTAAGCTGCCCCATTAGGGCTTTTAATACGCTATATCCTCGCAAAAAAGGCGTTTTCTGTGTGTGTCAAACTTGGGGCTGAATAAATCCTTACTCTCTTTGTTGTCCTTGGTGTGTATGCCGACAATCGGCAGTAGGGTTTATACACCGCTTGAGCTATGAGTTTAACTTTGTTAGGGTATTTTTGTAAGAGCGCTCACTTTTAAACGCGCGTTTTTGATCACAAAGTAGGCGGTGGGGATGATAAAAAGGGTGAGGATCACGCTAGTGATCATCCCGCCTAGCATGGGGGCGGCGATGGAGTGCATGATCTCCGAGCCCACGCCATGCGAATACATGATGGGCACAAGAGAAACTAGGATACTAAAAAAAGTCATTAACTTAGGGCGCACCCTTTGCACCGCCCCGTGCATGATCGCCTCTTTGAGTTTGCTGCTGGTCTGCTCGGCTTCTTTTAAGAAGTTTTGGTAAGCGTCCTCTAAGTAAATGATCATCACAATCGCCGTTTCGCTTGCCACGCCTAAAAGAGCCAAAAAGCCCACCAACGCGGCGATGCTTAAATTCAAGCCCCAAAGTTTCATGAAAACAAGACCGCCCAAAAAGGCAAAGGGTAGGCTAAAGAAGCAAAGCAAAGAGTTCGTGGTGCTTTTGAGTGCAAACACGATTAAGAGAAAGATGATGAAAATGCTCATGGGCACAATGTATTTTAGAGTCGCAAAGGCTTCGTCTAAGTATTGGCTTTCACCCGAAAACTCGTAGTAATACCCACTAGGTAGGTGCAAACTCTCTAGGGCCTTGATCGCCGCCTCGCGGTAACTCTCTGAGCTCACCCCATTTTTAGGCACAATGTAAATGAAGTGCACATTTAATCCCTTCTCGCTTTTAAGCACCGCAGGGGCGTTTTCATAATAGACATTGGCAAACTCCCTTAAGGGGACATAGCTTGCTGCAGGGGTTTTAATGTAGAGATTTTGCAGGGCTTGTATGTTGTTGCGCTCAGTGTCTTTTAAACGCACAGAGATGGGATAACTCTCCACGCCATCGATTAGGGTGGTGATATTTGCTCCGCCTAAGCCAAAGCTTACCATATTTAGCACCGCCTCTTTGGTGAGGTTGTATTGCGCCAATTTTTCAGGGCGTAAATCCACATTGAGGTAGTAGCCATTGTTAGACTTCTCAGCAAAGACGGATAAACTTTGGGGCAGGGTTTTTAACTTTTGCTCCATTTGGATCGCCAAATCTTGGAGCAAGTAGGGGTCTTTGCCATAAAGTTTAATGCCTAAAGGGGTGCGAATCCCCGTTAAGAGCATGTCAATGCGGCCTCTAATGGGGTAGGTCCAAGAATTGACAAGCCCTTTAAGCTGCAAAGTGTGCTCTAACAAGTCCCTTAGTTTTTTATAAGTCATGCCCGGCCGCCACTCACTCTTGGGTTTTAGCTCAATGTAGGTTTCGAGCATGGATAGGGCTGCGGCGTCCGTGCTGCTATTAGCCCGCCCAGCCTTGCCAAAGACTTGCTTCACTTCAGGGATCGCTTTAATGTGCTTGTTGGTTTCCTCTAAATACTTCTTGGCGGTGTCAATGCCCACGGCGTTGGTGGTTACGGGCATATACATCACCACACCCTCGTTAATGGCGGGGATAAACTCCCAATTCAATTTTTTATACACGAAGTAAAGCCCCCCTAGCCCCACCACACTTAAAGCTAAAAACACCCACCTAAAGCGCAACACAAAGGTCAAACACACCCCATAAACTTTAATAAAAAAGGCATTGATTGGGTTTTTATCCTCTTTAATGATTTTGCCCTTGATAAAAAAGAGCATGAAAATCGGAACAACACTGATAGAAAGCAATGCCCCCACGAGCATGGCAAAGGTCTTGGTGTAGGCTAGGGGCGAGAAGAGCCGTTTTTCTTGTCCGCTTAGATCAAAAATGGGCAAGAAAGACACCACGATAATCATCAAGGCAAAAAAGATCGCCGGACCCACTTGTTTCACGCCGGCAATGATCGCCTCTTGGCGTTCTTGGTCGTTTGCTATATTGGCGTGGCTTAGGTGCTTGTGGGCGTTCTCCACCATCACGATCGCCGCATCCACCATCGCCCCTATAGCAATGGCGATCCCCCCTAAACTCATGATACTCGCCTCAATGTTAAAAAAGTGCATGAGTAAGAAGCTTAGGCACACACAAAGGGGCAAAGTGATGATCACCACCAGCGCACTTCTAAAGTGCAAGAGAAACAGGGCGATCACGGCAAGCACGATCACACTCTCCTCTATGAGCGTGTGGATGAGATTATCCACACCTTTTTTAATGAGCTCGCTTCGATCATACACGGGCACAATCTTCACATCGGGGTTGCCCTCTTGCAAACGGGCGATCTTGGCTTTGATGCGTTCTAAAATGCGATAGGTGTCGGCGTGGTAGCGCACCATCACAATCCCGCCCACCACCTCCTGCTTGCCGTTTAAATTCGCCACCGAGCGGCGGGGCTTTGGGGTTAAATTCAAGGTGGCGACATCTTTAAGCTTAATAGGGGTGAGATTAGGGGTTTTAAGCACAATTTCGCCCAAGTCCTTTAAACTCTTGGTGTAGCCTTGGGCGTGGATGATCTTTTCAAACCCATTTTCTAAGATGATCCCCCCACCGGTGTCTTGATTGGACTTTTTAATGGCATTCACCACATCATCTACGCTTAAATTGTATTTCACCAAAGCGTCATTATCTAGGGTAACTTCATAGTTTTTCTCAAAGCCCCCCACACTCGCCACCTCGCTCACCCCATCCACGCCTAAAAGCGCATAGCGGTAATAAAAATCCTGCAAGGTCTTAAGCTCGGCTAGGCTCTTGGTTTTGCTCGTTAGGGCGTATTGATACGCCCAGCCAATGGAAGTCGAGTCGCTCCCCATTTCTACTTTCACCCCAGCGGGCAATTTCACCCGCGCCATTTGCTCGCTCACCCGATCGCGGGCAAAATACAAATCCACGCCGTCTTTAAAGATGATGTAGACCAAGCCCGTTTCATAGCTGGAGATCCCCCGCACGGTTTCAATGTCGGCGATCCCCATAAAATTAGCCACCAACGGATAAACCGCCTGCTCTTGCACCACCTGCGGGCTTTGGTTGGGGTAGCTCACCTGCACGACTACCTGCGTGGGCGAGAGATCGGGCAAAGCGTCTAAACGGGTGTTTTGGATCGCCCAAAGAGAAATCAAAAAGAGCAAGAAGGTCCCCATTAAAACGATCAGTTTATTCTTGAGGCAGAGCGAAATGATCGCGTTAATCATCATTCATCTCCATTGTTGATCGCGTCGGCATCTAAAATAAAGAGTGCATTTTTAGCGACCTCATCGCCCGCCTTAAGCCCCTCTAAAACTTGATAGCTGCCATCGCTTAGACGTTTAGCTTTGATCTGTGTGAACTCATACGAGTCGTCATCTTTTTTAAACACCACCGCATGCCCGTTCTTGATCAACACTGCCTCTTTAGGCAAGATGAGCATTTTTTGTTTGGGCTGGTAGATCGTAACTTTGGCGAACATATTGGGGAAAAAAAGTTGCTTAGGGTTTTTTAAGATAAAGCGGGCTTCGAGCATTTTATCCTGTGTGCCCACAAGGGGGTTGATGTTAGAAAACTCCAAATCAAACACCCCGGGCACGCCCTCAATGCTGATTTGCGCCTTAGATAAATGCCGTATAAAGTCCAAATCCTCTTGATTGACCCGCACCAAGACATACAGAGCCTTCAAGTCAATGATTTGAAACACCACCGCCCCACTCTTGATAAAAACCCCCTCATTGACATTTTTAGCAAAGACCACGCCGCTAAAAGGGCTTTTCATCTCTACGCTGTTTTGCACTTTTTTCGTCTGCATGATTTTAGCGATCTGCTCGCTCCCCACGCCCAATAAACGCAACTTCTCTTGCATTTGTACCACTTGGCGGTTGAAGTGCAAGGATGAGAGCAACTCGCTTTGCACGGAGATTAAGGCGGGGGAGTAAATGCTAAAGAGTTTGTCCCCGGCTTTCACGCTTTGGTAGGTGCGGTTCACATAGAGTTTTTCCACAAAGCCGTCAAAACGCAAATTATAGGTGTAGGTTTTGCGCTCATCGGCTTGCAAAGTGGCGTAATACTGCCTAAAGGGGGCAAATTCTTTAAGTTGCACCGCCACACTCCCCACCGCCTGCACCTGCGATAAACTGAGTAAAAGCCCTAAAATCCATCTTTTCATTTGAGTCCTTTGAGATTTTCTAGTGCAAGGTAGGTTGTGGCTAGGGCACTCTTGGTTTCTAGCTCTAATAATTTCGTGTTGATCGTGTCGTTGAAGGCGTTGTAATAGCTGTTGTAATCGCCTTGAGAGGAGGGCAGATTGTCTTTATAGATTTTAACGATGTGCTCGCTGGCTTGTAAAATTTGATCGATGTTGCTGAGATTTTTTTGTAATTGTGTGAGTTTTTTAATCAATTTGCGGGCGTTGTGCTGCACGCTGTTTTTGGTGTTCTCTAGGGCGTTGAGGGCGGCTAAATGTTCTTCTTTACGCTGCTGCAAAGTATTGCTTTGTTTGCCATAGAGGGGCAGAGGGATCGCCACCCCGATGGTGAACATGTCAAAGATTTTAGAACGGAAGAGGTAATTGGCGGTTACATTGATGTCTTCTAAAAAGCTTTTCTTGGCTAGGGTGATGTTCTTTAAAGATTGGCTGTCTTTGAGGCTGGCGATCTTGATTGTGCGATTCGTCTCCATGATTTCCTTGATTTCATGCTCGGGCTTGAAAGCCACGGGGCTGGGTGCTAGGCTTAATAAATCACTTTGATTAAAGGTCAGCTCGCTGATGTTGATTTTATTATCGGCGAGGCTGTCTTGTAAATCGTTTTGCTTGATCTCCCATTGCGCTTTGATGACTTCTAATTTGGCGATGGCGATTTGATCGGGGCTGCTGGAGTGCTCGGCTCTATAAAGCAAATTGTCTAAATTGCTTAAAGCGTCTTTAAGTAAGGCTAATTTTTGGGTGTTTTTGTAGACATTAACGGCGTTTGTTAAAATGTTGATGGCGATTTGTTGTTTGAGTTGTTCTAATTCTAAAATCTTTTTTTGGCGCTCAATTTGCACCACTTGCTTTTGCGTGTGCCTCTTGCCGGTCACATCGAACTTTTGGCTAAGCCCCACACTGATGCTTTGCATAAAACTCGAATCTAGGATAAAAAAGTTATTGACATCGGCGTTGTTGTAGCCCACATACAAAATGGGGTTATCCCAACGACTCACCGCCTTTGCCTGCGCTTGTAGGCTGTCGATCTGCGCTTGTAAACTTGCGATTTTAGCGTTTTTAACTAGGTATTTTGTATACACCACTTGCAAGTTTAAAGGAACTGCCCGTAGGGCGAGCGTGGCAAAGACCAAACCAAGCACAAGCGCACGCATTTAGATATCCACGCTGCTTTTACCTTTGTAAACATGCCCGTCCTTGGTCTTGATCTCCACTTTGATTTGCCAAGTCCCGTTCATGGGCAAGTTTACAGAGCCTGAATAAACCCCGTCTTTTTCTGTCAATTTGGCGCTTTCGTGCATAGCGGGCATGCCCGGCATTTCGGGCATGAAGAATTTGACTTTCACCTGCGCCCCTTTGATCGCCTTGCCGTATAGGGTGGGCGCAATACTGAATTTATTGTCGCCATTGACAAATTTATTAACAGACTTTAAAGAGACATCTGTCCCGCTGGCTTTAAACTTCAGCTCGTAGGCGTTGAGGTTAAACGCCATTGCTCCTGCTAAAAAGATGAGAGCGAATTTTTTCATGGTTTCTCCTTGGTTTTAAAATGCCCTAATTCTAGGTAAGGATTGTGTAAAATTTGTGTAAAAATGTGTTAAAGTTTGAGAAATTTTTTAAAAGGAAGTGCATGCATTATCGAGTCGAACACGACACCATGGGCGAGGTTAAAGTTGAAGACAACAAATACTGGGGGGCACAAACCCAACGAAGCTATGAGAACTTCAAAATCGGGGTGGAGAAAATGCCCCCTGAACTCATCGCCGCCTTTGCCAAACTCAAACGCTCTTTAGCCAAGGTCAATCAGGATTTAGGCAAGCTGGACGCTAAAAAAGCGGGCGCGATCATGCAGGCTTGCGAGGACATTTTAGAGGGCAAGCTTGATGGCATGTTCCCCCTAGCCATTTGGCAAACGGGCAGTGGCACACAGACAAACATGAACATGAACGAAGTCATCGCCAACAGAGCCACAGAAATTTTGGGAGCGGATTTTAGAAAAGAAAAATTGATACACCCCAACGACCATGTGAATATGTCCCAAAGCTCAAACGACACCTTCCCCACTGCCATGCACATTGTGGCGGTGTTGGAGCTAACAAAAACCTTACTGCCCGCCCTAGACACCCTGCACACCACCCTGCACGCTAAAAGCGAGGCGTTTAAAGACATCATCAAAATCGGGCGCACCCATTTGCAAGACGCCACCCCCTTAACTCTAGGTCAAGAGTTTAGCGGCTATGCCAGCATGTTAGAACACTCTAAGGCGCAGATTTTAGAGAGTTTAGAGGGGCTAAGGGAACTTGCCATCGGGGGCACTGCTGTAGGCACGGGCCTTAACGCCCATCCGCAGTTGTCTCAAAAGGTTGCTGAGGAACTGACCCGCTTTACAGGTCAGGCCTTTAAAAGCGCACCCAATAAGTTCCACGCCCTCACCAGCCACGATGCCATCAACTTCGCACACGGCGCACTCAAAGGGCTTGCGGCAAATTTAATGAAAATCGCTAATGACATTAGGTGGCTTGCCAGCGGCCCGCGCTGTGGACTAGGCGAGTTGTCGATCCCTGAAAATGAACCGGGCAGCTCTATTATGCCCGGCAAGGTCAATCCCACCCAATGCGAAGCCTTGACAATGGTTGCCGTGCAAGTGATGGGTAACGATGCGGCGATCGGCTTTGCGGCCTCTCAGGGCAATTTTGAACTCAATGTCTTTAAACCCGTGATTATCTATAACTTCTTGCAAAGCGTAAAACTTCTAAGCGATGCGATGCTGAGCTTTAACGAACATTGCGCTGGCGGTATTGAGCCCAACAAGGACAAGATTGACTATTATTTGCACCACTCTTTAATGCTAGTGACAGCCTTAAACCCACATATCGGCTATGAAAACGCCGCTAAAGTCGCCAAAAACGCCCACAAGAAGGGCATTAGCCTCAAAGAATCCGCTCTGGAGCTTGGGTTACTCAGCGAAAAAGACTTCGACGCTTGGGTTGTGCCCGCTCACATGATCGCCCCGAAAGCATAGTTGTAATTTGGACTTGTAGCTCTAAGGGTCTTTTAGGCTCTTAGTGCCCTTGTAAAATGTAAAAAGCTGAGCTTCTTAGCGGATTTTCTTCACGCCTAGGTCTTTTTCTCTTGAGCCTCCTATACCATTGTATGTAGGTTTTCGAATCAACTTAGGAGATAATTTTGACCCTGCAATGAAACATATTCACATGTTTTTCACATGTTTGGCACATAGCAAGTGTTCTTGTGTAGGGACTTTGTGGGATTTTCTTAGCTTTAGGCACATGCATGTGAAGACTTTAAGCACATGTCATCTATGTATTTTCACATGTTGGCGTGGATTTGTGCCCAAGAACACCTAAAAAAGAGATTTTTTAGCACATGTTATGCACTATCCAAGCAAATAAAATAAGTTTTTTATAATGGTGGCGAGCTCGCATGCAAGGGGACTAGATTAGACTCTAGGCACAAATTCACATCCCCTACTACTACTACTAAAATTATATCAACATGTGTTTTTGGGCTTTTAAAACGAGCTTATCTAGTATCCCATGGGTGTATCAATTCTCTAGTAGACAATTGTTCTTTGTTCTCTTAATGAGTGTACCCACCTTGTTTGTAGTTCTTACAAATTTGAGCGCACAAACACTTGGAAACCCTTCAAAATTTAACCGACTACCAACTATAGAAGTCTTAAGGTGCGCAATTTTTATTACATCTCTATTTCAATCATGTTGACCACTAAATTAAAATATACATCACGCCCTACCTTTTGTAAAGTAACTCTTATTGAAAACTTAAAAAAGCTAGTCATCAACCTTTTTGAATGAAATATGACAAATCTTAATGCTAATCAAACTACAAACTAGTGTTTAATAATTCTCCATAATCTTACACATGTGCTTTTTGAGCCTACACATGTTGCAGAATACCTATCGTTTAGCTCAAGAAATCCTAATTAAGTTTAGTAACATAGATGTTTTCCAAGAGTATAAAAAGATAGTGTATAGTATACAGAAATTAAAATGGCGCGATCGTTACTCTAAATCGTTATAATCTCTTGTTTAAAATTCACGATGGAGGTTTGTATGGTTAAAGGTTTTGCAATGCTAGGCATTGGAAAAGTGGGGATCATTGAAAAAGAATCCTTGGAGTGCGTGGTGCCCGTGCGTAAAAAGTTGGAGTTAGGTCCGCTAGATGCCTTTGTGCGTCCTTTGGCAGTTGCCCCTTGCACTTCAGACTTACACACTTGTTATGAGGGGGGGATTGGCGAGCGCTCAAATATGTTCTTAGGGCATGAGGGGGTGGGGGAGGTCTTGCAAGTGGGGGCGTTGGTGCAAGATTTTAAAGAGGGGGACATTGTCATTATCCCCGCGATCACGCCTGATTGGAGCTCTTTAGGGGCGCAAAGGGGCTATGCGCAACATGACCACGGCGCGCTTGCGGGTTGGAAGTTTTCTAACTTTAAAGACGGGGTTTTTGCCGAGAAAATCCATATTAACGATGCGGACGGTAATTTGGGGCATTTGCCCGAGGGGGTAGACTTGGTCGATGCCGTGATGCTAAGCGATATGATCACCACGGGCTTTCATTGTGCCGAGCAGGCAAACATTAAACCGGGCGATCGCGTGGCGGTGGTGGGCTTAGGTCCTGTGGGGCTGATGGCTTTGGCGGGGGCAAATCTCATGGGGGCTAGTGAGATTTATGCGGTGGATTGCGTGCCTTTTAGATACGAGGTGGCACATAAACATTATGGAGCGACACATTTTATTGACTTTAGCAAAGCCCCCATGCACACGCAGATTTTAGAGCTCACTAAGGGCGTAGGGGCGGATAAAATCCTCATCGCCGGGGGAGGCACGGACATTTTGAGCGAGGCTTGCTCTTGTCTTATCAATGGCGGGGTGGTGTCTAATGTCAATTACTTTGGCAGTGGCGCAAACTTGCCCATCTCACGCATGGCATGGGATGTGGGCATGGGGCATAAGACCATTAAAGGGGGGCTAACCCCGGGGGGTAGAGCGCGCATGGAAAAACTTGCCCGCTTATTGCAAACTAAAAAACTGAGCGTCAAACCCATCATCACGCACCACTTAGAGGGCAAATTTGAGGAAATTGCGCAGGCTCTAGCGTGGATGAAGGACAAACCGGCTAATTTCATCAAACCCGTTGTAAAAATCAAGTGGTAAGTTAAGCGTGCAGGAAGTTTTAGTTTTGGGGGCAGGGTATGCTAGCCTTGCGTTTATCAAGTCCTTGAGTAAAGAGGTGCTTCAAGCGTATTCTTTCACCCTCGTGTCGCAAAGTTATCAGCACAGCGTGCAGGTTTTATTACACGATGTGGTGGCGGGTTTGCCCGGTTGCCACGCCTTAAGCCTTACAGAAATTTTGCCCCAAGGGGTGCGCTTTATCCAGGATGAGGTGTTAGAGATCAAGGAGGGGGTGGTGGTGGGGCAACAGCAAGAACACCCCTACACGCATTTAGTCGTGGGGCTAGGTTTTGCGAGCGAGAGTTTTGGCGTGGCAGGGGTTAAAGAGCACGCCCACACCTTGAGCCACTATAAGCAATGCCAAGACTTGCACCAGCAATTACAAAAAGCATTGCAAGCAAGCCCAAAGCCCTTAGAGATTGTGGTGTGTGGGGCGGGTTTTAGCGGAATCGAGCTAGTGGGGGCTCTAGCGGATGCGTTTAAAGATAAGGTCCGCATCACTTGTGTAGAGGCGATGTCTGGGATTTTGCCCATGTTTGTCCCTAAACTCGCCCAAAAGGCGCATAAATATTTGCAAAGTTTGGGTGTGCGCTTACAGGTGGGGGCAAAAATCCTAGAATGTTTGGAAAATGGAGTGCTTGTAGAAATTAACGGGCAAAAAGAGCAAATTGGGGCGGATTTTGTATTTTGGACTTGTGGTGTGCGTGGTAGCCCCGTCATTGAAAACTCGCCCTTCTTTAAGAGCGCGCGTAGCCGTGTAGAGGTCAATGGTTTTTTAGAACCGGTGGGGTTAGAAAAGCGGGGGGTGTTTGTGCTGGGAGATTGCGCCCTCCTTAAAGACGCGCAAAATCGTCCCTACCCGCCCACAGCGCAATTAGCCAGCCAAATGGGGGCGTATTTGGGGGCACATTTCAAAAGTGTGCTTGTAAACAAGCCCCCTAAAAATTCTTTTATTTACAAACCCAAGGGAACCATTTGCTCTTTGGGAACACACTATGCAATTGGGCAAATTGGAGGGCTGTGTGTAACGGGCAAGCCCGCCTTGTGGCTTAAAAAAACCATTGAGTGGTGGCACAGACGGGTTTTAAAGCTTTAGCTAGGTTTTTAGGGCGATGTCTCTTGACAAATCCTATAAAAAAATGTTAGAATCGAGCTTTCGTTCCAGATTAGCTCAGCGGTAGAGTAGGCGGCTGTTAACCGCTTGGTCGTAGGTTCGAATCCTACATCTGGAGCCACTTTTTCACTCGAGTTACATTATTTACTCAGTATTTACCACTTTAGCCGATTTTGCCCTCGCTTGTTTATTAAGCACATGGAACACTCTTAGCTTGTGTGTCCGTACCAATTTGTATTAAGGAGTTTTTATGGTTCTTGGTTCCAAACGCGTGTTAAAAGGTTTGGCCCTCTCTAGTTTGATGGCTTTTGGTGCAGTGTCTGTAGCCCAAGCAGATGAAAAAAATGGCTTTTTCTTGGGTCTAGGTTACCAACAAGGTAAAGCCGGTGGCGATGCCTACCGCGCGCCCCTCACCTCTGGCATGCCCCTTTATGGTCTAGGTGCGCAAATTGGGGGCGTGGGGTTTTTGAATAAGTGGTTTGGGGGGCAAGTTTATGGTTTCTTTGATTATGACCAATCTAACAGATATGGCCCTAACTCCAATGATAAGTGGAACATGTACACCTATGGTGGCGCAGCGGACATGATCGTCAATCTCATCGCCACTAGCCCATTTTCTTTCGGTCTTGTGGGCGGTATCCAACTTGCAGGCAACACGTGGCAGTATGCTGGTGTTGCCGATCACACCGGTTTTCAGTTCCTCTTTAATGTGGGCGGACGCATTAGAATGGGCGAGCACTCTGCTTTGCAAGCAGGCATTAAGTTCCCCATGATCCCCCAAAAATTTGGAAACGGCTTTTCCATGACGCGTCACTATGCGTGGTATGTGAACTATGTGTTCACTTTCTAGTTAGTCTCTCTGCACCTAGCGTCGGCTAATCTCGCGCACTAGGCGCACGAGTTCAAGGGCGTTAGAACGGGGCAAATCGGGCAACATCCCATGCCCCAAGTTAAAAATGAGGCCTACTTTTTTACCCATAACTTCGAGAATGTGCTCGATGCCGTTGCGCATCGCCTCTTGGCTATAGAGTCGTGCCGGTTCTAAATTCCCCTGCAAGACATAACGATCCCCCAAGACTTCTTTAGCGTGCTCTAGTGGTGTGTCCCAACCACAGCCAAAAACTTCAAAATCCCCTTTTAAATGCGCCAAATACGCCCCCACGCCTTTGGGGAACACAATCAAGGGGACTTTAGGGTGCTTTGTTTTTAGGGCTTTAGTGATTTTTTGGATATAGTCCCAACCAAATTCTAAATATGCCTCTAGCTCCAATGCCCCCGCCCACGAGTCAAAGAGCATGAGTGCGTTAGCCCCTGCCCGTGCTTGTACATCTAAATAGCCTATAATTTCTATGCTGAGTGCCTCTAGTAGAGCATGCGCCATTTGTGGCTGGGCATAAAGGATTTTTTTAGACCGACTGTAGGTCTTGTTGCCTTGTCCCTCTAGCATATAGGTCGCTAAAGTCCAAGGTGCGCCACTAAAGCCAATCAACGCCTTAGACTTGTCCAATTTGGAGCGCACACTAGAGACAATCTCATATACATAACCTAAATCTTTATAGGCCCCTCTCTTCAGGGCTTTAATGTCTTCTAGGCTCTTTATAGTGTCTAGGAATTTTGGACCAAAACTAGGGATAAATTCTAGAGGTAAGCCCATTGCGTGGGGCAAGAGCAAAATATCGCTAAAGAGTATGGCTGCATCCACATCTAAAATTTCAACAGGTTGTAGGGTAACTTCTGTGGCAAGCACAACATTAGCGCATAAGTCTAAGAAATTTTTAGCCTTTTGGCGCACCCCTTGGTATTCGCTTAAATACCGCCCCGCTTGGCGCATGAGCCAAATGGGGGTGTAGGGGGTTTCTTGTCTAAAACATGCATCAATAAAGACCATCACAATCCTTTAAGTCAAAATTAAGGTTATTGTATATATTAAACATAAACCTCGTGGAATTAATTAATGTTGGAGTTAACAATGGCACACCGATACTCAATCTATGAGCTCAAAACATGATATGCACGCCATAGCCCAACATCTTCCTCTCTACCGATTATTTCATTATAAGACCCTAACTGCTAAACTGAGCTTTTACTCTATTGGATTGGCTTCCCGTTTAACAAGTTTCAAGTTTACTATAATATTTAGAAAGATAGGTGTTCTGCTTGCTTCTACAAGCGTAACTTCAAAAATTTCTCCTAGAGAAAATATATATTATCCACAAATACAGTTCCTAATTGATGTTTATATGTGGGTCTTCTTAGTGATGTGCGTAATCAAAAAAGTTAACTAAAGTCTATAACAATTAGAATAAATTCTAGTTTGCATTACCCCCCAAGTAAAGTAGCTTTGATAACTGGTGAGATATTGCTATTTTATATTTTATATATGATTTTTTCCAAAGTAGTCCTATGTGCTTTTTAGTAAGCAAATGAGATTAAATCGATAGTATTGAAGATATTGAAGTAGGATTTATCCGCATTATATGAAGAATAGGACTCCAGTTAATGGTAGAACTTTAGGTAAAAACTTATAAGGCCCAATCAAGATAGCTTTTCTAGACTCAGATCGTTTTGCTTAACTGCCCTGCGAACCTGTTTCTAGGTATTACAGAACATAGAAAGACTGCTTATATTTTGGACTTAAATCCAAGACAACCTATTCATTTAGTAAAAAATCCACCAAAGGCTACCATTTATCCAACACGCCACTTTTAAACGATATTCCAAGAAATGATCACAGACTACCATTGTGTGCGATTTAGTATGACCAAGGCGACTATCTGCGATATCTCTTATTAGCACAAAAAGGACCTGAAACTTCATCGCCTTAAATTAGGAATAAAAGTAAACTTTGATTTGCTAATGGCGATAAAAGCCAATTAAACTATCTAGATGGTTATTTTTTGGTCATTCCACAAAAGAAACCAACCCTAAAAACCACGGGGAGGTGGACCTATAAAAAGGAAGTGGCAAACAAAAACCTAGCCTTTTAAATTAATCGACCCCCCTCCAAGTGATAGACGCAATCTGCCATTTCTAGGCTAGCGGGGTTATGGGAGATGATGATGATGAGGCGGTTTTCTCTTAGGCTGTAAATGGTTTGTTTAATGTTCTCTTCGGTGTGGCGATCAAGGGCAGAAGTGGCTTCGTCAAAAATAAGGACGCTTGCGTCTTTGTATAACGCCCGTGCAATGGCAATCCTTTGGCGTTGCCCCCCGCTCAAATTCGCCCCAAACTCCTCTAAGGTGGCTTCAATCCCGCCCAAATTCTGCACGAACTCTAACGCCTGTGCCTGCTCTAGGCATTTTTGCACCCTAGCCGTGTCAATGTCTAGCCCATAAGCGACATTCTCGGCGACTGAACCGCTGAAGATAAAGACTTTTTGGGTAACAATGCCTATTTGTGCCCTTAGACTCTTTTGTTGCAAGTCTTGTAAGGGGATGTTGTTGATGGTGATTTGCCCGCTTGTGGGCTCGTATAGGCGTAAAATGAGATTCACCAAAGAGCTTTTACCGCTCCCACTCTTGCCCTGCAGGGCGACAATTTGGTTAGCCTGTAGGTTTAGGTTAATGTCTTGCAAGGCTGGGGCGGAGTTGTCTTTATAAGCAAGGCTGACATTTTTGAAGTTAATTTCTGTAATGGGTTGCTCTAAAGTCTGTGCCCCATCCATAATAGCGGGTTTTCTCTCTAAAATCTCGTAAATCCTCTCCCCTGCCACCAACGCCTCTTGAAAATTAGACGCGATCCTTACGATCCGCTTTAAGGGGGTGTAGAGCATGAAAAGGGCAGTGATGAAAGAGAAAAACGCTCCCACGCTAATATGCCCCCTAATCACCTCCAAACCGCCTAGATAAATCACTAAAGCAATGGCGATGGAGCCCAAAAACTCCATTAAGGGGCTGGAGATTTCGGCGTATTTAATGCTCTTTAGGCTCAAGTTAAAGAAGGCTTGGTTTTCTTTTTGAAAGGCTTGCAACTCTAGCTTTTCGCCATTAGAAGTTTTAATCACCTCGACGCTGTGGAAAATCTCGGACAATCTAGCGGTCATGCGGGCGTTGGTTTCTTGGTTTGCTTTGGAGAGTTTTTTCACTTTTTTAATGATTTTGCTTAAAGGGATCGCCGCTAGGGGCATGATGATGAGCCCCACAATGGAGAGTTTGGGGCTTTGGTAAATCACCACGCAAATAAGCCCTATCACGCTGAGTAACTCTCTAACGCTTTCAGCTAAGTAATTTGACAAACTCGCCCGAACTAAAGCGATGTCGTTGGTGATGCGTGAAATCAACTCGCCCTTGTGGGTGCTGTTGAAAAAGCCCATCTCCATACGCAACATGGTTTCTAGCATTTTATGGCGTAGGTTTTTGATGATGTCTAAGCCAATGAAATTTGTGAAGTAGGTTTGTATGTAAATGCCCCCACTCTTACCCAAATACGCCACAATCACCAAAAAAGGCAGGACACCAAGCATATGCGTGTCTTTTTTAATGAAAATGTCATCTAGGGTGGGTTTGACTAAATAAGTCCCCCACGCTGTGCTAAGAGCCACAACGATAGACGCTAGCACAATCCACACAAACGAGCTCACATGCCCCTTTAAAAAGGGGGCAAAACGCCTAAAAAACAGCCTCACGCTAGGGTGTAGCCCGCGTCTAAAATCGCCTCTTTAATGTCCTCTAAGGTCGCTGGGGGGTTAAAGGTTACCGCCACTTCTTGTTGCTCTAACTTAACTTCAATATGCTCCACGCCCTCAATTTCGCCCACAAACTTCTCCACTTTATCCACGCAATGATCGCAAGTCATGCCCTCAACTTTTAGCACTTCTTTCATAATTATCCTTTGATTTTTTTATGCACGCCCCTTAAGCGTTGGGCGTTAAACACCACGCTTAAACTGCTAAGGCTCATCGCTAGGCTGGCTAGCATAGGATTTAGCATGAAGGGATACGCCACGCCACAGGCTAGGGGGATTGCCAGCGCATTATAACAAAAAGCCCAAAACAGGTTTTGTTTAATGTTTCTAATCGTGTATTGGCTTAGTTTGATCGCGTGCAAGGCCGCGCTTGGGTGGTTCTTTAGGCTTAGCACATCGGCGACTTCTAAGCTTGCCCCACTGCCTAGCCCCATCACCACCCCCACATCGCTTTTAGCTAGAGCCGGGGCATCGTTTAAGCCATCGCCCACCATCATCACCACCGCCCCGCTTTTTTGCAAGTCCTCTAGGGTGGATAATTTGTCCGCCGGCTTCGCCTCTGCTTTGTAGTCTAAATTTAAGGCACTTGCCATTTTTGCCACACTTGCCTCTCTATCGCCGCTTAAAAGCAAGGTTTTAAGCCCAAAGCTATGCATCGCCTCTATCGCCTCTTTTGCCCTCTCTTTAAGCTGGTCTTCAAGCACGATCAGCCCCAAGATTTTATCTTGCGTGCCAAAGAACACCCCAATCCCCTCAAACTCCCCTAAAGTATTGGGGGTATTGAAAAAATCTAAGCTCCCGGCTAAATACACATGCCCTCCAATCTCTCCGCTTAAGCCTAGTCCCGGGGTCGCCTTCACCCCCCTAGCTTCTAGCAAATGCACCCCTTGAGATTTGGCGTACTCCACAATGCCCTTTGCGATCACATGCTCGCTTTGGGCTTCTAGACTGGCACACAGGCTTAAAAGCTCTAATGTCTTTACACCGCCGGCCGTGCGGACTTCCTTCACTACGGGTTTGCCTAGCGTGATGGTGCCCGTTTTGTCTAGCAAAACATGGCTAACGTCCTTAGCCTTCTCTAAACTCTTAGCGTCCTTGAAAAAGAGCCCTAATAAGCCTGCCTCTTTTTGTGCCACTAACAAAGCCATCGGCGTGGCTAACCCCAAAGCACAAGGACAAGAGATCACCAGCACGGCGATAAACACCTCCAAAGCCTCTTTAAAGCCCCCCTTAAACACCCACACGATAAACGCCAAGCTGGCTATGGCGATCACAATGGGGACAAACACCCCTGCCACTTGGTCGGCAAGCCTTGCAATGGGGGCTTTAGAGCCTTGTGCTTTGGCGATTAAATCTAGGATTTGTGCCAGCGTGCTTTGCGCCTTGTTGTGGGTGGCTTGCATTAAAAAGGGGGTGTTGGTGTTGAGTGTACCTGCAAACACCTGAGAGCCCTCTTTTTTGAGCACGGGCACGCTTTCGCCACTGAGCATCGACTCGTCTATCTCGCTCGCTCCCTCAATTAAAACCCCATCCACAGGGACATACGCCCCGGGCAAAACCCTTAAAATGTCGCCTTTTTGAAGGCTCTCAATCTCCACCTCACGATCTTGCCCCTCTTGCACCTTGAGGGCTTTGGTGTTGTGCTCTTGCATGAGCTCTTGCATGGCTTGCACGGCTTTATCTTTAGAGCTTTGCTCGACCCGCTTGCCGCCCATCACAAAGAGTAAAATCACGCACACACTCTCAAAGTAATAACCCTCAATGCTTGTGTGGCTCAACACTCTAAAGAGCAAGACAAGGCTATAACAAAATGCCGCACTGGTGCCTAGAGCCACTAGGCTATCCATATTCGGCTGCCGTGCCCACAACGCCTTAAAGCCGTGTATGTAGAAATTACGCCCCATGTGCATGACAACTAAGGTCAAAATGAGTTGTGCTAAACCATTGTTAAAGGGGGCTTTTAAAAAGGCGGGCAGGGGCAAAAGGGGGGCAAACATAGACAGAGTGAGCACCCCCAAAGTGCCTAAGAGTGCAAAGAGTAGTTTAAGATTGGGCGTTAGAAAAGTCGGCTCAAGCAAGTCTTTCAACGGCTTTTTTTGGGCGGTGTAGCCCAGCTTAGAGATTTGCTTAAAAATGTCCTCTAGGCTGGCTTGGCTTTCATCATAGACCACAAAGGCTTTTTTGCTGAGTAAATCCACCCCCACCTCTTTGACATACGCCTTACGACCCAAAGAGCGTTCAATCCCACTCGAGCATGCGCTACAAGTCATGCCCTCAATGTAAAACTGCGCCTTTGTCATTATGTCCTCCTATCATTTGTGTTTAAAGACAATCCTAGCCATGAGAAAAACCCAACGAAGCAGCCCGTAAAAGAGATAACAGAACATAAACGAGCCCAGCACCTCCAAAGGGCGCACAAAGAGCAAGAGCAAGAAGAGCAAGAGCAAGACAAAGAGTTTTAAATTCCATTGCACTTTTTTAAAATTGGGGTAGCGGATATTGCTCACCATCAGCACCCCCAAAAACACAATGTAGGCTAGAAAGAACTTACCCCAGCCCTCTTGCAACACCCCATATTTGTTATCGATCAACACCCCCAGCACCACCAGCACCGCCGCACTAGGGATGGGGATACCGATGAACGAATAAGGGTCTGTGGTTTGGGTCGTAACATTAAAACGGGCTAGGCGGATTGCCCCAAAAATCACAAAAAGCGCACAAGTCGCCATGCCCCACCTCCCATAAAAATGCCCCACATAAAAGTAAGCGATGAGGCTTGGCGCCACCCCAAACGCCACGACATCCGCTAGCGAGTCGAACTCTAGCCCAAACTTGCTCGTGGTGTTGGTAAGCCGTGCTATGCGTCCATCTAGCCCGTCTAAAACTAAACTACCCACCACCATCCAGCACGCCACGATAAACTCCCCATGCGAAGCATAAAGCATCGCCATCACGCCTAAAAAAATGCTGCTCGCCGTGAAAAGATTGGGGAAGAGATAGAGCGGTTTCACTAACTTGCGTGTTCCTCTAGGGGCACAAGGCGGCTTTGCAGATTGTGGCTTGTCTCATACTCGCTAATGATCTCACGCACCCTTTCACCCGTGATCACTTCTTTTTCAAACAGCTCATTTACCATCACTTCGATCGCCTCTTTATAGTCGCTCAAAGTCTGCTTGACATGCGTATAACGCTCTTCTAGCAAGGTTTTAATAAAGTGGTCCATTTGTTCGGCGGTTTTCTCGCTAAACTCTCTAGGGCTGCCAAAGCCCCCCCCTAAAAACGAATTGCGTTGCTTTTCTAGCACCATAAGGCCGCTCACATCGCTCATGCCATAGTAGCTCACCATGCCCTTGATAATGTCAGTCGCCCTTTCTAAGTCGTTGCTCGCCCCCGTTGAAATCTCTTGTAAAAACACATCTTCAGCCGCCCGTCCGCCTAAAAGCACATCAATCTCGGCGATCAGCTCGTGTTTTTGCATGAGATATTTATTCTCTTCAGGGGTGTTTAGCGTATAACCTAAAGCCGCCATGCCCCTTGGGATAATAGACACCTTATTTACCCGTGCTGAGCCCTTTGTCATCTCGCTAATCACAGCGTGTCCGCTCTCGTGGTAGGCGACGATCTTTTTCTCTTTGGGCGAAATGCGGCGGCTCTTTTTCTCCAGCCCGGCAATGCCCCTTTCTACCGCCTCTTTTAAGTGCTGTTGCTTGACTTCTTTTTGGTTGTTACGCCCGGCTAAGAGTGCCGCCTCGTTAATGATATTGGCTAAATCCGCCCCAGCTAGCCCAGCGGTGAGCTTGGCGATCTCTTGCAAATCTACATCGTTAGCCAGTTTCACGGGCTTGATATGCACCTTTAAAATCTCCACCCTGCCATTGAAGTCTGGTTTATCCACCAAGACTTGGCGGTCAAAGCGCCCGGGGCGTAGAAGGGCTGGATCTAAAATCTCGGGGCGGTTGGTGGCGGCAAGCACGATCACGGGGGCGTTCTCTGAGCCAAAGCCATCCATCTCGGCTAAAAGCTGGTTTAAGGTTTGCTCCCTTTCATCATTGCCGCTAATCATCCCACCAGCTGCCCGGCTCTTGCCGATCGCATCGATCTCATCGATGAAGATAATGCTCGGGGCTTCTTTTTTAGCAATGTCAAAGAGATCACGCACCCGGCTTGCCCCAAGCCCCACAAACATCTCAATAAAGCTACTACCCCCCATTGAAAAGAAAGGCACGCTTGCCTCGCCTGCCACCGCCTTAGCTAGTAAAGTCTTGCCTGTGCCGGGGGGGCCAACTAAGAGCACGCCTTTAGGGATTTTCGCCCCCAAAGAAGCGTAGCGATCGGGGTATTTTAAAAAATCCACGATCTCCACGACTTCCTCTTTCGCCTCTTCATTGCCCGCCATGTCGTTAAAGCGGACTTTGGGTTTCTCGGCATTGATGAGCTTTTTAGAGCTGCCCATGCCAAAAATCCCCCCGCCCATGTTCTTTTGCATGCGGCTTGCCATAAACATCCACAAGCCCAAAATCACCAACACGGGCAAGAGCCAGCCTAAAATCTCGGTGAAAAAATTAGACTCGCTAAAGCCGGAGTAATTGATCTTTTGTGCGTCTAGTAGGGGGACCAAGGAGAGATCGGGCACTCTCTTAGCCACATAGATGATCTTAGAGCCCCCTTCTTTGCTCGTGGCTTTAATCAAGGTCTGCCCGATACTCACGCTATCCACTTCTTTTTTCTCAATCAACTCTTTCATCTCGTGGTAGCTGATATTTTTCGTGCTGGTGGATAAAAAGCGCTCCCCAAAGCCGTCATCGCTATTCATCACCCGCATCGCCACGATCGCCACAAGGATAAACACCACGATCAAAACCAAGGGGTTTTGTAAAATGGGCTTTTTGGGGCTTGGATCGCCCGGTCCTTTGTTGTTTTCCATACAATTCCTTACAATGTTTAACTTTTAGATAAATGCAAACACACCCACTCGTTTTCTTGGGTGCGTTTTTTTAGTTTAAAGGCTTTTAAATAGGTTTCTAAAACGCTTTGCTCGTACTTGTCTAAAATCCCTGATAAAAAAACTTCTGTTTGGGCGTGGCTTGCCTTTAAAATCTCGGCATAAAGCCCGATAATCACGCTCGCCACAATATTCACCACGATCAAATCGTAGCCGCCCCCCTTGATTGAGCCTAGCCAAAGGTCTTCATAAGTGGCGTGGTTTTTAGAAAAATTCTTTTTAGTTTCCTCAAGGGCTAAAGGGTCTATGTCGCATAAATACGCTTTAGCCCCCTTTTTGGCTAAAGCTAGCCCTAAAATCCCACTCCCACAGCCCACATCTAGGGCGGATTTACCCCCCACCTCAAGGGGGCTAAAGGCTTGTAAAAGCAGTCTTGTGCTTTCGTGGTGTCCCGTGCCAAAGGCTAGGCTTGGATCAAGGCTTAAACAAATGGGGGCGTTTAAGGGCTCTTTAGCCCAGCTGGGGTTAATGGCAAAATCCCCACACACAATGGGTTGCACGCCGGCTTTATACGCCTCGATCCAGTCTTTATTTTCGTGTTGTGCGCTGTGGTGGTAAAAGCCCACCGCCAAGCCTATACGGCTAGACAATTCAGTGCAAAAGCCCTCTAGTGCCTTTAAAAGGGGCTTGGGATCGTGGGGCGAATAGATAATAAAACCCTCTTTAGGTAAGGGTGCTGTGCCCTCTTTGGTGCCCAAAAATGCATAGGGCAAGTTAGGGGCTTTGGCTTCTTCGATCGCCTCGTGGGTGAAGTCCAGCAAAAAGGCACTGAAGAGATCGGGGTGGTCTGTGGGTAAAATGATCGTTTTGAAATAGACTTCTTGCAAGAGCACGCCTATTTAGTCATTGGTCCCCAACACGACTTCTAATTTTTCCTTCAGCACTTGCGGGGTGAAGGGTTTGACGATATAGTTATTCACCCCAGCTTTTAAGGCGGTGATCACCTCCGCCTTGCCCCCCTCAGTGGTGATCATGATGATGGGTAAATCTTTAAAACGCCCGTCAGATCGCACCTTTTTGACTAAATCTAGCCCATTCATCTCGGGCATGTTCCAGTCGGTGATCAAAACCCCTGTGGTGTCGTTAGCGTCTAACTTGCCCCACGCCTCCACGCCGTGCTCGGCTTCTAAAATGTCCTCATAGCCCAAGCGTTGCAAGGTGTTTCTAATGATTCTTCTCATGGTCGAACTGTCATCCACAATTAAAATTTTCAATCTCGCTCCTTATTTTGGTGCACCGCCAAAAATCAACGCACCATTCTAACATATTTATTTAACCTCTAGCTTTAAAGCCCCACAGCCCAAACCCGCTTCAAACCGCTAAAATCACAGCGGAAAAAATTTAATGAGAAGCTCGATCTCTTTGCCTCCAACAACTTTAGGCTTAAAGGTTAAATCTTGTATCTTTTGGGTTTCTTGCTGTGGATACACCAACCACACGCACACCTCCTTAGCGGGGGTGCAAGTGGCGTATTTGCTCGCATACGCCCACATTTGGTAAAGGTCGGCGTGTGCGATGTCTTTTTGCGCATTTAATGCCTTCCATTTGGTGTCTAAAATGGTGATTTTGGTCTCCTCTCTTAGCACAATGTCGGGGCGCATTTCAAAGCAATTATTAAGGTTGTCGCAAGTTGCACCATAGCACATTAGATACTTGCGGTTTTGTTTTTGCAAGGTAACTTGATACCCCCCACTTTTTTGCACCCAAAACCCCACAAAGTCCTCAAAAAGCCTTTCCATAGGAAACAGCAATGCATAGGCACGGCTTGCTCCGCTGTAGGGGGCTAGGGACTTTTGACGCAAGAACAAATCACACCATGTTAAAAGGTTTTCATACTCCTTAAAACGGCTCGCTTGTGTGCTTTTAGAAAAATCAGTGTCTATATCTTTATCCTTACTCGGTTTTACTTCATCAAAGACAAAGGACGCAGCATTTAAGCCCTCTTGGTTCTTAGGGCTTAAACTCAAGGTTTTAAAAAGCTCTAAAACCGCCTTAATGAGACGGTTAGGGGCAACATCTAGGCTATATTCATCGCTAGAAGTGTAAAAGCGTTCTTTGTGTATCAAATTTTTTTGTAGGTGTGTGCTAAATTCTAACTTGCCCTTAAGGTAGGGGCGATTTTGTGAAATATTTAAATAATCCCGCTTTAGTCCCCGTTTTATAAGAGTTTGGCACTCTTGTAAAAACGCTTGGATAAAGACATCTAGTAGGGGCAATTTTGCGTCTTCTAGGTTGGAAAACCTGTTTTGTTTAAAGGGGGTGTTTTTGAGTGTGGCTAGGCAATTGTAAAGCACTTGTTTGGCGTAACAAAGGGGGCAAGAGGGGACTTTAGGGGGGCTTGGCACACTTTTAGGCTTTAAAAACTCTTGCACTTGCCCTTGAAACTCTAGGGGGTTAAATTTAGGGATTTTTTTAGGGCAGTTTGGGGCATGCTCTTTTAAATCCCGCCCATAAATCTTAGGTAGAATCTCCACGCTAAAACCTTGCACTTGGATCAAACCCACATAATTTTGTGTCCTTAGGGTGTGTTTATTTTTAAAGCGTAAAAAGATATGGTTGCTTTCTTGGTGGGCGAAGTCTAAAAGAGCCTCCCATATTTTGGGAGCTTTCTTCCTTTTCTCCCCTAGACACTCCTCGATGTTCGCTTGGTTGAACTCTTGGTATTCGGCTAAATACAGCGTGGGCGTGGTTTTCATGGATTAGGGGTTTGCTCTGTCGTTTCGTTGCTCTGTGCTTGGCTAGCATCTTTATAAATCTTTATAAATGTTTCAACACCCCACCCACTCGCCTCTGTGATTTGGTAAATCTTTTTATCGGTGTCTATAAAATCCCCCAAAAGTTTTTGCAATGCGCTATCCATTGTTTTTTCTTTTAACATGTCATTGTTGTTAAGCACCACATTGATTTTGGCGTGGTCGTCATAAAAATACTCTTGCAAAAGGGGGATGATTTTATCCTTAAAACATTCTTGCAAGCCCTCTAAGCTGTCTAGCCCTAAAAAGTAAGCATGCCCAATTGTGTGGTTTTGATCGAGCAAAAACTCTATGCGGGCATTCATCGCCTCTAAGAGAGATTGCAAATTGACCCCAGCGCAATCCGTGCTAAGCAAGCTTGAATTAGGCAACATTTCTATAAAGACAAATCTACGACGCAAAGCGGTGTCTAATAGGGCAATGGAGCGGTCGGCGGTATTCATTGTGCCGATGATGTAGAGATTCTTGGGCACACCAAAAAATTCCTTTTCTTCTTCTCCCTTTGTCTCCTCTATTTCTTTATTTTCCCTCTCTTGATGTTGGTTCTTCTTTTGACCTTGACTATAAGGCAATATAACCCTTAACTCCTCATCATTGCCTATGCGTTTGCTTTCCTCTATAAGCGTGATGAGTTCGCCAAAAATCTTAGAGATATTGCCCCGGTTGATCTCGTCAATGATGAGAATGTAGGGGAGTTTGTCGGAGTTTTGTGGGGATTCTTCGCGCATTTCAAGAGGTGGTTTGGTTAAATTTTGCTCCTTAAGATATTCAGCCTCAAATGCCGTGAGTTTTTTAAGGAGGGCAAAGCCGTAGGTGTCATGGGATCTGTCCACATCTCTTGGTCTTTCAATTCCTTTACTTTTATCTTTGGAATACAAATTGTGTAATGCATCCTCTTGGATTGTTTCCTTATCCCCTTGTGTATTGATGATGATTGAAAAACTTAGACCATCTTTTTTGTCCGCCCACACAAGTTCTTTTTGTAACCCTGTATGGAGTGCAACTAAACATTGCCCCCTATTTTCTTTTTCTTTCTCCAAAGAAGAAATAAAGGATTTTAACAAGGTGTTCCAATAACCCAAAGCAACTTCTGCCACTTTTTTAGAGGTGGGTTGTTCCAAAGATTCTTGAGCCTTTTGGCACATTTGCTTAAAAATCCCATTTTTAATGGGGTAGGTCACCTGCCCCTTGTTATCCACCTCCGGCTTAATCCCCTCCACAAACTCTTCATAACCATAACTTTGGTGGAAGGTAACAAAGCCAATACGCCCCTTTTGTTTATAAGAGTCAAAGAGGGCTTTAGCCTCTGCGCGCTCCATTTTTTTAGTGTCGTGCCCTAAAATCTCTAAGGCCTTGTCAATGGTGTAGTGCGTTTTGCCCGTGCCCGGAGGTCCATAGAGGATTTGGTTTAATGGGATTTTCATAGTCTTTCCTTTGTGGTTTTCTTGGGGGGTATGTGGATCACTGCTCTTTTTAAAGTCATTAATGGAGATTGTGTGGAATTTGTCAATGCACCATAAAAATCTATCTATAATGTCCCGCATAAATGCCTCTAAGGTGGTGTAAGTATAAAGGTAGTCGTTTTTATAGACAAGGTGCCTATTTTTGCCTGAAAAAAGTTGCGGATAAGCCCGACATTTGTGACACATCTCTTTGTGCTTTTTATCTTTATCCAAATAACCTAAACCTATGCAACAAACAAATCCTTTTGGGGGAACATTGATAACTTCTTTGTCATGCCAGTTATAACCCACCCAAAGATCAAAGCCTCGAATGTCACCCTCTTTTCTAATGTTGACAAATTCCCCATCTACACCCCCTACAATTTTCGTGCGGAAAAAGGCAAGTCCCGGATACCCTCTTTCTTCAAAATTTGCAACCTTAGCACGCACAAAACACTCATACCCCCAATCCCTAGCAAAGTTGTTTAGCTTCCTTTCAAGGGCATTGCGCTCACTCTCCAAAGTCTGTATTCCCTCCTCCACAGCCCTATCCACTAAATCCACAAACTCTTGCAACAGCTTTAAAAATGTCTGTCTTTGCTCTGCGCTCCACTCTACTTTTTCCACACTATCTCCTTTAAAGTCCTCTAGGGGGATCGCGTTAAATGCCTCTACCAAGTTTAAAAAATCATCCGCGATTTTATGGATCGTGTCTAAATGGCGGTTTTCATATCCAAGTGGGCGATCGTTGCCAAATAATTTTTGATAAGCAACGCACTTTTGGTATTCTTCCAAACCCTCATCGGCGCGCCCTATGTAAAGGTCAAAAAGCTTGGGTTGTTCCTTGCGCAAATAGGCAAACCAAATATAAAAGCCTTTTTGTGGGGTTAGCTTTTTAGGATCGCTAAACCACACATTTAAGGTGTCTTGCCTAAAAAAGGCGATCGCCGGTGCGTTGGCTAAATTGCCAAACCGTTCTTACAAACCTATAAAACCGCATAAAATCCTATAAAATCCTATCAATAGAAAAAAATTTTAAAGATTGCGGTTTTTGTTGTATTCCTGTTTCTACCATGCTGG